>JAFTCN010000011.1 GCA_017454675.1 Clostridia bacterium
GAATTCACCGACGGCTACTGTCTCGAGTTCATACTCCAGCAGATGAACGGCCCGGAGTACGATCACGACCTGCGCGATCGGGACTTCTCTGCCGCGCTCGAGTCGCTCGGAAACTCGCTAGCCCTCATCCGCGACGGTTCAAGGATCAGGGTCCACGTGCACACGAAGTGCCCCGAGAAGATCATCGCGCTTGCCAGGAAGTACGGCGAATTTCTCACTTTCAAGCTTGAGAACATGCAGCTGCAGCACAACGAGCACGACGACCGGATGTCGGTCAGGAAAGCGGCCGTGCAGAAGAAGAAATTCGCCAAGGTGGCCGTCGTCAACGGCGAAGACGGGCCGTTCGACGGAATAAAACTGAAAAAGCTTTTCTCCGGGCTCGGCTGCGACGTCGTGATCGACGGCGGCAGGACGATGAACACCTCGGCGAACGAATTCATCGAGGCGATAAAGCTGGCAGGCGCTGAGCGCGTCGCGGTCCTGCCCGACAGCCGCAACATCATCATGGCGGCGCGGCAGGCGGCATCGATGACCCAGGACTCGAAGGTCACCGTCATCGAGACGCCCGACATCGCAGCCGGGTATTTCGCGCTCGCGATGGACGTCCCCGACAGCGAAGACACCGACTTCCGCATCGCGCAGATGCGCGAGGGCGGCAGCCGCACGGTGTCGGTTTCCCTGACGAAGGCGTCGCGCGATTCGTCGTACGATGGACTGAAGATCGGCTCCGGCAGAGAGATCGCTATCTGCGGCGGTCAGATCACCGCGGTCGGCGAAGGCCCGGCTGACACGGCGGCGTCGGCGCTCGCGAACATACCCGACATCGATTCCCGCGGCACCTTCCTCGTGTTCTGCCGCGAGATGTCTGAAGGCGGCGAGCCAGAGCGGAACGCGCTCGAAGACGCGATCCTGTCGGTCTGCCCTTCCGCCGAGATCGAGTTCATCGATGCCGGTCAGTGCATCTACGATTATATCATAGGAACGGTCTGAAGCCGTGCCGCCCGTGAGGCGCTGGAACGCCGGCCGCGGGCGGAAGAAAGGAACAGCATATGGGAGCCGGATTCTGGATCCTCATCGGAGTACTCGCCTTCATATTCCTCGTAATAGCGCCGTTTGCCGTCATGTCGGGGATCATATATTTCACTCTGCTCGTAAGGAACCGCCCGGACAAATGGGGCCGCGCCTGCAGCGCGCCCGATGACCCCGTCGCGGTCGCCATGTTCGAAGAGGGCATGGAGTGGGCGAAAGAGCACGGAGAAGCACGGCATGAGGTGCAGATCACGAACGAAGGCTACCGCCTGTGGGGCGAGTTCTTCGATTTCGGAAGCAAAAAAGCCGTTATCATCATATCGGGACGAACCGAGTCGCTGCTCTACTCCTACTATTTCGCCGAACCGTACCGCCGCGCCGGCTACAGCGTGCTCGTCACCGACCTGCGCGCGCACGGCAACTCGGACGGAAAAGTCAACTCGCTCGGGTTCAGGGAATACAGCGACACGATAGCCTGGGCTGAGTTCATCAGCAGGGAGTTCGGTGTCGAAAAGATCGTCCTGCACGGCATCTGCATCGGAGCGTCGAACGCGATGATGGCCATAACCTCCGACAGATGTCCCGACTGCGTCGCCGGCATCGTCACCGAGGGGATGTTCACGACATTCTGCGAGTCGTTCAAAAACCACATGATCAAAGACGGCCACCCGCTCTTCCCCTTCGTACAGTTCGTTATGCTGTGGACGCTTATCGTCTCGCGCGCCGACGCGGTGCACGACGGCCCGGTAAAGCGCATAAAGAAGCTGAAAAAGCCGATACTGATGCTTCAGAGCCTCGAGGACGAATTCTCGAAGCCCGACAAGGCAGGACTGCTCTTTGACCTCTGCCCGTCAGAGAAAAAGATCGTGTATTTCGATCACGGAGAGCACTCGAGGATACGTCCGGCCGACCGGGAGAAGTTCGACGAAACAATAATTGACTTTTTATCAAAGTTGTGATACAATATTTTATCGCTATAAAAAATTGCAGCCGTAAGGCTGCGGAAAGAGGTATAATATGTTTTGCAAGAACTGCGGAACAAAGATCGAGGAAGGACTTAAGTTCTGCCCCAACTGCGGCACACAGGTCCAGGCTCCTGCAGCTGCCCCGGCGCAGCAGACTCCTCCTCCCCAGCAGCAGACTCCTCCTCCCCAGCAGGGTTACTATCAGCAGCCCGCCCAGCCGGCCTACCAGCCCGCCCAGCCGGCCTACCGGCCCGCTCCCGCCGCCAATCTTCCCGAGACCACCCCGATTCTCGTTCTGGGCATCCTCAGCCTGGTATTCGGAAGCATTGTCGGCATAATCCTCGGCGCCATCGGCCGGAACAAAGCCCGCGCCTACGTCAACGCAGGCGGTGAACTTAGCGGAAAAGCCAAAGTCGGCAGCATCCTCTCCAAGCTCGGCATCATCTTCGGCATCATCGAGCTCGTATTCATCGCTATTTACGTGATCATCTTCGTCGCCATGATCGCCGGCGGAGTCTCCTCCGGAGCCTTCAACGACATATTTGACATCGTCTATTGAGGCCGTCCGTTCCGGATGACCTATAGCAGCACCCCCGCGGGAATTCCCGCGGGGGTGCTGCTTATTGCGTTTGAAAATTCAAACGCAGGTGTTGATCATACGTAATTACGCTTTTCTGGCCTTGAGCGCGATGCCCATGCCGAGGAGCGAAACGCCGGCGATCACGAGGACCCATACGGCGGTGTCGCCGGTGACGACGGGAGTCGTGCCGGGATCGGTGTTCCCGCCGGTGGGGTTGAGAACCTCAGCCATCTCCGCCGCCGAAAGCACCTTTACCTTATTGGCAAGATCCGCGGAAAGCGCGATGCGGTTCGCGGATCTGTCGCCGGTGACGGTGACTGCCCCGGTTGTCGCATCGGTAGTACTGGTCAGCTGATCGCTGTAAACCTTTGTCGAGCTATCCTGCACATACGCGTCGCAGGCCCAAGAGTAACTCTTAATTCCCTCGATTATTTTGTTGCCCGAGACTCTGTAAGAGGAAGCAGACGCAGAAGAAAGACCGAAGACAACATTATAGTCCTCATTTGCGTTCGTCAGCTTCCCGGCGCCGATACAGTTCTCGATAGTTGTATCAATTACATTCGTATAGGCGATGAAGTGGGAAACGTATGTTCCCTCGGCAGCTCCCGGATTTGACTTGTTATCGGCCTGCCACGCGGCTTTCGCATCGGCCTTGTAGGTTCCGGCAAGGTCTCCGGTATTGACGCAGTTCTTCATCACGGCATACTCGTATGCCTCAACTTTTTCACCTGCAGAATTAACGGGTGAAATACCGTAAACATATCCGATTAGTCCGCCGACATATTTTGCATTCGTTCCGGTGATGGCTCCGGTGTTCTTGCAGTCTGTGAGAGTAATCACGATGTGGCAGGCGGAGAAATTCGCGGGAATTGTTTTGGGAAGATTGGACGAAGATACTACGGGAGAGCCGCTTGTTCCGAGAATGCCGCCGATCTCGCCGACATACCCTGTCTGCTCGGGTCCGGAAACCAGTTTCCCGTTGTTGACGCACTTGGTGAAGTTAAGATCCTGATTGCCGCCCTGGGCGGAAGGAGCTGATTTTCCTACAATACCGCCCATGAAGGCTCCGACCTTGGAGCTGGTTATGGCTCCGTTGTTGACGCACTCGATATAGTCGCCCCCGAAGGATGAGCCGGCGATTCCCGCAACGTATGGAGTTGTCTTGGTCGCAGCAGTCGAAACGTTTCCGTTATTAATGCACTGTTTAAAGGTGCATCTCTGATATCTGGCGGCGTTTCCCACCAGGCCACCGAGACGCCCGTTTCCGGTATCCGCAACGACATTCCCGTTATTAACACAGGAAGTGAACGTGCTGGCTTCAGCTTTTTCGGCAGTGCCGTTTCCGGTCGTAATCGAGCCGATAATCCCCCCGGAATACTTTGAGTCTCCAGTCGACGTTACGTCAGCGTTGTTGGTCACCTTTGTAATCGTCACGTTGGATCCCTGAATGGCGAGCGCGCCGACAGAGCCGCTTCCTTTCGCCGTTCCGGCGAGCTTGAGATTTGATACAGTCGCTCCGGTCAGCGTTTTAAACAGCGGAACGTCAACAAGAGTGATCGTGTGTCCGTCGCCGTCAAAGGTTCCGGTGAATGCTTCGGTGTAGGTAGCCGCGACAGCGATGTCGGCTCCAAGTTTGTAGTTGCCGTCGGCTGCCATGCCGGCGAACTTTTCCGCGGTCGTGATGACTTCCGGTTCGGCGGCGGAGATGCCGACGAAGGCCAGCGGGAGGATCATCAGAGCGCAGAGGATGACTGCAAGTGTTTTGCGCATTGTGGTTTCTCCTTTTTGATTAATAAAAATGATTCTTTTCATTTGAGGCTGTCCCGGTCTCCCGGCAGTTGCGGTACGTTCTGTGCCGATGCAATGCCGTTTCCCCGTCACATATTCCTCTTTATTGAGATTATATCACATTTTCACATAACTGTCAACCTAAAAACACTGATAAAATACTACTTATCACAAAAAAATGCTTTACGGCAACACCCCCGCGGGCGTGCCCGCGGGGGTGCTGTTTATCGCGTTTGGATCTTCAAACGCCGGTATGTGTATTTCCTGTAATTACGCTTTTCTGGTCTTGAGCGCGACGCCCATGCCGAGGAGCGAAACGGCGGCAACGACCACTACCCAGACTGTTATATCACCGGTAGGCGTGGTCGGCTCGGAAGGAGCGGGATAATCGACGGAAACCGTCGTGCCCTTGTACAGAGCCGCGTCTTTTACCGAGAAGGAAACACCGTCATTATAAGTGTAAACGATGAATGAAAGAGCGTTCGCGTTGGCGTTGAACTTGTTTTCGGCTGTGCCGAGTTCCTTCATATTGGCTGTCTGTACCTTGGTGAGCTTTCCGGTGGCGGCATCGGTCATATAGAATGTCCAGTTCCATCCGTCAAGTTCGGCGGCGACCTCGGTATATCCGTCACTGTCGATCTTGGGATTGAACGACTGGAACACCATCATAGGATCGTCATTGTAATTGTATCCGGTGAAGTTTGAACCGTCGGCTGCAAGCTTCACTTTAGGATTGGCGTATTTATCGCCGGTCGTGAACACTCCGTACCAGTTGTAACGATAGGAGCTGTTAAGAACAGAGGACTTTCCGTTGTAGGCAACGCATCCTGTGTAGTTCACCTGATTGTTCTTGACTTTGTAGATGAATGTATACTTGGTGCTGTCTGTTATGCGGAGGCCGTTGAAGTCGTCTCCGTACCAGTGCGCCTTGCTCGAACCGCTGACCGAAGCCGTAATGGTCTTCCCGCCGTCCGCGATCTCATATTTTACATCGCCGGGGTTCGTGTCCTGGACTCTGTGAGCGACAAACGCGCCTGACTTCGCGTCAAAATTGATGTCAGTGATCTTTGCTCCGAGAGCGAAACTGTCGTAGTTGAACGATTTGTTGTAGATCGTGTTGGAGGCGGCATAGTCGCAGCCCTTCTTGATCACAACGTCCTTGACCGTGACAGAAGCGTTCTTGTTGTAGAGATAGACGGAGAAGCCGAGGTTCGGGCACACATCGTATGAAACCTGATCGACAAGATAGCTGTCGTAAAGCTTGTCGTTGAACCAGACGCTGTAGAAGAATCCGTCGATCTTGATCGTGACATTGACGAAACCTTCGTCGTCGTTGGCAACACCCTCCGGAACAGGAGTATAATCAGCCTGCAGGGAGACCTTCTCGCCGGCCAGCTTGCCGCCTGCACCGTAGGACATCGTCATGCATTTGTCGGACTTGATCTGTCCGTAAAGGCCGAACATATCGAGGTAAGTCGTGTCTTTGGTGGGATCGTAGCCGGAAGAATTGGTAAGGCTGGCAATATTGTAGTATACGCCCGCGTTGCCGGTCGGGAAAGCGACCTTCATTGTCATGGTATACTTTTTGCCCGCTCCTACTGTCAGCCCTTTGATGGCACTTCCGAAGAAGACCGCGCCGGCAGGATTGCTTACCGCAGTCCCGACGAGAGACTTGCCGTCGTCGGAAGCGACCCATGTTGCCTTTGCAACATCAGCATTGGCCGCCCTGAAGACGAACGGAGCGTAGATCCCGTCTGTGCCGCGGAAATCCACGGTATAGAGAACGTCACCGTCATTTGCGGTATCATAGTTCGGATCTGCAGCACCGATGCCGATAAAAAGCATCGGCAGGATCATTAATGTGCAGAGAATGAGAGACAGTGTTTTGCGCATGATTTGATCTCCTTGTTTTTTTAATGTCGGTTTAAATGATAGTCCGATTGACAATATTATAACATTTTATCACTCTCTTGTCAACCGCCCGTCACGAAAGAAGTGTCCGCGAATGCGATTTTCGGCGGATTGCTCAAAAAGCCTCTCCCGGATTTAGGCACATTTACCAGGCATTCGACGCCTTGTCAGACGTTGCCGGCAGCGCCGGCACGCGCGGCCGTCACTCCCCGCGGTACATCTCCTCTGTCCGGAGTATGAATCCCCTGATTATCGAGGCGAGCATGTTGTTCCCTTCGGCGTCGGTCATCTTGCCCGACTGGCAGTGAGTGCCGGGCAGTTTCATCGAGACCGTGCGCGTCATGTCGTAGCCGAAATGGCGCAGCGCGGTGAGCATGACCTCGGTCTGCTCCGGCCGGTTCGTCATGTCGCGGTCGGCGTAAAGGAAGGCCATCGGGGGCAGCTTTTCGGCAAGCCCGACGTAGTAGAGCGGAGCCCTTTCGTCGACGATCACACGTCTCGGGTCGAGCCCTCTTTCCTTCAGTTCCCTGAAATGGCAGGTCGGCTGTCCCGAATCGTGGACGAATCCAGCGACGTCGCACGGATCGATGCCGTACCTCCCCAGGAATTCGCGGTCGAAGCAGAGCATCATCGTGAGGAAGGCGCCGGCAGAACTTCCTCCGATGTACAGCCTGCCGCCGCACAGCTCCTCTGCCTTCTTCATGCAGAGCGCCGACGCCGACGCGGCATCCTCGATGTAGTCCGGGTACTTCGCACCGGGATACATCCGGTAGTCGGCTGACGCAAGAGCGATGCCGGAAGAGGTCAGAAGCGGCGCCAGTCTCTTCTCCGCCCCCCTGCGGCTGCCGCCGGCGAGGCCGCCTCCGTGGAAATAAAGGAAGAGCGCGCGCGTCTCCTCCCCGCCGTCCGGAAGGAAGGCGTCGATCAACTGTCCGGGCTCGTTCCCGTACGTGATGTCCCTCAATATTTTCATAATAATTCTACTCCTGTCTCACAGATCGTTTATGTGCGCCGGCCGTCCGGGAAAGCGTGATCAGGCCGTCCCCGGCCGCGTCCCGCAGGCGGTCATCCGCGGCCCCGCCGCCGCGCCGCGCCTTAATTATACCCCGCGGACGCCCGGGTGTCAAGAAGTCATGGAGGAAAATGCGCGCGGAGCGTGTTTTCCGGTCCGCGGCGCGCCGGATCCGCTGACTGAGGATGACCGGCGTCCCGCCTGCGGTGTTTCGTAAAAATCTTTTATGCTTTTACGCCATTATTTTGTTGACTTTTCTTCTTATTGATGATAAAATTATCCGCAGTACTGTGCGCGTGCGCGCACGGCACCGCCGGGGATCAGTCCGCGGCGCCATCCCGCCCTCAGCCGGCATCAGCGACCGAATCTCCGGTCCGCGTCACCGGACCGCGGCGAAAGGGCATCCCGCCGACCGCTCGAGCAGAAGGAAATCTGCGGCGGCCGTAAAAGAAGAAATGGAAGCAAAATCCGGAGAAATCCTTCTCAACCAGCTTCTGTCGATCGAGGAAAAGAACAGGATCGCAGAGCTGGAAACACCCGGACATCCATGGCTCTTCGCAGTCATCGGCGGCATCTCGATCAAATCCGAGTTCTGCCGCAGCGCGCTTCTCGTCAGCGACGCCGACGTCGTCGTCTACGAGTTCGACACAGGCAATGTCGGACGGCGCGTGCAGATCGCCGACGTCGAATCCGCGGCCAACAAGAGGATGTACGGAAACGCGATCCTCAGGCTGCACATGCGCGACGGCGGAGTGATCAACGTCTTCCGCTACACGTTCGCCGTCAACACCCTCTGCGAGGCGGCCGCCGCCTTCATCAGCTCGGTCTCGGAAGGAGAATCCCCCGATGAGGCGATGGAGCCGGTCCGGGCCGTCTACGAAAAACAGCTCAGCGTATGCCCGCGCTGCGGTCGCGCCCTCTCCTCGCCGGGAGTCGAGTGCATCCACTGCGCCAGCAAAAAGGCGGTCGCGTCGAAGCTGCTCGTCTACATCGCCCCCGAGTGGAAGAAACTGATCGTCACCATCCTTCTGTCGGTGGCGACGACGGCCATCGCGCTCGTCCCTCCGATGCTGAACAAGCGTCTGATCGACGATATCCTGAAGACCCCGTTCGAAGGGAACGAAAGGCAGGCGCTGCTCCAGATCGTATTCATACTGATCGGGATCCAGATCGTCAGCCACCTCATAGGCTGCATCCGCGGGATAATGCTCCGCAAAGCCGGCGACAGGGTCGTGATGCGCATCCGCAACGCCGTCTACGAAAAGGCGCAGTATCTGCCGATGCGGTTCTACGACAAGACGTCGACCGGAGCCGTCATCAACCGCATAAGCGGCGACAGTGCGACCATCCAGTCGTTCATGCTCCGTATCTCGCAGGAAGTCGTGGTCCAGTTCTTCCAGATGGTCGGCATCATCGTGATCATGCTGATCAAGAACCCGCGGCTCACACTCTACTCGCTGATCCCGGTGCCGCTCGTCGTGATAGGCGCCCGGATCTTCTCCAAGAAGATCAGGCCCTTCTACCTCCGCATCTGGAGAAGATGGACGGCGGTCACCTCGGTCCTGACCGACACGATCCCCGGAGTCAGAGTGGTCAAATCCTTCACGAACGAACAGAACTCCACCGAACGGTTCAAGGAAAAGAACGCCGAGTGGTACAGGACTGACGCCTCCGCGGCCAAGATCCTGCACGCCTTCCCCGCCACCGTCGGTACACTGATAGGCCTCGGCTCGATACTCATCTGGTGGGTGGGCGGCAACCTGGTGCTCAAGGGCGTCGACGGAATGACCCCCGGTCTTCTGACCGCCTTCATCTCATACGCCTCGATGTTCTACGGTCCGGTCACATTCTTCGCCAACCTCAACGATTCCTACCAGAACGCCCTCGCCTCAGCCGAGAGGATACTCGACGTCCTCGACGCCGAGCCCGAGCATGACTTCGGCCGCGGGCACGTTCTGCCGGAGATCAGGGGAAGCATCGAGTTCCGCAACGTCAACTTCTCGTTCGACCGCACCAAGAAGACGCTCAAGAACATAAACCTCAGGATAGAACCGGGAGACATCGTCGGGATCGTGGGAACGACGGGCTCGGGCAAGACGACTCTCGTCAACCTGCTGCTCCGCTACTACGATCACTATGACGGCGAGATACTCGTCGACGGCGTGAACATCCGTGACATCGACATGCAGTTCTACCGCGGGCAGATCGGCTTCGTACAGCAGGAGCCGCTGATGTTCCACGACACGATATTCAACAACATAGCCTACGGCATGAAGGACTGCCCGGTGGAACGGGTCCTTCAGGCGGCCGACGTCGCCAACGCGCACGAGTTCATCGTGCGGCAGCCCGACGGCTACGACGCCGTCCTGGGCGAGAGGGGCGTCGGCCTCTCCGGCGGAGAGCGTCAGCGCGTCTCGATAGCCAGGGCCGTGCTCCGCAACCCGTCGATACTCGTATTCGACGAGGCGACGGCATCGGTCGACTCCGAGACCGAGCACCTCATCCAGGAGGCCATCGAACGGCTGATCTCGGGCAGGACGACGATCATGATCGCGCACAGGCTGTCGACTCTCAGCCGCGCCAACAAGATAGTCGTCGTGGACAACGGCTCGATCATCGAGTGCGGCACGCCCGACGAGCTGCTCGCCGCCAGGGGCAAGTACTACAAGCTCGTCGAGATCCAGTCGATGTCCGAAAAGCTCACCGCCGCCAAGGCGGAGAACAGATTCGAGTAAGGAGGCGCGCCATGGGATACAGATTCCTCGACAAGACCGCAAAGATCGAACTGACCGACGTCTACACCGTCCGGCTCGAGTTCGACGGCCAGGTCTGGGAGAAGGCGGAACTGCGGCGCATGTTCCCGATCTCCGACCGCGACAACTACATCTCCGTCATAGACAGCGACGAGCACGAGATCGCCATGATCCGCTCTTACGACGACCTCACGCCCGACTCCGCAGCAGCGGTGAAGGCCTGCTTCAACGACTATTACCTCATCCCCAAGATACTGAAGATCACCGAGTGCAGCGACAAGACCGGCATGCTGAAGATCACCGCAGAGACCGACCACGGACACACCAGTTTCAGGATCCGCAACCGCCACAACGACATGAAGATCTACGATCCCGACCGTGTCATCATCCGCGATTCGGACGACAACCGGTACGAGATCGAGAGCCTCGCGACTCTCGACCGTAAGAGCTGGATGCTCATCATGAGTTTCCTTTGATGCCGCGACCGCTTCAGGACACATATCAGAATCAAAAGAAGGAGCACACAGAAAAATGAAAAAAAGAGCAATGTCCCTTTCCGTTCTGGCCGCGCTGATCGCAGCGCTGATACTCGTTCCGGTCATGTCCCTCTCCTCCGCCGCGATAGCGGACGGGGACTGGGCATCGCTTGATTTCACCGTCCTCATGCAGCAGGTGAACTCGATCAACATGGCCGACAACGAAGTCCTTGAGTACGGCAAGTACTGCATGAGAGGCTTCGCCGTATCCCCCGACGGAAAATACCTCTTCGGCGGTTTCCTCAACCCCACCAACGAATCGGCGATAGTCAGGTTCGACACCGAGACCGGACATGCCGGAGGCTACTGGTACTACGAGCAGACCGAAGGCGAAAAAGTCGGGACCAAGTCCTATCCGAAGGGCCTCGACTGCGACGACAGAGGCTACCTCTACGCCGGCCTCGCATACAACCCCAACAAGATCGACGTCAACTTCGCGATCATCAAGTACGATGAGAACGGGAAGGACGACCTCCTCAAGACCGTTTCGGTCACCAACATCTTCCACGACCCCGCCAACACCAAGATCGGCGTCAACGGAGTCAGAGTCAGGATAGTGGGCTCGAACTACTACTTCTACGCCATCCTAAACTATGACGAGGACTACCTCTACAGGTTCAACGTGACGACGCCCGAGGCGCCCGTCCTCGACACCGGGTTCGGCGACGGGGGCCGCATAGTCCTCAGCAGCGACACCTACAAGGTCGAAACTGGCAAGATCAAGGACGCCAACTACATCGACGTAGATGACGACGGAACGATCTACATCGCCTACACCTCCGACAGCGGCGCCGGGCTCATGAAGCTCTCCGAAGACGGAAAGACAGTGCTCGGGAACGTCGAGCAGCGCAAGGGATACGGAGTCTGCCTCGTTGACGACACCGTCCTCTGCTCTTCCCAGAACAGCCCCTGCGAGATCAATGTCTACGACAAGAACACGCTCCGGCAGCTGGCAACATTCAACGTCACGACCGACAACACCGTGATCCCGCTCGACGAGTCGCTCGAACTCATGTTCAAGGACCCCGTCAACTCGCTCGTCACGATGCGCTACACAGGCGGCGTGCTCTATATCGCCGACCAGGGCGCCAACGGCTCCGACCTCGACCAGGTCTTCGCGACCGGACTCACCGACGAGGGCAAGGCCGAGGTGAAGAGAGCCGCCGACGTCCTCACGGCGCTCGGAGCGTCGCTCCAGACCACCGAAGAAAAAACGACGGCCAAAGCCGAAGTGCCCGACAAGACCGAGCCCGTGACCACGGCCGGCGGTGAACAGCCGACGGAGCCCGAAGATGCCGGAACGACGGCGGCGCCGTCGGCCGACGTCACGACGGCAGTCCCCGGGACCGGTCCCGCGAAGCAGGAGGGCGGCTGCTCCTCCGCCGCGGCACTCATCCCCGCTGCCGCCATGCTCGCGCTCGGCTTCGCCGTATTGAAGCGCCGCCGCTGAGCACCCCTTTCGACTGACTGCATGACATGACGCGGACGGGCGGCGGAAAAGGGCTGATCCGGGAAAACAGCCCCGGATTTGAAAGATTATACCGGCTCACAGCCTTTGCCGGGATATATTTTCTCGTATCAGCCTTTGCCGTGCCCGCCGCGTCGAAGCTCTTCGCTCGCGTCCCGAAGATATTCCTTTTCGCAGCCGTGCTCGCCGTCATGATCCTCGGAAACCTCTTCCAGGCGGCGATATCGGCTCTGCGGAAGATAAAGAGACCCGAATCGGGCAGCGAATACGAAGCGGATGTCCGCTTCTGGCGCATCGGAGCGGCGCTGCCCGCGGCGGTCCCCGCGCTCGCCGTTTCTTTCGCCGCGGCGAATTTCGCCTCTTCCTATCTTGAAACATCTGCCGGCATGACCGGCGCCTACTACGACCCCGATTCGGTCCTTCCCTTCCTCGCCGGGCTCATCTCGTTCGCCGTCTTTATGATGGGCTCGTTCGTATGGTTCTTCCCGTACGACAGGCTCATGGCCGGCAGAGGAGCTTTTATCGGACTGACGGTCTCGCTGGTGGGCTTTTTCCTTTTCACGGCCGCCGGATTCGACACGCAGGGCACGAATGCGGTCTGCATGGCCGGCTACGCGGTATGCGCGATGGTGGCGTCGAACCAGTTCAACGTCGGCAAGTCCTACCGCGGCATCGTCACGACCTCCTTCACCGACCGCGCCCGCGGATACAATCTTCTGCTCGTGGGCGGGCTCACAGTATCGTTCGTGCTGCTGTCGGGCGTGCTCTATGTCCTCTTCTCGGGACTTGCCACGCTCTTCCGCCTCGTCTTTGCCGCGCTGATCGCCTCCGGCGCATCGCGCGGCGGCTCGGACGCCGGGTATACCGAAGACCCTCCCGACGAGGAGGTCGAGAGGTCGTCGATCTACGAGTACATCTTCGGCAAGGCCGAACCGAAGGCGACCCCCGAATACTGGTATCTCATCATATTCGCCGTGTTCGCGGTACTGGTCATAACATATGTCCTGCTCTCGCGCACCAATTTCATGAAAAGGCTCGTGTCAGCCGTCGTCAGGTTCTTCACATTCATTTTCGAGGCCCTTTTCCGGCCGATCGCCGACTTCTTCTCGAGGGGGACACCCTCCGATTATTTCTTCCTCAGCTACGCTGACGAGGAGGAGAAGCTCACAGAGGAGGACGAGCGGCGGATAAGGAGCCGCCAGACGCCGGCGAAGAGCAGGCTGAACTGGCACGGGTTCTCATCCGAACTCGCGTCAAGGAGGACGAAGAGGGAGAAATTCCGCTTCGCCTATTCGCAGCTGGCATCGCTGCTTTCGGAAGCCGGTCACGCGAAAAGATCGGACACCCCGAGAGAGATCGGGGAAAAGCTCAAGTCGAAGGCCTCGCGGGAGGACCCGGGGACAGTCGACGCGGTGACGAAGTGCTTCGAGGAGATCGAATTCGGGGGCAGGACGGAAGTCGCTCCAGAAAACCTCGACGCCGTCTGCGACATGGTGAAAAGAAGCATCTGACACCGGCCGCATCGCCGTCCCTTTTAATTTGAACATTTCCGCGGCGCGAGCCGCGGACATTATAATTATTCTGCAGAAACAAGGTCAACAGATGAAAAAACTCGCACGCTACCTGAAACCCTACCGGTTTCTGGCGATCCTCTCCCCGCTGATCATGATCGGCGAGGTCGCGGCCGACCTCTGTCTGCCCTACCTCATGTCATTCATAATCAACTACGGTGTGCTGGGGACCGACGTGAACGCCCCCGAAGGCGGCTCAGCCGTCGCCTCGAAAATCCTCTCGGTCTTCGGCGTGGCTCCCGCCGACCGAATGGCCGTAATAATCACTTTCGGCCTGCTCATGATAGCCGTGACGCTCGTCGGCGGCTTCTTCGGCACCTTCTGCGCCTGGACCGCCGCCACCGCCTCGCAGGGCTTCGGCAACGACCTCCGGCGCGACGCCTACCGGAAGGTCATGTCGCTCTCGATCGAACAGACCGACCGCTTCACAACCGGTTCTCTCGTCACCAGGATGACGAACGACATCTCGAGGCTCGTCGAGTTCGTCGAGATGATACTGCGCATGTTCGTCCGCTCGCCGATGTTCTTCATAGGCGGGACCGTCATGCTCCTGAACCTCGGACTCAGCTTCGGCGCGATACTCATAGTGACGCTGCCGCTGCTCGTCCTGCTGCTGGGACTGATCATCGCGAAGGCGGTCCCCTATTTCACTGTCGTGCAGAAGAAGCTCGACAGGGTCAACGCCGTCGTTCAGGAGAACGTGGGCGGAGCGAGGGTCGTCAAGGCATACTCGCGCGAGGAGTACGAGTGCGAGCGCTTTGACCGGGCCAGCACCGGGCTGCGCGACACCTCGCTCCGGGTATCGCTGCTGCTTACCTGGATCTCACCTATACTGACGGTCACGATGTCCTTCGCGACGATCGCCGTCATCCTCATCGGCGGCCTGCGCGTGAGGATCGAAGCCGCCGGCATGACCGTCGGCGCGATCATGGCCGGAACCTCCTACGTCACTCAGGTGCTCTCGTCGGTCATGATGATCACGATGATGTTCCAGTCGGTCTCGAGAGCGCTGGCTTCTGCCTCGAGGGTGAACGAGGTCCTGGAGTCTGATCCCGTCATCACCGGCGGGACTCTGAGCGACGGCGACCCGTCGTCAGAGACGGCCGTCGAGTTCCGCAACGTCTGCTTCTCCTACCCCGGCACCTCGGGCCGCGACGTCCTGCGCGATATAAACCTCCGCGTGCGGCGCGGCGAAACGCTGGCTGTGATAGGAGAGACGGGCTCGGGAAAGACGTCGCTCGTACAGCTGATACCGCGCTTCTACGACTGCACGTCGGGCCAGGTGCTCGTCGACGGACGTCCGGTCTCCGACTACTCTCTCGAGGCGCTGCGGCTCAAGATAGGATACGTGATGCAGAAGAGCGAGCTCTTCTCCGACACCGTGTCGAACAATATAAAATGGGGCAGGCCGGACGCCGGTCCGGATGAAGTGAAGGCAGCGGCGGTCACCGCCCAGGCTGACAGTTTCGTTCAGACCGTCCCGGGCGGCTACGACGGCATGCTGGCCGAAAAGGGTGCGTCGCTCTCGGGCGGCCAGAAGCAGCGGCTGTCGATAGCCAGGGCGCTGGTGCGCAAGCCGGAGATACTGATCCTCGACGACAGCACGTCGGCGCTCGACCTCGAGACCGAGGCGCTGCTCCGCTCCGCAATGGCGAAGGAGCTTGCGGGCACGACCGTCATCATGATAGCGCAGCGCATCGCCAGCGTGAAGACTGCCGACCGCATAGCCGTCATAGAATCGGACGGAAGCATCGTCCACTGCGCTCCTCACGATGAACTTATGCGCGTATCCGAGACCTACCGCGACATCTGCGCGTCGCAGATGAAGCAGGTCCCGGCAGGCGAATGAGGGGGTGACCGGAATGGCTGAAGAAAAGAAGAACGAATCCCCGAAACTCGAACTGCGTCCGGGCGGTCCCCGCGGCATGAACGCGAGGATCAACAGAGAAAAGCCCAAAAACGCCAAAGCAACGCTCGGCAGACTTCTGAAGTACATCGGCAGGAGCCGGATCACGCTCATACTCATCATATCGCTGACCGTCGTCGTGACGGTGCTCGAGCTGTTCGGCCCCCGGTTCCAGCAGAAGGCGATCGACACCTTCTCGCTGAAAGACGGAAAACTGACCGTCGACTTTGGGAGCCTTGTCACCTTCCTCGCGCTGATGGCGGCCTTCTCGCTCGTCTCCGCGGGACTGAACTTCGTCCTCGGACGGACAGCGGCCCGGCTCTCCCAGGGCACGGTGTACCTCATGCGCCGCGACCTCTTCGAGAAGATCTCGAGGCTCCCGATCGGCTACACCGACAGTCACAAGCACGGCGACATAATGAGCCGCATGACGAACGACGTCGACAATCTGTCCACCGCCGTCTCTCAGTCGCTGACCACGCTCATCTCGGCGGTGCTCACGCTCATCGGCGCCTTCGTGATGATGCTGAGCTACAGTCCGCTCATGACGGCCGTCGCGCTGATCACGATCCCGCTGACGGTGTTCGTGTCGTCGATGCTCTCGAAGTTCATGCGTAAATACTACGTGCGCAACCAGCAGCTGCTCGGTCAGCTCAACGGACGCGTGGAGGAGACGGTCACCGGCTACCGGACGGTCGTCGCATACGGCAAGGAGCCCGAATCGGTCGAAAAGTTCGCCGTCGTGTCTGAGGAATACCGCAAGACCTCGATCAAGGCGAGAGTCTGGGGCTCGATCATGGGTCCGCTCATGAATTTCCTCGGCAACCTGCAGTACGTGCTCATCGCGGCGACGGGCGGCTACCTCGTCATAAAGGGCAGGGCCGGCATGACGCCGGGCAAGATACAGGCGATGCTCCAGTATTCGAGGTCGTTCACGAGGCCGGTGAACATGATAGCGAACCAGTACGCGTCGATCCTGACCGCGCTGGCCGGCGCGGAGCGCATCTTCGAGATAATGGATTCCGAAGAGGAGAAGGATGAGGGGAAGGCCCCGGTGAAGCCCTCCGACATAAAGGGGAACATCGAATTCAAAGACGTCGACTTCTCCTACGTTCCGGGCAAACCGGTGCTGAAGAAGTTTGACCTCTCGGTAAAGGCCGGACGCAAGATAGCGATCGTCGGGGCGACGGGCTCGGGAAAGACCACGGTAGTCAACCTGCTCACGCGCTTCTACGAGACCGACGGGGGGACGATCTCGATCGACGGCATAAACATCACCGACATGCCGCTCGAGACGCTCCGCAACTCGATCGCGATAGTGCTGCAGGACACCGTGCTCTTCTCCGACACCGTCCGCAACAACATAAAGTACGGACGTCCAGACGCCGACGACGAAGCGGTGCGGGACGCGGCCGCGACCGCCCGCGCCGACACCTTCATCGAACGGCTGCCTGAGGGCTACGACACGATGCTCACCGAGTCGGGAGGCAATCTCTCGCAGGGACAGCGGCAGCTGCTGTCGATCTCGCGGGCGGTGCTCGCCGATCCGCGCATACTGATACTCGACGAAGCGACGTCCTCGGTCGATACGAGGACCGAGATGCACATACAGCAGGCGATGGTCGAACTGATGAAGAACCGGACATCGCTGATCATAGCGCACCGGCTCTCGACCATCCGCGACGCCGACACGATCGTCGTGCTGCGCGACGGCGCGATAGCCGAGTCGGGCAGCCACGAGGAGCTCCTCGCGGCCGGCGGAGAATACAGCAAGCTCTACAGCAGGCAGTTTGCCGGCATAGAGACCTGACTGAGAGCCATGAGAGAGGAAGACGCTCTGCGCTTTCTGCGGATCTGTTCGGAGGAGGCGGCGAGGACGGGGCCTTCGGCGGGCGGAGTCGGAACGCTCAACGAAAAGCGGATGCACCGCATATTCAAGAAGTACGTCTGCCCTGACGCCGAAAGATTCGAGGAGGTCCCGATGGGCCGCGGGTTCACCGCCGACATCTTCGACGGAGAGCGCGTCTACGAGATCCAGACCGGCTCGCTATATCCTCTGAAGGCGCGCCTCGGGTACTACACCCGGGAGCTCGGCCTGCCGGTGACGGTCGTGTGCCCCGTCGCGCTCTGCCGCCGGATCATCCGGATCGATCCCGTCAGCGGCGTCTCTTCGCCGCCCCGCATGTCGCCGAAGAAGGAGAGCATCACGTCGCTCCTCCCAAAGGCGGTATATATCGCCGAATACCTGAATGAGGGACTGGTCGAGCTGCGGACGCTCTGCGTCGAGGAGGAGGAGTACAGGATCATCGAGGCGAGTCCGAAAAATCCGAAGAGACGTATGTCGTCGAGGTACGAGATACTGCCGTCGAAGCTTGCCGAAGACAGGACCTACCGGTCCCCGGAAGAGCTTCGCGCGGTAATGCCGGAAGGTCTGCCCGAAGAGTTTACGGCACCGGTGTTCGCGTCGGCCGGTAAATTCCGCGGGAGGGACACATACCGCGCCCTGCGAGCGGCGGAGCTGCTGGGATTCATAGAAAAACAAAAAGACAGAAAATCAGGAAGAGCATTTCTCTACCGCACGATCCTTTCTTGAGTTTTCGGGAATGATGTGATATAATATGTACGGCGGCCGTACGGGTCTCCCTGACCGCCGTACCGTATGATAACTGTCAAAAGGAGAATGCACGGTTCAGCCGTGCGCAAAAAACGATGAAAAACGCATTTATGAAGACCGCCGCGCTGGCCGCAGCGCTGCTGATCCTTGTCTCGTCGGTACTCGCCTTCGCCTCCTGCGGCGGCGACAAGCCCGCCGGAACGGAAGCTCCCGGGACGACGGCTGCCGGCCCCGACAATACCGCGGCACCCGATACCGGCGCCGGCGACACCACCGAAGCCCCCGGTACGTCGGCCGTCACCAAGGCGGACGTCACCACCGAGGAAGTCACGACAGCCGAGGAGTTCAACTTCGACGAGAACAAGTTCGGCGAACTCGCTGACGCGGAACTGCAGAAGCTCATCGACGTCGTCCCCGCCCTGCTTCCCGACGGCAAGCCGCTCGAGAAGTTCGTCCGTCCATACTGCCTTGACGATGTCCTCGACAAGGACGAACTGTTCACGCACTACTACGTCAGCGGAAACTCCTCGCCCAACGTCGAGCTCGTAGGCACCGACGGCGGAGCGATCTACGGCAAAGCCTTCAAGCTCCCCGCCTACGGAAAGACCCCGGGCGGCGACAGAGCCGAGATCCAGGTCCAGAGCTTCTACGACGCCAACGTCAAGGGCGCGAAGGGCATCATGTTCTACGTCGACCTGAGCCACACCACCCCGAACGATCCGACTCTCGGCAAGCCCACCTGCGCTTCGGTCACGATCAACGTCAACAACTACAGAGCGAACATGGCCGACCACGGGTCGGTCGGATACTACTTTGACGGACTCGCCTGGAACATCACGAACAACGTCAACGCCTGCCGCATGCAGCTGCCCGACCAGTTCAAGGGCTGGGTGTACATCCCCGCCACCTCTTTCGTCAACAGCTCCAAGGAGCCGATAGCTGACGCCGACGGCCTCTTCCCCGACCTGGCCGTTGAGAACATGCGCTGCTACACCGACGGCTACGTATACTCGACCGACAGCTCGTCCTACGTCATCTTCGACGAGATACTCTATATCTACGATTGACATGAGCACCCGGCCCGAATGACGGCCGGACACAATACCCCCGGGCGGAACCGCCCGGGGGTATTGTATTCAGGGCTGATCTGCCCTTTTCTTTTATTCTCTTCTCTCACTCTTCTGCGAGTTTCGCGGCGATCTTTTTCATATCCTCCATCATGTCAGCCTTCTTTCGCGGATCGCGAAGGAGCGCGGCGGGATGAAATACCGCTGTCATAAGGAAGGCCCCTTTTTCGATCCACTGCCCGTGCTGCTGCGATATCCTGTAATCGGGAGATATCAGCCGCATCGCGGCGATCCTTCCGAGACATACGATGATCTTCGGGCGGATGAGCTTCACCTGACCGCGAAGCCAGTCCATGCACGCGTCCTCCTCTGCCGGCAGCGGGTCGCGGTTCTTCGGAGGCCTGCACTTGAGGATGTTAGCAATATATACGTCCTCCCTTTTTATATCGACGGCATACAGATACATGTCGAGCAGCTGCCCCGCCCTTCCGACGAAGGGCGTTCCGCTGAGATCCTCCTGCTCGCCCGGCGCCTCGCCGACGAACATCAGCTTTGCCGACGGGCTCCCCGTCCCGAAGACGGACTTCGTGCGGGTCGCGCCGAGAGGGCATCTTTCGCATTTCGCGCACCCGGCTCTCAGGGCCTCAAGCCCCGCCGCGGCATCTTCAGGCGCTTTGTTTTCTCTTTCTTCAACGATCATCTTTTAAAAAATGTCACGTCACGGAAGATCCTGTCCCACGTCGTAATACCCGGGCACCGGAAATACCGGCGTCTCCGTGTTGAGATAACGGCCGTCGGAAAAAGCAACAGATGAAGATCCCCTTGAAGGAGTCGGAGCCGGATCTTTTCCGATCGTCTGTCGGAAGCCGTCGGTTCCCGCGGCCTCGTTGATCCTGTACGCGATCTCGCCGGTGGCGAGCTTATCGGCACTTACTACGGTAACATAGTTGTTCTCGATGCCCCAGGCGATCTCGATGCGGTTATTTTCATGTGCATCTGGGGTCGCATAGGTCAGATACCTGACCGCTCCGGCATCGTCGACGATGTAGTTGTCCCGGACAGCGGTGTCGAGTCTGTAGTCGACACTGGAACACCCGAGGAATACGAACATGAAATCGGCGGCATCAGCGGTCCTCTTTGCAAGTCCGGCGGTGGAAACGTTGTACATTATGATGTTCTTAACGGAGTTCGAGTAAGCGATGAAAGGCGAGCACCACTGATCGGA
>JAFTCN010000012.1 GCA_017454675.1 Clostridia bacterium
ACTTGGTGGTGCCCGCGACGAATATGTCGGGGCGGATCTTCGCGTGGAGATCCAGGATCTGCCGCAGCAGCCGCTGAAGATCGGGGATGTCGCACGGCGCGGCGCGCCGGACGGTGACGGTCTCCGGCGCTTTTTCTATCTTTGGATGTTGCATTAAGAATAATTATATATTATCCGGCGCGAAAAGTCAAGTTCTTTGTGAAAGTCGGGCATAAAATGCTAAAAAGCCGCCGGGAGGCCGCCGTCAGTCGGCAAAATCCGAGTCCTGCTGGACGAAGACGTCGTAATCGGGGTAGAGCTCCGCGACTTTCTTTCGCACCTCCTCGGCCACGGCGGCCTGGTCGGGCGCCGTGAAGCTCACGACGACGTCGAAGCGGAGCGTCTTTCTCTCTGTGTCGCAGTAGAAGCCGTGCATCTGCATCACGTGCTCTGTGCCCATCGCGGCCCGCGTGACGTTCGTGCGTATCTCCGCCGCCTCGCTGTCGCCGGAATTGTGCGAATAGACGCCCACGGCCGTCATGACCACGTGGTCCTTCCGGTAGACTTCGTTCGCGATCTTCCGGCTTACGGTGTCTATCCTGTCGGCCGTCCAGTCGTCGGGCACCTCGATGTGGATCGAGCCGATCCAGCGGTCGGGCCCGTAGTTGTTGAGCACGAGGTCATACGCGCCGAGCACGCCCTCTGTCGACTCGACGGTCTCCTTTACCGCCTTCGCGAGCTCGCCCTCGACCCTCTCGCCGAGCAGCTTGCTCACCGTCTCCCACAGCATACCGAGGCCGGAGCGGATGATCACGAGCGAGATGACAAGGCCGAGCCAGGCCTCGAGGTTGACGTGCCAGATGAGGAAGACCGCCGCCGCGGCGAGCGTCGACGCCGAGATGACGGCGTCGAGGAAGGCGTCCTGGCCCGATCCGCGCAGGGCGTCCGACTGCAGGCGCGTCCCCGCGCGCTTCACGAAAATGCCGAGGACCAGCTTGACTGCCACCGCGACGCCCACGATGATCAGCGACACCGCGCTGTATTCGGGGTCGGACGGGTGCACTATACGGCCGATCGAGCCGGTGAGCGACGAGATGCCCGCGTAGAGCACGAGGACGGAGATGACGGTGGCGGTGAGATATTCCACCCTGCCGTGCCCGTACGGGTGCTTTCTGTCGGGCTTCTTCGACGAGATCTTTGTCCCGACGATCGTGATCACCGACGACAGCGCGTCGCTTAAGTTGTTCACCGCGTCGAGCAGGATCGAGATCGCGCCTGTGACGAGGCCGACCGCGGCCTTGAATCCCGAGAGCAGGAGGTTCGCCGCGATGCCGACGAAGCTGACTCTTATGATCTGCCGCTCGCGTGTGCCGCCGTCCTTTTTCCGGGCGGCTTTATCTGTTTCGTTACGAAGCATTCCTTCGGCCTCTTTCGCGGCTCCGGCGGTTTCTTCCGAGGCTCCGGCGGCTGCTCCGGCGGTTTCTTCCGAGGCTCCGGACGCGTCTGTTTTTACAGTTGTCTTCTTCTCTTCTTCGCTTTCCATGATCAACCTCATTCGGGCCAGACGAACCTCTGGTTTATCGACTCTCCCCCGTCGACGACGATGCACTGCCCCGTGCAGAACGAATCGACCGCCGTGAGAAAATACGCCCACTCGGCGATCTCACAGGGGCTCGCCCATCTGCGGAGGGGCGTCTCCTTCATTATCCTGTTCCAAAGCTTCCTGTCATTTACGACGGGGTCGTTGAGCTCAGTGAGCACCCCTCCCGGGTCGAGGCTGTTGCAGGTGGCGCCATATGGCGCTATGCGCTTTGCGACATTCCTCGTGTACGACATGACACCGCCCTTCGACGCGACGTACCGGGGGAACTCGGAGCCCGTGTGCGCGCTCGCCGAACCTATGTTGAGAACCGACCTTATGCCGTATCTGACGCCGTATCTCTCGGTGACGGCGATGAGCCCTTCGAGGTTCACGCCTATGTCGTCGGGGCCGTTCTGGGTCCCGGCGGCGTTTATCAGGATGTCGACGCCGGGGATGTCGGGCAGCGCCTCCGCGTCCCGGACGTCGCATATATAATGGGTATACCGGGGGTCCGTCACGGCGGCGTCTCTTATGTCGATCCCGGCGACATCATGGCCGGCATAGAGGAACTTCCGCGCGACGGCGCTCCCGATCCCGCCCGAGGCGCCTGTGATCAGCACCCGGTATTTTTTCTCATTTTTTTCTCTTTTGTTTCTCATTTTTGGGCATTTGCGGCCTTTTCGCCGCTCTTTCCGGCCATATGATCGAGATATTCGCGCCCGACGTCATGCGCCTTCCACTTCTTCACGATGCGGTATCCGATCGGCGAGAAGAAGACCTCCATGAGGAGCTCGGCCGTGGCTCCGGTGAGCGAGCATGTGACGCACTGGATGAAGGTCCAGTGGAATCCGTCCCAGAATACCGGGGCGAATCCCATGAAGACGATCACGGCGAAGATCAGGTTGTCGCAGAACTGGCCGATAAACGTGGACACGTAGGTCTGTGTGATGAAGGCGAGCCTGCCGTCGGGATCCTTCCGGAAGGCCTTTCCCACCGCGAAGTTGAGGAAGTTGTTGATCACGGCAGACACGAGGAAGGCGACGGTGCTGCCGAGGAGTATGAACCAGGTCCCGCCGAGGATCGAATCGAGCTCGGTGTAGTCCCCGGCGTTCGACGGAATGATGCTGGCCACATAGAATATGAGGCAGGTGAGCAGGTTGATGCAAGCCGCCAGCACCGCTATGGTGTTCGACGCCTTTGGCCCAAAATATTTGGTGATTACGTCCATGCACATGAACGACAGCCACGAGATGAGTATGCCGCCGTCGAGGGCGATCCAGTCGGTCTGGACGATAGTCTTGTTCGCGAGGAGGTTCATCGAGATAACGCTGACGACGAACAGCGAGACGGCCGTGGCCGGGATGCAGCGGAGGAGTATCGCGGTCTCGGTTCGGGTCTGTGCGATAAGGTTCCTGATCTTTGATGCCATTTTTTCGGGGTTTCCTTTGTTCTGCCGGAGTATTTCTTTTTGCGGGAGCCAGAGCTGTTTCTTTCGTTTTACCGGTGCATTTGTTTTTGCCGCGCCGGAGGGGGTCTCCTTATCCGGGGTTTTTTTCGTTCCGCGCCTGTTTTTCCCTCTTCAGGTCGACGAGGACCTGAGGGTAGAGCTGGCACGACATCCCGCCGTCAACGGTCAGCTCGGCTCCGGTGATGTTCTTCGAGAGGTCGCTCCCGAGGAAATACGCTGCGTTCGCGATGTCGGAATAGTCGGAGATGTCGCCTATCGGAGTGAGCTCGCCGGTGACGATCCTTCTGTCTCCCATCGAGACCCAGCGCTCGGTCTTGATCGTCCCGGGCAGCACGGTGTTGCATCTGATGCCGTATCTGCCGAGGTCGACGGCCAGCGCCTTCGACATGGCGTTTATACCGCCCTTGGAGGCGCCGTAGGCAAAGCGGCCGGGTATCGCGCGATACGACGTGTTCGAGCCTATGAAGACGACGGAGCCGCCTCCCTGCTCTCTCATGCGCAGCGCCGCCTGGCGCACTACCGTGAAATTCCAGACGAGGTTCGTCTCGAAGACGCCCCGCACTTCGTCGACCGGCACCGAGAAGAAGTCCATGCCGACGGCGGGGTCGGTCCCGAATCCCATGTTCGCCGCGCAAAGCACGACGGCCTCCACACGGAGGCCCAGCCCGTCGATGCGCGAGAAGACGTCCTTCACGGCGTCTTCAAGGCCGACCTCAAGGCCGAAGCCGTACGCTGTGACGCCGCTGTCGCGGCTGAGTTTTTCCGCCGCCTCCTCCGCCGACGCCGCTCTCCGGCTCGTCAGGCAGACGTGCCAGCCGTGCGCCGCGAAGACCTCCGCTATGCCGTATCCGGTGCTTTTTGCCGCACCGGTGATGAACACGGCCCTGTTTTCGCTGCTGCCTGTGTTATCTGTCATTGTCTGTTCGCGTCCTTTTTTCTTCCTTCGGGTATCATTCCGTGCTCCGGGGTCACGCCCTGTCGAAGACTCTTACGTAGTCGACGAGGAAGGTGTCGCCGACGGCCTCGAACGCCGCGGGCTCGGGCGTCATGTCCGCGTTCCGGTAGCCTCTTACCTCGGTCGAGATGAGTATGAACTCGGGCCGCGGAGTGAAGTGCGACGTGATCTTTCCGTCTTCCTCACCGTCGATATAGAAGGTGTATCCGGTCTCGTCCCAGAGCAGTCCGAAACGGTGGAACACCGATGTGTCCATGCCGGTGCGCACCTCTCCGGCTTTGATGCATATGCGGTCGGGTCCGTATCCGCCGGTGATCAGGTTGCGCCACGCCACCTCGCCCGGCCGGAAGGACTCCATGATGTCGAGCTCGACGCCGGTGTCGTATGAGTCGGCCGACGCGCCGATCGTCGGCGACTGGATCCAGAACGCCGACCACCAGCCCGGCTTCTGCTGGAGCCTGCAGCGGCATTCGTAATAGCCCGGTCCGTGCAGGAACCTGCTGCGGCGGAGCTTTCCTATCTGCCAGCGGAGCGACCTGCCCGGCTTCGGCGGGATGCCCGGCTCGTCCATGAAATTGTATCCCGTCTGGAGCTGCGACGACACCGGCCTTCCGTCCTCGAGCATCAGCTCGAAGACGCAGTTGCCGCGGCCGTCGAGCCGGACTCCCCTGTCGGTCCAGGCCGGCCAGCGGCTGCCCATCATCGACAGCCGGTAGTCCCACAGGTCTCTGTTGAGCTCTGTCCCGTCGAATTCGTCGGCCATGGCAATCCGCCACTCCGCGCCTTCGGGCACGAATGAGGGCTCGTGGCCCGGCACTTCAAATAAATTCATCCTGCACCTCTCAAATGATACAAAATACCGTTCGGGCAGCGGGCTGTCCGGCCGCGCCGCGTCAGAAGTAGAAAGCGGTCTCGGGAGGACGTATGTCGGTGAGCGCCCCCGTGTAGTGCCGGAGGGTATGCGGCCGGTACGGATGCCGGAGGCACTCCTCCTCGTTGATCTCGATGCCGATGCCCGGCCGGCCGCCGTCCGGTATGACGATGCATCCGTCCTCGAATCTCAGCGATTCGTCGGTGACGCCGGCGCGCCACGTGACGTCGCTGTACATGATCTCAAGGATCTCGAAACCGGGGCAGCAGGCGGCGAGCTGGAGCGTCGCGGCGTTCGCGACCGGCCCCGACGGGTTGTGCGGCGCGAAGGGGACATACCTGCACTCGGCCTCGGCCGCGATCTTCTTGAGCTCCATTATGCCGCCGGCGTGCGAGACGTCGGGCTGGATATAGTCCGCCGGCATGACGTCGAAGAAGCGCCGGAAGTCCCAGCGCGTATAGAGCCGCTCGCCGCAGGCCAGAGGCACCGGCGAGCGGTCCTTCACCTGCCGCAGCGCCGCAAGGTCGTCGGGCGGGACCGGCTCCTCGAAGAACATCGGATGAAACTGCTCGAGCTCCTTCGCCACAGTCACCGCCGTCGGGATGTTGAAGCGGCCGTGGCCCTCGATGAGCAGGTCGACCGAAGGTCCCGCGGCTTCTCTGACCGCCGCGACGCACCGCAGCGCCCGGTCGAGCTCCGCGTTCGGGATATTCATGTAATTCTTCCCGAACGGGTCCCACTTGAGGGCGGTGATGCCCCGAGCGACGGCAGCCTTCGCTTTCCCGGCGAACTCCTCCGGCTCGCGGGCGCCCGCGAACCAGCCGTTCGCGTATATGCGCACCCGGTCGCGGCATTTCCCGCCGAGCAGGCGCCAGACCGGGACGCCCAGCGACTTGCCGAGGATGTCCCACAGGGCGATCTCGACCGCGCTGAGCGCCGACATGAGCACCGGCCCGCCGCGCCAGTAGGCGTCGCGGTAGATACCGTGCCAGATCGCCTCGATATCGCGCGGATCCTTTCCGGTGAGGGCGTCGCGGATATGCTCGACGGCCCCGGTGAGTGCCTTTTCCTTATACTCTAGAGTCGCCTCGCCGACTCCGTCGATGCCCTCGTCGGTATACACCTTCACGAAGACCCAGTTGGTGCGGAAGCAGTCGACCGTGAAGCATTTTATGTCCCGGATCTTCATCGTCGGGTCACTTCCATATCTCGACCGTCTCGAAGGGGCGCAGCTTCACCGTGCCGGGCATGTCGAAGCCGGAGCCGTCGAGGTCGTCATATATGCCGTAGTGGCAGGGAAAGACGGTCTTCGCGCCGACTGCCGCGGCGAACCTCTCAGCGTCGGCCTGATTCATGTTGTTTCCGCGGCCGTTGATCGGGAGGAAAACGGCGTCGATCCCGCGCGGGACGGCCGATGTGACCTTCCTCGAATACAGCGTGTCGCCTGTGACGTAGAAGGAGCGCCCGCCGTGGTATATGAGAGCACCGACGGCAAAGGGGTCGCTGTGCACGGCCGGGGTCGTCACGACGCGAATGTCTCCGTCTCCTTCCGTCCACTCGACGCCGGGGCTCACCTCGACGTAGTTGTGGCTGCCGCCGAACTTCCGCACTTCGCGCCAGACCGACTCCGGGCAGAGGACGGTGATGCCGTCGTATGCGCGGAGAAAGCGCTCCGCGCTCTCCGGGTCGTAGTGGTCGATATGCGCGTGGGTGAAAAAGAGGATGTCGGGGCGGATGCCGAATACGCTCTCATCGACCGGCACGCGGCGGTGTCTCGAGGGGTCGGAACGGCCCACGCTGTCTGACAGATAGGGATCCGTCATGAGTTTTGTCTTTCCGGTGTCGAACAGAAAGCCGTTCTGTCCGAGTGATGTGATCTTCATTTTCAGTATTTCCTTTTTGTATTATTCCGGTCCGCGGTCCGCCGTCCGCCGTCCGCCGTCCGCCGTCCGTCCGGCGTCACTGACGGACACCCGGCCCGCGCTCATCTGTTTGAGACATATTCAAGGACAGTCAGCAGGAGAGCTGCCAGGGTCAGCAACCCGACGGTCGCGAGATGTCGCCGTATCTCGTTCGCGAAGGCCGCGATGAACTCGCGGACCGACGCGTTTATCCAGAAGTACGCCTTCGTCGGGCTGCCGACGCCCTCGGCGTCGAAGCCCGCCTCGCGGGCGTACCAGCCGGCCCTGAACGCGTGGTAGTTGGTCGTCGAGAAGGCCGCCTTAAGTTCGCGAGCAGGTCCGCCCGGCACGGCTGCGGTCCCGGCTTCCGGAACGGCTACGTCCACGGATTCTGCTCCGGCTTCGCGTCCGGCTTCGCGTCCGGCTTCGTGCCCGGCTTCAGCCCCGGGTCTGCCGCCGGCCGTCCCTGCGGCCCGGGCCGTTCCCGCGCCGAGGAGCCTTTCCTCGGCTGTCTTCTTCGAGAAAGCCAGGTTCTCGGCGGTGTCGGTCGATGCCTCCTCGACCGCTATCATCTCCTCGGGTATGCCGCGCGACAGCAGGTAGTTCTTCATCGCCGCCGCCTCGGACATCACCTCGTCGGGACCGCGTCCGCCCGACGGGACGAACAGTATGTCCTTGCCCGTCGCCTTCTTCTGAGCCTCGGCGAACCCGACGGCCCTGTCGACCCTCGCGCGCAGCAGCGGAGTGAGTGTGCCGTCGCTCCTTATCTGACAGCCGAGGATGGCGATCCAGTCGCGGTCATACGGCGGGACGTGCTTCGCCGCGATGACGTCGCACACGACGGTCCCGGCGAGCAGGCACTCGAGATAGGCCACGGTCTGCGACACCGCCGCGCGCAGGAATATCTCGACGTAATACCACGGGCCGCCCAGATTGTGGAAATCGACGGCCACGCTGCGCTGCGCGATCTCGCTGAAGATCATAGGAGCTATGATACCGGCGCATATGACGGCCCCGAGGGCGGCGGCCAGCATGTTCCTCGGGCTCTTTCCCTCTTTTTTTACAAGAACGATGTTGCTTCCGGTGACGAGAAGGGACAGTATCACCGCGAAGGGCAGCGAGATCGTCGTGAAGATCCCGCTCGCGCCGAGAAGGCTGTCGAGCGTCTCATCGAGCCCTCGGTACGGGAAGCAGAGCAGGATCTGGAGCAGCAGCAGGAACCCTGTGTAGATCATCGCCGCGAGATAGACGGCGTTTTTGTACTGATAGATCGACTCCCGGCGGCTGATGAGATACGAGACGAGCAGCGACATCCATACGAACGCTATGAGCGCGATCATGAAATACGGCACGATGCCGTCCCCGCGGTAGCTGCCGAGGGGGCCGTCGGCCGTGATGACGCCCGAGCGGTGCACGTTTACCATATTGCCGTCCACCGGAGTGACCCCTTCGGTCCTGCTCCAGACGAAGGCCCTGCCGGCATTCCCGGCCGGCTCGAGGTCGATGTACATCACGCCGTCCTCTGCGTGTCTGCCGGTCTCTCTCACGCACTCCGTGTCCTGGTCGAGGACGAATTCGGCGCTCTCAGGGTCGTTCCCGTTCAGCTCGAAAGCCATGGTGCACGTCCTGCCGTTAATCAGCGCCGACGCCGCGGATACCGCGGCAAATACCGCGGCAAGGACCGCTGCGGTCTTAAGGTTGAATATCTTTTTGAGAAAGGTCAGTTTCATTTTTTGACTTTTTTGCCCTTCTCCCTGTATTTTTTGCTCCGGACGCTGCGGCCCGGCTTCAGGCCTTTTTCCCCTTCCCTTGCCGCTCCGCGGCCTCTTTCATAACGCCTCTGCATTCATCCACGAGGAATTCCGCGGTCCCGGGACGGAAGGTGCTGCTCCGCGCCTCGTATCCGCCCTCCTCGTAGGCGCTCATCATCGGGAAGTACCCCTCGCTGCCGTTCGTGTTGACGGCCGGCATGACGAATTCGAACCCCGGCGTCTCCTTGAGCGCCTCGCCGACTCCGGTAAAGGGCTCTCCGGCGATCCCGACGATCACCGCCGGACCGACCGTCAGCGCGCAGACGCGCGCCGGTACCGTGTCAGGACCGTGCTCGAGGCGCACCATCCGCTCGGCCTCCGCGACGACCGTCGTGAGCATCATGCCCGAATACGGCAGTTCGGCGTCGCGGCCCGCCCTGTGGATCGCGCAGATCCTGTGCGCTTCCGCTGCCTCGGCGGCCGTCGGGACGTTCGCGGGGAGCTGTACGACCTTTTCATACAGGCCGAGACCTGCGGGCTCGAATCTGTTCACTTTGCGGAAGACCTGCAGCACCGCCCCCGCGATCGACTCTCCGATGTACATAGAGTGGCCGTATCCGCGGAAGACGTCGTCGAAATCGCGGAAGGTGTCGTTGAGGTCGCCGCCCTTCGCCCAGACGTCGATGAAGTTTATGTCGCCCTCCGCGCCGTTGAGGTATACGCATTTCGTGCCCGGCACGGCGCGCTCGAAGGTGCGTCTGAAGAAGCCGGGGTAGTCGGCGGATACCTTGCATCCGCCTATCGAATCGGGATGGTTTCCGTATCCCGCGAATATCAGCGTGTCGCCGCCCTCTCTGTCGAGGCGCAGGACCCCGACCCTGCTGTCGGGCTTTGTTACCTCGCATACGGCGTCGGGGTTGCCGGTCCCGGGGTTGGTCAGGATCGAGCCGTCGCGCATGCGTATCCGCCTGCAGTGAGAGATGCCGGGGACAGATCCCGTGCGGTATCCCGCCGAGCTCACCGGGAGCATCGACGACAGTGCCTCCTTCGCCGCCTGTACGAGCCTGTCGCGAAGCAGCGGGAAATACGCCCGCGTCTCTTCGCTCTGCGACGGGTCGGTGCTGACGATCGGCGATGTGTGAGTGTGCGTGCACGAGATGATCACCGAGCCGAAAGGCAGCCCGGCGGCGGAGGCGACCTCCCTGCGCAGGACGTCGCAGTATTTCTGTTTTATGAGGCAGAGGTCGGCTGCGAGCAGCACGGCGGAAGTCGGGCCGCTCCCGAACGCTACGGCGTTCACCTCGATGTCGTCGAGGACGCCTTCGCAGCGGCGCTCGATGTAATAGCCTTCGAGTCCGGTCCCCGGTCCCGGGTTTATCGCGACTCTCGCGAATCCGGCAAAGAGCCGGTATTTCTCATCCATTTTTCGGCTTCTCCTGTAAAAGAACTCTTACTGTGTTCCGGCCTTTCTGCCGCTGTTCCGGCATTTTTGCCGCGCTGCCGGCGGATCCTCCGGGCGGACTCCCGCGGGGCGTGTCCCGGCCGCCGGGGATGATCATTTATCCCTGTATGCCAGCCGGCGGGCGAGCTCCTCGAGGAACTCGCTCCTGTGCGGCAGCGAGGCGAGCCCGCCGACCGCCCTCTCCGTGAGCGCCGCGACGTCGGCCTCCGCCTTTTCGAGGCCCATCAGAGAGACGTATGTCGATTTGCAGTTCTTTTCGTCGCTGCCGACCGGCTTTCCCAGGACCTCCGTGCTGCTCGTGACGTCGAGGATATCGTCGCGGATCTGGAAGGCGTACCCTATGTCCGCCGCGGCGTCACCGATGACCTTCACCTCGTCCTCCGGGGCTCCGGCGAGCACCGCTCCGACCGTCATCGCGGCCTCGATGAGCGCGCCGCATTTGAGCCGGTGTATGAACTCCACCGTTTCGATCCCGGCTCTGCGACCCCCGTTCTCGACGTCCGCCGTCTGTCCTCCCACCATACCGTATATCCCGGCCCCGCGGAAGAGTATCTGAAGCGCCCGTGCGACGCGCGGCGAGCATTCGGTGTCGAAGGCTGACGCGGCGGTCTCGCAGGCGAGGCCCTGCAGACCGTCACCGGCCAGCAGGGCCATCGCTTCGCCGAAGACGGCGTGCGTCGTCTTCCTTCCGCGGCGGTATTCGTCGTTGTCGAGCGACGGCAGGTCGTCGTGCACGAGCGAATATGTGTGTATCATCTCGATCGCGGCCATGAAGGGCTCGACGGTCCCCGCGGTCCCCCCCGTCATCCGGAAGGTCTCGTTCATCAGGACCGGCCGCAGGCGCTTGCCCCCCGAGCGGACGCTGTAGTTCATGGCGCGTATGACTGTCTTCTGCAGTCCCTCCTCTGCCGGCAGGTATTTCTCCAGCACGGCCTCGGCGTATTCGCGGCGCTGCCGCATCTCGGCGGCGAATCTTGTATCATCCATCTGTTTTTCTCCGGTAATTCAGTTCTGTCCGGCTGTGCCCGGTTCGGTGAGGACGAGTATCTCGACGCCCGTGATCCTCGCGACGCCGCCCGCAATCGCGGTCCGGCATTCGCCGGGGGCCCCTGCAGAGCGGTATACGACGTCTCCGCGCGCGAGCAGGAGCAGCGTCGGTTCGTGGCCGTCCATCACTCCGTAGCTCCCGTCGGGCACCGGCAGGCGCACAGACGGCGTCTCTGCGCACAGGCTCTCGCCGGCGGGTGTCAGTATGCGGAGCGTCATGCGCCGTCACCGCTCTCTTCCGCCCTGCGGAGAACGTCGTCGATCGAGCCGGCCATGAGGAAGCACTGCTCGGGTATGCCGTCGCATTCTCCGTCGAGTATGGCGCGGAAACCGCGGATCGTGTCGTCGAGGCTGACGTACCTGCCGGGAATGCCGGTGAAATGCTCCGCGACGTGGAAGGGCTGCGACATGAACCTCTGGACCCTGCGGGCGCGCGCGACTGCGGTCCTGTCCTCGTCTGACAGCTCGTCCATGCCGAGCAGCGCGATTATATCCTGCAGTTCAGCATATCTCTGCAGCAGCTTTCGCACGGCTGCAGCCGTTTCGTAATGCCGCTTCCCGACGTGCTCGGGCGTGAGGATCCTCGACGTCGATTCAAGCGGATCGACAGCCGGGTAGATCCCCAGCTCGACCGTCTTCCTCGAGAGGACGGTCGCCGCGTCGAGATGCGCGAAGGTCGCCGCCGTTGCCGGGTCGGTAAGGTCGTCGGCCGGAACGTACACCGCCTGGACCGAGGTTATCGAGCCGTTTTTCGTCGATACTATCCTCTCCTGCAGCGCGCCCATCTCGCTGGCCAGCGTCGGCTGGTATCCGACGGCCGAGGGCATCCTGCCCATCAGCGCCGAGACCTCCGAGCCCGCCTGGCTGAAGCGGAATATGTTGTCGATGAAGAGCAGGACGTCTCTTCTGGCGTTCTCGCGGAAATACTCGGCTATCGTGAGCCCCGTCAGCGGCACCCGCAGGCGCGCGCCGGCCGACTCGTTCATCTGTCCGAAGACGAGGGAGGTCTTGTCCAGCACCCCCGAGCTCTTCATCTCGTTCCAGAGGTCGTTCCCCTCTCTGGAGCGCTCGCCGACTCCGGCGAACACCGAGTAGCCGTCGTGCTCGTAGGCGATGTTGCGGATGAGCTCCATTATGAGGACGGTCTTTCCGACACCCGCTCCCCCGAAGAGCCCGATCTTGCCGCCCTTGGAATAGGGGGTCATGAGATCTATCACCTTGATGCCTGTCTCGAGCAGGTCGTTCGTGGCGACGATCTCGGTGAATCTCGGCGAGCTGTGGTGTATCGGCCATCTGTCTTCCGATCCGATCGGACCGCCTCCGTCGATCGGCTGCCCGGTGACGTTCATCATCCTTCCGAGCGTGCCGGGCCCGACGGGCACCGAGATCGGACCGCCGGTGTCGACGGCCTCCATCCCCCTCGACAGCCCGTGCGTGGGGAGCATGGCGATGCACCGCACGGTGTTGTCGCCGACATGCTGCATCGTCTCGAGGGTTATCGTCTGTTCTCCCGACTTCACCTCGACGGCGTCGAAGATCGACGGCATGGCTTCTCCGTGCTGAAAACGGACATCGACCACCGAACCGACCACCCTGGTGATCAGTCCCTTTGCCCCTTTCGCCATCTTATCTTCTCCTCCACGTCTTTGTGTGTGTCTCTGTTCTGTGAATCATTCTTTATCCGGCGTCCGCGGCGCGCGGCTCACCGTCCGTTCCCGGACGGCACCGAGGTCTCGATGACCCCCTCGGTCACCGACGACTGGCGCAGCCGCTGAAGTTCGGTCTCGAGCTGCTCCCGCAGCTTCCTTGAATTGTCGTTTGAATTCTTCATCGCGAACATCGTGGCGCCCTGGACGCCCGCGGCGGCGCCGATGAGAGCGCCGTACACCTTGCCGCGGAAGCAGATCTCCGCAAGCGCGCGGGCGGTCTCCTCCCTGCCCGGGAAGAATACGAACCCGTGATCTCCGGCAGGCGGTCCCCCGGCGGTGTCCCGGCCGCCGTCCGCGCCGGCGGGCAGGAAGGTCTCCCGAACCGGCTTTCTGATCAGCAGATTCCTCTGCTGCTGGGTGACGAAATCCACCCTTGAGTATCTGCCCGACTCATACCCGGTCCGGAGGCGGTCGGCCAGCGCCGCCGCTTCGCTCCAGGACGGGACGTCGCTCACCGGCCAGTCCTCCCACCGCCCCGTGACAGACGGGGAGATGTGGATGCTGCCCCACTTCCCGCAGAATATAACGTCGGCGCCGGGATCGTCGCGCAGGCAGCGCGCAAACAGTCCCGCCACCTCCTCGTTGTACGAACCGCACAGCGCCCGGTTGCCCGTCAGAACGACGAAACAGACCTTTCCCTTTCCGGCGTCCCCCGCCGCTCCGGGGTCGCGGGGAAAACCCGCGTCTCCGGCTTCGCGTAGCATGCCGTCGCAGGCGTCGGCGTAGGTCCGGAACGATCCCCACGCGGCGACCGCCTTCGCGTAGTTGGCGGTCGATATCGTCCTCATCGCGCCGGTCAGCTTTTCGGTGCTGCGGACGCCGCGTATCTTGGCCTTCAGTTCGCGGCGGTCTGACATGAATACCCCTCCGCGAAGACGGCGAGCGCGTCTTTCAGTTCCTTCATAAGTTCAGCCGACATCTTCCTCCCTGTGGCGATCTCCTCCATGAGACCGGGGCGGAAGGTGTCGAAATAGACGTACATCGCGTTTTCGAATTCTCTCATTCTGTCGGCAGGGATGCCGTCGGCGAACCCTTCACCGAGCGCGAAGAGCAGGAGCACCTGCTTCTCGACGGGAAGCGGGCTGTGCTGCGGCTGGCAGAGCGCGCGCAGGGTCCGCGCCCCGCGTTCGAGCGACGCCCCCGTCCGGTCGTCAAGATCGGCTCCGAACTGCGCGAACGACTCGAGCTCGCGGTACTGGGCAAGTTCCATGCGGAGCCTGCCCGACACCTGGCGCATCGCGGCGCACTGTGCCGAACCGCCCACGCGGGACACCGAGAGCCCGGCGTTTATCGCCGGCCGCTGCCCGCGGTTGAAGAGCTCCGACTCGAGGAATATCTGTCCGTCGGTGATCGAGATTATATTCGTCGGGATATAGGCCGAATTGTCTCCCGCCTGAGTCTCGACTATCGGGAGCGCAGTCATAGAGCCTCCGCCCTTCGCGGCCGAGAGGTGCGCGCTGCGCTCGAGCAGCCTCGAATGCAGATAAAAGATATCGCCGGGGTAGGCCTCGCGCCCCGCCGGGCGGTGCAGCAGCAGCGACATCTCCCTGTAGGCCACGGCGTGCTTCGACAGGTCGTCGTAAACGATCAGCACGTCCCTTCCGCCGTACATGAAATACTCGCCGATGGCTGTGCCGGCGCCGGGGGCTATATACTGCATCGGCGCTGAGTCGGAGGCCGTCGCGACCACCACCACGGTGTACTCCATCGCCCCGGAGGTGCGGAGCAGCTCCACCAGGCTCGCGACCGCGGTGTCCTTCTGCCCGATGACCACATATACGCAGACGACGTTCTTTCCCTTCTGGTTGAGTATGGCGTCGACCGCTATCGACGACTTTCCTGTCTGCCTGTCGCCTATTATCAGCTCGCGCTGGCCGCGTCCGATCGGCACGAGGGCGTCGACGGCCTTGATGCCGGTGTAAAGCGGGGTGTCCACGGCCTGACGGTCGATGATCGCGGGTGCCGGGAACTCGATCGGCCGGCTCTCGGTGCAGTGCAGCGAATCGCGGCCGTCAAGCGGCTCCCCGAGGGGACCCACGACGGCTCCGAGCAGCTCGTCGCCCACCGGGACTCCGACCATCCTCGACAGCCTTCTCACGTAGCTGTACTGGCGGATCTTCCGGTAGTCGCCGAAGATGACGCAGCCGATAAGCTTCTCTTCGATGTCCAGTATCATGCCCTGTTCGCCGTTCTCGAATTCGACGAGCTCGCCGTACATTATGTCGGCGAGACCGTCGAGCCAGCATATGCCGTCGGAAACGCTGACGACGCGTCCCCTCTGGTAGACGTCGACCGCGTCGCGGCGCTCGGAAAGGATTCCGCGTACCGACCTCTCAAGGAGCAGAGGGTCGAGTCCGCCGTCGGTCCCGTATTCGCGGAGCCGCACGCCGAGCCCGTAGAGCGCGTTCTTCAGCGTCGCGTCATATACCGTGTCACCGACCTTGATCCTCAGGCCTCCGATCAGTTTCTCCTCGACCTCATACCGGAAAGAGATCTTTCCTCCGGCTTCGGCGACGAGCGCCGACGCCGACTTCTCCGCCTTCGACACGAGTCCGGCGTTGAGCCGGAAGGCGGACTGCACCGTGACGTACAGGAAGCCGTACTGCATGATATACGACCTGTCGCCCGGCGTCAGCGTGATGCGGGGCAGGATCGCGTCGAGCAGTTCGGGCTCCCTCTCTCTGAACCGGCCGGCGTACGGCTCCGACGACAGAAGGGCGCTCACAGCGGGGATGAGTTTTGCCGAGGTGTCGCGCATGATGTGCGAGACCGAACGCAGCTTCTCGCCCGCGACGGCGTCGTCGGTCGAGGCCCGGAGTTCGGCGGCCCTGCGGTCGGCGCGCCGGGAGCTCTCCTCCGCGATGCGCCGAATCCTCTTCTCCTCTTCGGCCTTCAGCTCCTCCAGCTTCTCCGCGTTCTCAGCCTCCTGCTGTGCCAGAAGACACCGCGCCCTCTCGGCTCGCCGGGTCCCGGCTTCGGCCTCCTCCTGCTCGGCGGAGATACGCTCTTTCCTGCTTTTTATCATTTTTGTCACCGCTTTCCTGCCGATGAGGAACAGTATTCCCCCGAGTATCAGGAAATTGATGATCTGGTAGACGACTCTCATATCAGCCATCCCCGCCGCTCAGCGTATCCGCCGCCAGTTCGGCCAGCGAGGCGAGAGCGCCGTCGAGAGCGGCTTCGCAGGCCGCGCGGTCGGCGCGGATCCGCTCCGTCTCTTCAAGATAACGCTTCTCCTCTTCTTCGCGGGCGACGGCAAGCCGCCTGCCGGCCTCGCTCTCCGCACCGGCGAGAATCTCCTTCTCGCGGGCGGCGAACTCCGCTCTGCAGGCTTCGAGCATGCGCTCTCCCTCTTCCCGCTTGCTGCGCAGGCTCTCTTCAGCGGCTTTCCCGGCTTCTATGCCCTCCGTCACCTTTTCCTTCCGGGCGCGCATCACGCGCAGCACCGGCCGAAAGAGGATCCGGTCGAGCAGGAACCAGAAGACGGTAAAGCTGATCAGCGTCCAGAGCAGCAGCGGCACGTCGATCGTCATTCCGCTCAGCCTATGCGGCTCACCAGCATAAAGGCGATCAGAAGGCCGTAGATCGTCAGCGCCTCCATCAGAGCCATGGCTATGAGCATGGCGGACCTGATGTTCCCGGCAGCCTCGGGCTGGCGGGCGATCGCTTCCATAGCCGCCGCGGCGGCTTTCCCCTGTGCGAACCCGGGGCCGACCGTGCTTCCCACTATCGAGAGCGCGGCAGCGAGGGCAATGATCGCGTTGGTATCCATATCGTTTCTCCTTTTTGTTGTATCCGTATCGTAAGGCCGGCCGGCGGCCGGTTCAGGACAGTTCTTCCGACGCCTCGCTGAAATACACGCAGGTGAGCATCAGGAAGACGACGGCCTGTATCGCGCAGAACAGGAGGCTCAGCGCCATCATGATGACCGGCGCGCCTATCGGGAGCAGTTCGTACAGCTGGTCCATGACGGTCTCCTCGCCGAAGATGTTGCCGTAAAGACGGAGCGCCAGCGACATCGGCCGCACGATCTCGTCGATAATGACGAAGGGCAGCATGATGAAAAACGGCTTTATGTAGTGCTTCAGGTATTTCAGCCCGTGCTTGCGGAAACCGACGAAAAAGGTCATGATGAAGGTGGTCAGCGCAAGCGCCGCCGTCACCGACAGCTTCGACGTCGGGACCGAATACCACTCGCCGGCTCCGGGCAGGAGTCCTGCGTAGTTCGAAAAGATTATGAAGACGAAAAGCGATGCGAGATACGAGTAGTAGCGCGAAGCCTCGCTCCCCAGGATGCCGGAAAAGAGACCGTCGAGCCCCTCAAGTCCCGTCTCGATAAGACTCTGGAGAAATCCGGGCTTTTCCCGCAGACGCCTCGTGCATATAAAGGCGACAATCAGCACGAAGGCCATTATCCCCCACATGCTGAGGACTTCCTTCGAGATATCGAGGATCCCGCCGATCCTAACGATCACCGTCGTGGAACCGTCCATCCTCACCTTCCTCCTTTCCGCCGTTCTCCTTCTCCACGTCCCCGTCTCCGTCTCCGTCCCCTTCCGCCTTTTCAGCGGAGGGCGCCGCGCCGCCCGGCGCGGTCTTTTTCGCCAGTGTCAGAAGCAGGACCGTCGAGCAGCCGGTCAGCCCTATCACCGCGCCGACCAGTACAGCCGTCTGAGAAAACGGCAGCGCCTTCCCGATGAAAAAAGCCAGGACCAGGAAGGCGATGTTCACAAGCTGTCTTACGAAAGACACCGCCGTCTGCCCCGCCCCTCCCCTGTTCATCAGGAAGACGGTCAGACGGTAATTGAGGAATGCCGCGGCAGCCCCGGCCGCCGCCGCCGCGGCGCCCGTCAGAAATATATCCACCGGACTTCCCCCCTTTTCAATAATAACCCAGGTATATAAGGATAAGAGGAATTATAACGTTCCGGCCCGGGTTTGTCAAGAAAAATCATATCCCGGGCCGGTACCGCTCTCACAGGTCGAAGAAGTCGAGCGTGTATTTCACGAAAAGGTCGCGGAGCGTCTCGCCCGAGAACCGGTGGTCGGCGCCCTCGACCGGCAGGTATTCGATGAGGCTCCCGTCGGCGAACCGCCGCGCCGTCTCCTCCGGCACGATCTCGTCCTTCGTTCCGTGGATCATAAGGATGTCGCCGGCGTATTCGAGGAAGTCGCGGCCGCGGATGTCGTTCCCGCGCAGCTCGTCGAGAAAGGCGGCGGTGACGGGGATCTTCCGGTCGAATCCGGCCGTTACTTCCTTCCCTCGGCCCCTGCCCTTCATGAGACGCTCGAGATCGCCCTCCTTCATAACGGACGCGGTGAGGACCGAGTACATGTCTACGGCAGTGCTGAGCAGCACCGTCTTTTTGAACGGATCGCCGTGCTCGGATATGTATTTCAGCGCGAGGTACCCGCCGAAGCTCACTCCGGCGGCGTACAGCTCCTTCGCGCCGAAGCGCTCCTTCGCGTGTTCGATGACAGCCGACAGGTAGGCGTCGCAGTCGGACAGCGTCAGCTTTTTCTTTACGTCGCTGCCGTGGCAGGGCCAGTCGAAGACCGTCAGCACGGCGTCGCGGTGCTTCGAGATCATCTTCTCCGCGAGCCGCGCGGCGGTCCTGTTGTCCCGGTGACCCGAAAAGCCCGGCAGGAAGATCACCGCACGCCCGGCCTCAGGCCGGCTGCCGTAATAGAGCTTGCAGCGGATATTGCTGCCGTTTCCGTTTATCTCGTAATACTTCTGCATGGAAATCCCGTAAACTCCCCCGACGGAGCGTGGACCGCCTGTCCCGGATCACCGGCGGATCACCCGTTTTTCTTTTTCTTTATGAGGAGGTACGCCGCGGCGCCGGCTCCTCCGAGCAGCAGCACGCAGCCGGCTCCGATGAGCACGCGCGTCATGACACCGGAGGATCCTCCGTCTCCGCCTCCGCCCGGCTCTGTCTGCGGCGTCCCGCTCCCGGGCTCCGCCGTGCCGCTGTCCGGGACGTCGGCCGACGTACCCGTGACCTCGTCCGACGTGATCTCGGAGGTCGTGACCTCGGAGGTCGTGACTTCTGCTGTCGTGACCTCGGAGGTCGTGACCTCTGCTGTCGTGACTTCGGCTGTAGTAACTTCTGCTGTCGTGACTTCGGCTGTAGTAACTTCGGCTGTAGTGACCTCGGCGGTCGTGACCTCTGCTGTAGTGACCTCGGCGGTCGTGACCTCGGAGGTCGTGACCTCTGCAGTCGTCACTTTTTCAGTGGTGACGGGCGGCTCTGTCTCCTCGGGCGGAAGCGTGAATATCCATTCCCACCCTATCGTCGACGACGGCTGTGCGGAAGTGCCCAGGAAGAGCCCGTCCGGACTTTCCCCGTTGAGCGTGAATACCGCCTCTGCCGCGAACCGGAAGAGCTCCTCCGTTTCGAAGACGATGCGCACGCCGTATTTTTTCCCGGCGGCGAATCTGTCGCCCTCAGCCATCGCGCGGTAGGTGCCCCAGTACTCGTACCAGTAGGGTTTCCCGGCAGTTACGCCCTCTGTCTGCACCTGCGGCGCGGTGTCGGGCAGCTCTCCCGCCGCGGGGACGGCAAGCGTCGCCTTCACTGCGTCAAGATCGGTGATGACGGGCTCTTTCCATGTGATGAGGAACTCGTTGCTGTACGCGTTGCCTTCGTAATCGTCGGTGTGTCCGGCAACGACGCCCACCAGCCTGAACTTTTCCGTCCTAGCGGCGAAGAGCCCGCCGCTCTCAAGGACCAGCGGCGACGCCGCCGCGCTCTTCCGGCCGGTATAAACGCCGTCCGATACGCTCTGTATCACGACTTTCTCAAGCACCGACGGGTCATCGACGGCAAACGGTATCTCCGCCGCCTGTCCCGCCTCCAGCGTCATGTCGGCGACGTTCCCCATCGTGAAGCTTATTTTGTAGTCCTTCAGTTCCTTGTCCACGACGATCCAGAAGTCATCGGCGGGCACCGTGATGCTGCCGCTCGCGACTCCCTTTTCATCGACGGCAAAGCCGTCCACGGCCCCGTCGACGGTCCCCTGCGCAGTCTCGACGCGCACTTCTCTTATACCGTATCCCGGAGCGGGCGTGACGTTGAATCCCACGGAGTCCCCGGCCGGGTACTCGGTCCCGGCTTTGAAGGCCTCTCCGCCCAGCATGACCGAGGAGACGTACACGTCTCCTCCGACGCAGTACCAGTATTTCGCCTGCACCGGCGTGCCGGGCGCCACGACCTCCACGAAGAGATCGCACTCGGACACGGCGGTCCAGTCGGATCCGTTTCCGCCGCCGTCATAGAAGAGCGTCAGCGTCGCCTCGTACTGGCCGGAGGCGAGTTCACGCTTCACTCTGACGAAATAGTTGAAAGTGCTGTCCTTCGCCCAGTTGCCCACGAGATTCTCTTCAGGCAGGAAGGCTCCGGAGTAGCCCGACGTGAAGACGGACTTCAGGTATTTCTCGGCGCTGCCGAGGTCGGTATCTCCGGTACGGATCCTGATATTGGCGGACGTCGACCCGGAGCCGGCGATGATCTTCCCGAAGTCGAGCGAGACGGTGCCGTACCGGGGCGTGGTCCTCACGGGCTCAACGGTGAAGTCGAACCAGGTAGGCGGAACGGTGAACACGGCGGTCCCGGAGCCGTCGGCGCCGGTCGAGAGGGCAAGCTCGGATGAGCCGGTCTCGCCCGATCTCATCGTGACGGTCTGCGGGAGCGCGTATCCCGCGGCGGGAATGAACCGCACGGTCGCGCTCTCACCTGGCGTGTATGACACGCTGCACGACGACGCCTGCCTTGCGCCGTTTATCTCGACGGCGGCTATCCCGAGCGGGTTTTCCACGCTCCAGAAGCCGCGGTAGAGGCCCTCGACGGGCAGAGTGCCGCCGGCGGCGACCGTTACCGTGACGACGCAGGTGTCGAGAGCCTCCCATCCGTACTCCCCGCCCGACACTCCGTCGACATCGAAGAAGAGAGTCATCTCGGCGCTGTGCACGCCCTCGGAAAGGCCTTCGACGGGGCGCACCCAGGCCTTCGACTGGACGCTCGTACCGTACGCCAGATATCCGCCGCCGCTGTTCCATCCGCACACAAAGGCCGACGTCTCGCCCCCGGTCAGTTCGACCTTGATGTAGCCGCCCGAGAGCTGAAGCTTTTCCGGCCCCACGACCGTTATCTCGGGATTGAGCGCCTCCTCACCGGTTATCTCGCCGGGAGCGAACACGCCGAAATCGACGTCATGTATCCGCGCGTCGGTCCCGTGCGAAGCCGAAGCATCATTTATGAAAAGCGGCAGCGCAAGCACAGCCGTGATCAGCGCGACGGCCGCCGCCGCGAACTTTTTTACGAACATCGTCCGGCCTCCTTTTTCTCTCTTTTCTCTTTCTTCTCTATTCTTCCCTTATGGTCCATGACTGCAGGCGCAGCCTGTCTGATATGTACGCGTCCCGGAAATCCGGCGAATGCACCCAGCTGTCTCCCGCCATGTGAAGGTCGCGCAGGGACGCGTAACCGCCCGAAAGCTCCGGCATCTGCTCCCGCGGCTCGAGCACGACGGCAGGGGCGCCGATTGCGGCGTCAAGCATGGCGAAGAGCATGTCGGCGGGTCCGATCTCCCCCTGCGATGTCATGAACGACGGCGGAAGGAAGCTGTCGGGCTCGTATCCGGCAAGCGCGATCACCTCGTCTCTGTCGAGCGTCAGCGGCTTTGTTATGCCGCGCGGCGATGACAGGAAGCCGCGCACTGGCCCGGGAATGTAGTCGTCACGGCTCCGGCAGAAGTGCGCCGCTGCGGCGAAGCAGTCGGTCAGCGAGAGCGTCCCCGAGGGAAGCCTCACCGCCCACAGGCGCTCGTGCAGAGCGTCCCTGATAAATGGCAGGTCGGCATATCTCACGACCCTCCGCGACGTCTCGAGCTTTGCCTTCTCCGCCAGCCCGCGCATTTCCTTTATTTCGAATCTGCCGTCGCTCCGTACGGCGCGTATGAACTCCTCGAAGCGCCTGAAGAACTCGGCCGTCTGCTCCGGCGTGTTCTCGGGCGTCGGCCCCCATTTGCCGAATTCGTATGTGTTCTCCCCCCGGTAGCTTATGATATCCCAGAATTTCCTGTAATACGCCCGGGTCGGATGCGTGTAGAAGACGACACGCTTCTTCCGCGCGGCGGCGTCGAGGAACTCGTTCAGATCGTAGTTTTCGGCTTCGCGGTATGCCCCGGGCAGGAAACGGTGCTCGAGCATGAAATCGTAGTTCGTGTGCAACGCGTTGCACATGTAGACCGACGAACCGTCGGCGAACTCGAACACGCTCCCGACGTACAGCGGGATTCCGAGCTTCGCGTACTCGTACATCGCCACATACGACAGGCTGTTGCCGGGCGGACACGCCGCGACGAACGACCGGACTCCCGTCGCGGCCTTGACCATCCCCATGCCCTGGCACTCCTGCCGGAGCAGTTCGTCGCGTGCGGCGCCGTACGACTCGACGTCGGTGTACTCGTTGATCGTCGGGTGATACGAATGCCGCAGCGAGTGGAAACTGACGTCGTGCCGGCTGATCGCCGCGGGGACGTCGTAACGCCCGTGCGACAGCCACTCGCGCGCCACGTATCCGACTATGTTGAAGTTGCCCCTGATACCGTATCTCTCGAGCAGCTCGGCCTCCCGCCGCTGCGCGTCCCACGCCTTCTCGTGCGTGAAATCCTCCGTATCAAAGGAAAAATACACTTCGGTCTTCGAGTTACGACTGCTCATTTCCGGCCTCCGCTTTTCTCACCCGCCCCGCGCCATGTCGAGGTATATTTATACAAATTTTATTATATTACATATCTGTTGATTTGTCAACAGAAAAACACCGCAAAGCGGAAACAAAAACGGGACGGGAAAGCCGGTAGATCCGATCGTCAGTCATTCGCCCGTGAAATCACAAAAAGGCTTTTCTATCACAAAAAGGCTTTTCTACTAAAGAGGCGAAAGCCCCGTTTTTGGACTTATAGTGTGGAATTGTATAGTGTTTGTAATGGCTTTGTGTGCATATATATTGACATTTAGGTGATCATTTGATATAATCATATAGACATGTACTTTACACTGATCTGATTAAAACACTTTTGGAGAAGCACACTATGGCAAGTTCGAACCTTAATATTCGAGTTGACAAAGATTTAAAAAAGCAGGCCGAGGCATTGTTCAAAGATCTCGGCCTCAGCATGTCATCGGCGATCACTGTATTTCTTAAGGCTGCTGTAAGCCACGGCGGAATACCGTTTGAAGTAAAGAAATGCACGTGCGAAGACTCTCACCGCGATGATCCCTCTTCCCCTTCCCCTTCCCCTTACCCTTCCC
>JAFTCN010000013.1 GCA_017454675.1 Clostridia bacterium
GGAGATCCCACCGTGCTCTGCGGGGCCGTCATGCCCGAATGCGACAGCACCTACCGCATCGGCAGCGACAGCGGATTCATCTTCGAGGCCTGCGAGTACATGGACTCATTCCTCGACTTCGCTCCGTCGGTCGTCGTGATCCTGAACATAGAGATGGACCATGTCGACTATTTCAAGAACATCACGCAGATCAGGCGGTCGTTCGCCAGCTTTGCCGCCCTGACGGGCGCCGGCGGAGCTGCGATAATCAACAGCGACGACAAGAACACAAAGCTCGCGCTGGGCACATATCCCGGGCGGATAGTGACCTTCAGCTCGCGCGAGCGGGGCGAGGACGACGAAGAGCCTCCGGCCGATTATCAGGCCGCGAACATCGATCTCTCGCGCGGACTTCCCTCCTTCGACGTCATGACGGGCGGGAAGATCGCGGCGCACATCGATCTCGGCGTTCCCGGCAGGCACAACATCGCGAACGCCCTGGCGGCCTTCGCGGCCGCCTCGGTATGCGGGCTCGATCCGCAGCGCGTCGCCGCGGGACTCTCCGAGTTCGGAGGAGTCGGCCGCAGGATGCAGTACAAGGGCAAATTCCACGGCGCCGACGTCTACGACGACTACGGACATCATCCCACCGAGATCAGGGCGACGCTCTCGGGCTGCCGCGACATGGGCTACAGCCGAGTTTTCTGCGTCTTCCAGCCCCACACATACAGCCGTACCTACCGTCTCTTCGACGACTTTGCCTCGGCTCTGCGTCAGGCTGACAGGGCATATCCCGCCGACATCTACGCCGCGCGCGAAAAGGAGACGTTCGGAGTCAGCTCCGAGAAGCTCGCCGCCGCGGTGGGCGAAAAAGCCGTATATCTGCCGTCGCTCGAACAGATCGCCGGTTCGCTTGCCGGCGAGGTCGGAGAGCGCGACGCCGTCGTCGTGATGGGAGCCGGCGACATATACCGCATCTTCCCGTACATGGGGCTTGAGCAATGAAGAACAGTTCGCTCCTTCGCGGAATGTCAAGGGACGGCTCCGCTCGCGTGTTCGTCATAGACAGCACGCCGATAGTCGACGCCGCCATCTGCCGGCACCTGACCTCCCCGCTCGCTTCCGCCGTGCTCGGCAGACTGCTCACGGCCGCATCGGTAATGGGATCGATGAGCGGCGAGGAGGAGACCGACAGCCTCACACTCTCGCTCGGAGGTGACGGTCCCGCGGGGCGCGTCATCGCGGTCTCCGACTGGAAGGGCAACGTCAGGGGGTACATACAGAGCCCCGGCGTCGATCTGCCTCTCAAGGAGAACGGTAAACTCGACGTCGGCGGTGCCGTCGGTCACGGCATGCTGAGCGTCATCCGCGACAGCGGAGACGGCGAGCCCTACACCGGGTCGGTCGAGCTCGTCAGCGGAGAGATCGCCGAAGACATAGCAAAATACTACGCAGTGAGCGAACAGGTGCCCACCGTATGCGCGCTGGGCGTGCTCATAGGCCGCGACAGGCGGTGCCTTGCCGCCGGCGGGGTCTTTGTGCAGCTGCTGCCCTACGCCGACCCGGAACTCATCCCGGTCCTCGAGGAGAACAGCCGTGCGCTGCGCGAGATCTCCTCGCTCTTCGCGTCAGGGATGTCGGTAAAGGATGTCGCGGATATCGCCATGAAGGGGATAGAATACGACGTCTTTGACGAGACCTCCCCCGAATACCGCTGCACATGCTCTCGCGAGCGGACCCTCGCCGCACTGAAGACGGTGAAGGAGAGCGACATCATGAAGATGCTCGACGAACAGGAGGCCGAGGGCAGGCCCCGCAGCCTCGAGGTCGTCTGCCGCTTCTGCGGAAACAGATACGAATTCGACGAGAAAGAACTCATATGACGGAAAAGGAGGTACCCGGAAGAAAATGGACAACGTAAAGACCCCGGTACTCGAGATCAGCTCGATCTCGAAAAAACTCGGCGGCCGGCAGATACTCAACAACATCACGCTGAACGTCTATCCCGGCGAGGTCTTCGGCTTCCTCGGACCGAACGGTTCGGGCAAAACGACGACCATCAAACTGATGCTGGGACTGCTTCGTGTCGAATCTGGAAGCATCCGCATATGCGGACACGACGTCACAGACGATTTCGAGGCGGCGATGGGATACATAGGCGGGATCATCGAGAACCCCGAAATGTACAGGTATCTCACCGGGCGCGAGAACCTCGAGCAGTATGCCCGCATGTACGGCGGCATCGGCCCCGGAAGGATAGAGGAAGTCACCGCTCTCGTCGGCCTTTCGGACCGCATCGACGACAAGATCGCCAAATACTCTCTGGGAATGCGTCAGCGCCTCGGCCTCGCCCAGGCACTGCTCAACAGACCGCGGCTGCTCGTCCTCGACGAACCAACCAACGGTCTCGATCCCGCGGGGATCAAGGACCTGCGCGACACTCTCCGCGAGCTCGCTCACAAGGAGTCCGTCGCCGTGTTCATATCGAGCCACCAGCTGGCTGAGCTCGACCTCATATGCGACCGGATAGGCATCATCAACAACGGTATCCTGCTCGACACTCTCACGATCGAAGAGGTCCGCAACGCGGGAAGCGGGGCGGGACCGCTCATCACTGTCGAGATAGACCCCTCCACCGCGGAAAATCTTCCGCCGTTCCTCGAGTCGTACAGGACCGACGATCCTTCGAAGCTCACCGGCCAGACCGAGCGTGAGAAGATTCCCGACCTGATCTACGCGCTCTGCGACTCCGGCGTCAGGATCTACTCGGTGAGCTCGGCCAGACATTCGATAGAAGAGGTCTTCCTCTCGATGACCTCGGAGTATGCTCCGGGAGGCAGATCATGATGAAAACAGCAGCCGGAAAAGGAATAAGACCGCTGATCGCGAACGAGCTGATCAAGATCACGAAGCAGATCAGCGTCCGGATCTTCCTCATCATTTTCGCCGCGCTTCTCATAATCGTTCCTCTCGCCACCCGGGGACTGGACCTGATCATCAACAGAATCTCCTTCACGGAGGACTATGACAGCTACCTCGAACTGATCAGTCTCTACGAGGAAAACGGAGACTTCTCCGGCGCGGCATTCTACAAGGGCCGGTACGAGTCATACGCCTACTTCCGGGACCTCGGGCTCGGCAACAGTTCCGTCGAGGCCTCGGTCTATCTCGACAGCCTGCGCGAGCTTTACAGCGCGCGGGACGCGGTCGAATACATCCAGGCGGGCAGATGCACCTACGGGAAGCTCCGCGAGAACGACTGGGGGCAGATCCGCATCATAAATGAGTGCTATGCCGAGGCGTACGGCCTCCCCGCCGCCGTAACAGACCCGGAAGGCGACGGGAACGAAGGCACCGGCGTCCCGGATGTACCGGACGACAAGTACGGAGAAGCCGCGAACGCCGATATTTCGGACTATATCACTCCCGAAGTCCTCGTGAGGATCTATACCGACATCTCAGCGAAGATCGCCGGTATCGAGAACAAGGTGCGCAACTTCGACATCCGCGTATTCTATTCCGACCGTGTAGCGGATGAGGAGGATAACTACGCCTCGGAAAAAATACAGCTGCAGTCGATCGAAGAAGCGCTTAAGATCTCACCGAAGGACAAGGATCTGCTCTACACCCGCGAGTTACTGAAGAGATCGCTCGAGCAGAAGGACAGCGTGATCTTCGCGCTGACCCACCTCCGCGACAGCGGAAGCGAATTCGGCGGATGGGAGTACAAGACCGCCTTAGCGGTCTGCGCGGCGTCAAAACAGGCCGCGAGCTGCGTACCCGTCGATTCCGAGACCTTCGAGACCGACCCGAACCTTTCCCAAAGCTTCAAGGACTACAAAACTTACACAAAAGCGCTGGCCGAATCCGAGAAACAGGCCGTCGCGGCCAGGGACACCGGCCTGTACAGCCTCCGGCGGGGCGTCGTGAGCCGGGACACCGTGGATGATTCGTCGAGAGCCGCCTTCCAGTCTCACCTGGCGATCGCGGTGTCGCTCTCCGCGCTGATCGTGACCGTCATTGCCGGCACCAGCGTGGCATCCGAGCACGGCAGCGGAACGATAAGGCTGCTGCTCATAAGGCCGCGCAAACGCACCTGCATCCTCGCCTCGAAAGTCCTCGCGATCCTCATCGTCTGGGGCGCTATGCTGGCTTTGGCATTCGCAGTCACATTCGTCATGGACGCGCTTCTCCACGGATTCGGGGATCTGTTCAGGTCCGACCTCTACTACGCCTTCGGCAGGCCGTTCGGAGTCGTCTTCATACTCTCCGACATCGCCATGCTCTTCATCGACTTCCTGTCGCTCCTGCCCGCAGTATCGCTGGCGTTCATGCTGTCGGTCGCGGTGAGGAAGACCCCGCTCGCGATCGCGCTTCCGCTCATCCTCAACTATTTCATGTCCGCTATGCAGATGATATGCTTCATCGCCTACTCCGAGGGGATAAAATTCATAGCGTATACTCCTCTTCCCTATTCCGATCTGTCGGTGTTCACAGGGACTCCGCTCGACCGGTTCATACAGGGCGGCGGGACTGGCGTCTCAGGCATAACGGCCGGCACGCTCGCCAAAGAGATACTCGGCGGGACGGTCGCAGGCACCGATTTCAGCCTGCTCACCGGCGTTCTCTGGATGACTGCGATCACCTCGGCCTTCGTGCTGCTGTCGTTCGTCATCTTCAAAAAACAGCAGGTCAAGAGCTGATCCTTCAAATATATTAGGAAGAAAGGATATAGGAAAATGGCATTCGATCTAAAACGCGACGCCTCCGAGCGGATCATCATAGCCGCGCACCGCGGCGAGTCCGGCGGCAACATTCCCTGCAACACCATAACAGCATACGAGATCGCGGTCTCGCACGGCGCCGACATGATAGAAGTCGACGTCAGCAAAAGCGCCGAGGGCACCCTCTGGATCCTCCACCCCAAGATGGAGCAGAGACACCTCAACTACTCCGGTCCCGAAGGGATGACATCGATCTGGCAGCTGACCGACGAACAGATCCGCCGGCTTCGCTACGTCAACTACGACCGCGACTTCACCCAGTTTCCGCTTTGCACCTTCGACGAGGTCCTCGACCGCTTCAAGGGCAGGTGCTACATCAACGTCGACAAGTTCTGGGAGAACCCGAAGGAGATCGCCGATGCCATAAAGGCGCACGGGATGCTCGACCAGATCGTCGTCAAGTCTTCTCCGAAGAAGGAGCTGTTCGACATCGTCGAGGAATACGCCCCAGAGGTCTGCTTCCTTCCTATATTGAAAGAGGAAGGCGGTGTCCATGAGGAGCTGAAGGCCCGGAACATCAACTACGTCGGAGCCGAAGTCGTATTCAAGGACGAGAACGAGGGCGTCGGCACCCGTGAGTTCATCGACAGGCTCCATGCAGACGGGAAGCTCGTCTGGGCCAACGCGATCATATACAACTACAGGACCCAGCTCGCGGGCGGTCATTCCGACGACACCTCCTTCACCGTCTCGCCCGACTACGGATGGGGCTGGCTCGCCGACCGCGGCTACGACATCATACAGACCGACTGGACCCAGGCCATGGCGGTCTATCTCGAACAGACCGGGAAACGCTACAGGAGGAAATGACACCCCCCGGCGCGGACTGCACTCAATGTGACGGTCCGTGTCACGAGGCTGAACACAGACCTTTCCTTACCGCGGGGCGGCGACAGCGCCGCCCCGCGCGGCGGAAAGGCCTTTTTTTGACCGTTTTGCAGCTTTTTCTTCCATTTCTGCGCAAAATGTGATATAATATAATGTATTTTTCATAAAACGTTCCACATGTTTGCGTATGAAAGGCAAAGAAATGAGAGTAAAAAGAGACGATCTTCGTAATATCGCAATAATCGCCCATGTCGACCACGGAAAGACCACTCTGGTCGACGAGATGCTCAAGCAGGGCGGCATATTCAGAGACAATCAGGAGACTGTCACCTGCGTCATGGACTCGGGGGACATCGAGCGGGAGCGCGGGATCACCATCCTCGCGAAGAACACCGCCGTACACTATAAAGATGTAAAGATCAATATCGTCGATACCCCCGGGCACGCCGACTTCGGAGGCGAGGTCGAGCGCGTTCTGAAGATGGTCAACGGAGTCCTGCTGCTCGTCGACGCTGCCGAAGGCCCCATGCCCCAGACGAGATTCGTGCTCCAGCGGGCGCTCGAGCTCAATCATCCGATCATAGTCGTCATCAACAAGATCGACAAGCCCGACGCCAGGATCTACGAGGTCGTGGACGAGGTCCTCGAGCTTCTGATCGACCTCAACGCCACCGACGCCCAGCTCGACAGCCCCATGCTCTTCTGCTCGGGCAGAGCCGGCACGGCGTCGCTCTCCCCCGACGAGGCCGGCACCGACCTGAAGCCGCTCTTCGACACGATCCTCGACTATATCCCCGCCCCCGAGGGCGACGCGGACGGCGACCTGCAGATGCTGGTGTCGTCGATCGACTACAACGATTACGTCGGCAGGATCGGCATCGGACGGATCGAGCGCGGAGTGCTCCGTCAGAACATGGATGTATCGATCTGCAACTGGCACTCGAACGAGCGGCCCCGCCGTGCGAAAGTGGTGTCGCTCTACCAGATCGACGGACTTCAGAGGATACCCGTAGAATCAGCGACCGTAGGCGATATCGTCGCTTTCTCTGGCGCTTCCGACATCACGATAGGTGACACCGTGTGCGCTACGTCAGCCCCCGAGCCGCTCGAGTTCGTCAAGGTCAGCGAGCCCACCCTCGAGATGACCTTCTCGGTCAACGACAGTCCGTTCGCCGGCCGCGAGGGCAAATACGTCACCTCGAGGCAGATCCGCGACAGGCTCTACCGCGAGCTGCTCAAGGACGTCTCGCTGCGCGTCTCCGACGGTCAGACGACCGACAACTTCCTCGTCGCGGGCAGAGGCGAGATGCACCTCTCGATACTCATCGAGACGATGCGCCGCGAAGGCTACGAAGTCTGCTGCTCCACCCCGCGCGTCATCTTCAAGGAGATCGACGGCGTAAAGTGCGAGCCTGTCGAACACGTCACGATCGACGTCCCCGCCGAATACGTCGGCGCGGTCATAGAAAAACTCGGCCAGCGCAAAGGCGAACTGACCGAGATGACCTCCCACGGAAGCAGGTCGAGGCTCGAATATCTGATCCCGACGAGATGTCTCTTCGGCTACCGCTCGAAATTCATGACCGACACCCGCGGCGAAGGCATACTGAACTCGGTATTCGAGCGCTACGAGCCGTACAAGGGCGAAGTAACCATGCGGTTCACCGGATCGCTCGTCGCGAGCGAAGACGGCATCACCACCTCCTACGGCCTGTACAACTGCCAGGACAGAGGAAGGATGTTCCTCGGGGTCGGCGTACCGGTCTACGAAGGCCAGGTCGTCGGCGAATGCCCCAAGCAGGAGGACATCACGCTCAATCCCTGCAAGGAGAAGCACCTGACCGCCGTCAGATCCACCGGAGCCGACGAAAAACTCATCCTCACGCCCCCCGTGATATTCAGCCTTGAAGAGGCGATCGAGTTCATCGCCGACGACGAACTGATAGAGGTCACTCCGAAGTCGATCAGACTCCGCAAGCGGATACTCAACACCGAGAACCGCCTCAAATGGCAGGCGAGAGTAAAAAGAAGCCAGTCATAAACGACAGCCAAAAAGGCGCCTTCAGGCCAGTTCCCATACGGGGGTTTTTAGTGTTTTTCGCGGTTTTGGTTAGGACGGACAGTAAAATGCCCGTCCTTTTCCGTTTTTATCAAGCAACCGTTGTGGACTTTCACCACAGACCGACGGCATGCCCGTCGTACCACAAACGCAGGCGGAAGCATTACGCTCCCGCCTGCTGCTATTGTGCGGTGGAGATTGTGGGGTAACTCGCTGCTCTCGTGATTCGTTCGCTCTACGCCTCGCGAGTGAGCTCGCGGATCTCCGAGCGACGAATGCGAACCCATGACCTAGGGTTGTTTTTAAGGATTCAATCTGTCAGTTCATAGAATATAAACAGAGAATTATTTATGTAATCATGAATGTGTTCAGTCGATCCTTTTTCATCAGGAACGATTGTGATTTGCAACTGTGCCAGTTCGCGTCCATCGATAACACGTTTGGTGACCCGAGTTTGTATTGAAAGTCCGCAGTCGCAATGAGGCTCTCTGTATCTCTCGGCTTCCAGAAGAAGTTTATCGTAGTCAATTGCGGGCAATCTAGATAGAAACTCCTTATCAAGATAATATTGATCGGCATTGAATGTGGCTGTTGTAATAAATCCATATTCGTCAATTGTCATATAAGCAAGGCGGGAATACTTGGAATGATCATTGTTATACGAATATTGAATCATATATAATTTGGCATTATTATCAACGTGAGGATTTTCGTAATCCAGCAAATCAAATAAAACCGTATATTCATCTCTGTCAATCTGCTTTGATTTGAAAAAAAGATCGAAAAACTCATTTGATATGCCAATTAGCTCCTCCTCTGTCTTTTTCTCAAGATTAGTCACAGGGAATGTACATGAAAACGCACCCGTGGCTAATTTATAATAAATTGACCCCATAGTTTCCGCATCAATAATTAAACTGATTTTGTGTAC
>JAFTCN010000004.1 GCA_017454675.1 Clostridia bacterium
AAAAACCAAGCAGATTTTTCTGAAGTGTTCGATCCCTGATTTTTCGCAGGGCCTTGTTGTTATACTCGAAAAAACGATCTGAATGAATTATTTGCCTGATTTATGTTGATTTTTTACCGTGCTGAGTAAAAAAGAACGCCAAAGCGGAAAGCCTGTTACTTCCTGCTTCGGCGTCTTGTTTTTTTTCGGGACTTTTTTAACAGCCCCTTTTGAGTGTCTTCATCCCCCCCGGGGATCAGTTGTCGAGTATGTAAAGTGTCAGGCATCCCGCGGGGGATTCCGCCGTCCAGCGGGCTTCCCCCAGGCAGTATGTCACTTTTTCGTCGCGCACAGAGTCGTTGTAGGCGTAAACGAGCAGTTTCCCGTCGGGCCGCCGCACGCACAGCACCTTCACCGACGGGAAGGCGGAGGAGCTGCAGAGCACCTTCGAACCCGCGTCGATGAAGTGCGAGAACATATACATCTCCCGGTATATCCCGCGGGGGATGCATTCGGTACCCTTCCTGTAAACGGGAGAGTTGCATCCGATGTCGCGCGAGTGATACGGGCCGCCTGCCTCGTCGAGGAGGAGGTTCCATTCGGTCACGGCGGATGTCCAGTGCGAGAGCACGTCGATCAGCTCGACGCGGTATTTCCGGTACATCCGGGCTGAGATGCCGTGGCAGAACTCGGTCTCGACGAGCAGCTTGCCGGGGAACGCCAGGCGGTGCGCGTCGAGCTCGCCGGTGTGAGCGCCGTTGTACCAGTGGAAGCCGGCTCCGGCGACCGAATCCCCCGCGGCGGCGTACAGGCGCTTCATATGCTCCATCATCCCGCCGCGGTTGAAATCCCATCCGTATATGTCAACCTTGCGGGGAAGGGCGTCGAGCTTCTTCGCCAGAAGTTTCGTGAAGTCGCAGAGCTCACCGTCAGACCACTCGCAGCTCTCCCAGCGGTGTTTGCCGGGCTCGTTCTGGACCGTCACGGCCGAGATCCGGATGCCCTCTTTTTCATATTCCTCTATGAATCTTACGAAATAGTCGGCCCAGAGGGGGTAGTATTCGCGGAGGAGCCGGCCGCCGGTGAGGCTGCCCGACGACTTGAGGTGCGCCGGCGGAGTCCAGGGGGAGGCAAAGAGGAAGATCCCGCCGCCGGTGTATTCCAGGGCGTCGCGTATGAACGGGATGACGTCCCGGCGGTCGCGTCCGATGTCGAAGCTGTGCAGGTCGGTGTCTCCGTCTTCGATATAGCAGTAGGGCTCCGACGAAAAATCCGGCGAACCGATGCACACGCGGCAGAAGCGGTAGCGGAGACCGTCATCGCCGAAGAGCAGATCGAGGCAGCGGCGTTTTTCCTCCGGGGACAGCTTCATGTAGTTTTCCCCCGAAGCCTGTGTGAACGCGCCTCCGAAGCCCAGGATCTCCTGCTTCTCCGTGTCGATGATATCGATCCTGTCGGATCCCCTGCCCAGCCTGCGGATATCCTCCTCGGCCGTCAGCGGCTCCGGCGGCTGATCGAATATCTCGCCGTCGTTCAGCATAAGTTTTTTGATTATTTTCATTGCGCCTTCTCCGGGGCCGTGTATTCGAGTCCGCAGTATTCGCAGACGACTCTGATCATGCACTCGTTGAGGGTCTCGACGGTAAAGTCGCCGATGTCTTCGGGCACGAGGTGCGGGTTGCCGACGCCCGAGTGGTTCGTGAGGAAGATGTATCTTCCGCCCGTCATGACGGCGAACCAGCGCAGCAGCATCTCGGTCTCGGTGTCGACTCCGGACGAAGCCACGGGTATGATGCGGATGCCGGCTTCGGACGCGTTCCTCAGCGACTTCGCGATCTGCGAGTCGATGCCCTGGATCTCGCTCTCGCTGTGGGGCGGGGCGTCGAGGACGAAGAAGCAGAGCTTTACCGCGCCTTCGCGCCACTCATGTCCGTTCACGGCGTTGTCGAGGGCGGTGTGGACGGCCTCGGGGTAGTCGCCGCCGCCGGACGCGGTCTGAGCGGATATCTGCTTCACGCACTCGGCGACGTCTGAGCGGAAGTCGAAATACTTGACGATGTATTCGTCGCCTTCGTCGCGGTAGAAGTTGACGCTGACCCTGATCGACAGCGCACCGCCGCCGTCCGAGGCCGCGACGCGGCGTACCATGTCGGAGAGCTCGGTCTTGATGTACTCGAGTTCGTCGCCCATGCTGCCCGTGGTGTCGATCATCAGCATGAGGTCGAGGGCGGTCACTTCGATGCCCGCGGCCTCGGAGGTGAGTTCGATCACGCCGTCGGCGTTCTTTTCGACCGGGAACCTTCCGTTTCCGAGCTTTATCCCGTCGGCGCCCTTCCCGCCGAGCAGGACCGCGTATCCGTCGAGCCCGGTGACGGCTGTATGGACGTCTTTCTGACCTTCGGTCAGGGTGACTCTGGCGCCGGCGCAGGGATTGCCGCCCGACGTGACTCTGACTCTGTAGACCTCGGGAAGCGCGATGCCGCGCCGCGCGGCGAGCGAGCTCCAGTCGCCCGCCATCATGCCGAGCCAGTTTTCGATGTTCTCTCCGGCAAGGTCGTTGTGTTCGCCCGCCGTGAGGGTGCCCGCCTGTATCTGGGTGCCGTTCCCGGCGGGTCCGTAGTATGCGCTTTCGGACTTGCCGGCGGGTGATGACGGCGAGATCTCGTACGCCAGACCGTCTTCCATGGATCCGCCGTAGCGTCCGCCGGAGGACTTGGATTTCCCTCCGATGATGCCGTCGAGCCAGCCGCCGAATCCGGATCCTCCCTCGTCACTGGCGGTCCTTGAGCCTATCACGCCGTCTTTGTATGTTTTGCCGTTTGCGTCGGTCTCGGCAGCGGCGGGAGTGTCGGTGTATCGGCCGCCCGTGCCACCGGGGGTAACGTAGCTCCTGCGGCTGAGCATCACCGCGCCCGGGATAAGTATCGCGAGTATCAGCGCGAGGCTGGCGGCGATGAGCACGGCGCGCCGTACGACGGAGCGGCGCGACTTCGCGGCCTTTCCGGCGATGATCTTTTTCCTCTTCTCCGGAGCCGCGGACGCCGCCGCGATGCCGGACTTCGCCATCGCCTCTGTCGCGATGCGCCCGGCGGACACGCCGTCCGGCATTTCCGCGGATTCCAGATCGCCGCGGAAGCCGTCAAGCTGCGCGGGATCCGCCCCGTCTATGATCTTTTCCAGTTTTTCGTCTTTTCTCTCTTCTGCCATGGCCGTAACTTCCCTCTTTCTTCCTTCTCCCTGATTCTTTCCCGCGGGGGAACCGGGGTCATTCTGTCTTCCTTCGTGTGTTTTCCCTGCTTTCGGTTCGCGCCCTGCGGCGCTCTCATATGACGATTCGGGAGAAAAGGGAGAATCTGTCGTTTTTTCCGAAAAATCCGGCTTTTATTTTTCTCCGGCGAAAAACTCCCGGAGCTTCGCGACCGCCCGGCTGGCGCGCGTGTCGACGTTCGTCGGCTTCATCCCCAGGTCCTTCGCGATCTTCGCCGACGTCTGGCCAAGGTAGTATTTCCGGAACAGGATCGACGAATCGGGCTCGCCCAGCGCCTTCACTTCGCGCAGCAGCCGCTCGCGGAGTTCGGTCTCGTCAAAGCCGTCCGCCGGTTCGGATCCGGCGGGGAAGAGGACCGACGCGCCGTCGGGGACCGAGCCGAGAGTCGCGTCGGGGTCGTCGAGCCCGGCGTTCACGCCCTTCCCGCGGTTCTTGTCGGCGAAATCGGCGGCTTTGTGCCGCGCGATCGACGCGAGCCACGAAGGCAGGCCGCACCGCGACGGGTCGTATCTTTCGCGGAATATGTAGAAATCGGAGAAGGTGTCGGCGGCGCAGTCCTCGATGTCGGTCGAGACGCAGCCGCAGCACGAGAGCCGCTGCGATATGACAGAGGCCACAAGGCCGGAATACCGGCGGGTTATCTCATTCATCCCCTTTTCGGGGTCGGTCTTCAGCAGCTCGAGCAGGGCGGCGTCGTCCCGCCGTTCCGCGCCGGGCGTTTGTTTTTCTCTCATTTACTGATCCTCGGATTCACGGCACATTATTCCGTGAGGCGGTGTAAAGGTGTCCGTCATGACAGTTATGCTGTATTTAAAGATTCGCCCGGAGGGCATTTATCTGTCATCCGGGCGAAAAGGTTTTTATACTATCTCACGTCTGCCGAGAACACGTGCGCCCGCGGGGCGCCGTTCGTGGCGCGGAGGCGGATCTCAAGGCGGCTGCAGCGGATGTCCAGCGGTATCCTGACGAGCGAGTGGAAATTGTCTTCGTCAGAAAACACGGTCTTTCCGTCGGCGATGACGTCGAATGCCTTCACCAGCGTGGCGGCGACCCTCACCGGTCTGAAGTCAAAGCCGCGGCTGGCCGTCTGCGTGAAGACGCGCATCTTGCGGTTGTCTGAGATCGACTTGCGCGAAAAGTCGGGGTCGAATACGAGGCGGAGCTCCGACAGCCGGGTCTCTTTTCCGAAATCGTAAACGATGCTCCCGTCCGCAGGAAGATCGACATAGTTGACGGTGCCTTCGGCGTCGGGCCGCTCGATCCCGTTGAAGAGAACGGCCCTGTCGGCGTCTGACAGATTCAGCTTCGCGTCCAGCGAGAGCGCGGGGATCTCCCTCTTTCTGCCGGGAATCATGCATCCGGCGTCGAGCAGCTTCGACTGCAGCTCCCGGATGCGGTGTTCGTACAGTCCGTCGGGCGTCTCGTTCTCGTTCACGCACATGCCCGCGGCGGTGCCGGCGGCCTGCCCGATGAGGGCGCAGGTTGCCATGACGCGCGTCGAACTGAGGGCGGCGTGCGTGACGGATATGTTGCGTCCGGCGAAGAACAGATTTTCAACATCCTCGCCGTAGAGCACGCGGTAGGGTATCCCGTAGGGCGACGGGGCGGGGTAGAGCACCGACGGCGGGAATGAGTACTCGAACGAGCGGAAGCCGGCTGGGTTGTGGTCGTCCATCGGCCAGCCGCCGTACGCCACGGTGTCGTCGAACTTTCCGCCCGAGGCGACGTCGTGCTCGGTCATGACGTATTTGCCTATGTAACGGCGCGACTCGCGCTTGCCGGGCAGGAAGCCTATCCACTCGATATCCCAGTTCGTCGCGTCCTGCTTCGTTCCCCTGTTCTTGACGAAATCCCAGATGCCGTAGGCAGTCCTGAGCAGCTCGTCGCGGATCTGTTCGGCGTCGAGGAGCGAGTTGGAATCGCCTCCGAGCTCTATCCACCAGAAGTTGGTCTCGTCGGTGCCGAGAGCGCACGGACGGCTCATCGTGGTCTTGACCGAGATGCTCTGGTCGGAGATGCTCCTGTGGGCGTCGGCTACCGGCATGCCGTGGCGAAGGGCGTCGCCGCTGCGGTCGCATCTGAAGTTGAAATCCTCTTCTTTTTCGAAATAATAGGCGAAATCGGGGCGCACGAACTTCACCGGTCGGCCGGTCTCCCTCGCCTCTATGAGTATCGAGTTGCCCATCGTTTTGCTGTCGCCGTCGATCGGACCGAAGGTCTCGCCGTATTCGGCGTGCGCCTCGCGGCCGGATCTCCACCGCGCCCCGGATATCGGAGCGAGGACAGAGTCGCCCGAGCAGTCGGCGAAATACTTCGCCCTGACGGTATGCCAGGTGTATGTGGTCGTCTGCCAGCCGGTGACGCTCAGGATGCGGGACTTCCCGTCATTCATCACCGTCTCGGCGTCGCAGCATGAGCAGTTGAGGATCAGTTCGATGTTCTTCTCGGAGCGGACCTTTTCCCACAGCACTGTGTCCCAGACCGAATAGTTCAGTTCGGGATTGCGGTGTATGTTGTCCTCCTCGATCTCGGAGAGAATTCCGGTCTCGCGGTTGTGCAGGCCCTTGGCGCCTCTGACCCAGACCCTGATCTCGCTCGAGGCGTTGCCTCCGAGCATCGGTCTGTCCTGCATGAGCACGACTTTTATGCCCTCGCGGGCCGCCGCGACCGCGGCGCACAGGCCCGAGAGGCCGCCGCCTACGACGCAGAAGTCGGTCTCGTGAATGACGCGGGACATCCCGCGCGTGCTTATGACTTTTGTTCCGGAAATATCGGCCATTTTCTTTTCTCCCTGTATGGAAAAATCGGATGTCAGCGGACGTGCAGGCCCGCGGGTCAGTCGAAAACGAAGGTGACCTTGGTGAAGAATTCGGTCCTGTCGCGCATCATCTCAAGCGCGCGGTTGCATTCGGACAGCGGGAAGCGGTGCGTGATGAGCTCCTCGTATTTTATCCTGCCGGTCGCCATGGCCTCGACGGTCGCCGTCCAGTCGTTGACTCGGCTGTTGAACGACGAGTTCCAGGTCCCGCGCAGCGACAGCTCGCGGCGCAGGATCTGCGAGTAGGACGACTGCGACACCGTCATGTCGCGCGCCGGGTTGCCCATCAGCACGACTCTGCCGTGCGGCCGCATGCAGGTGACGAGCTCCGACAGCGCGGCTCCGGCTCCGGTGCCCTCGAGGGCACAGTCGCACAGGCCGTCGCGCTCTTTGTCATACGCCTCGAAGCCGAACTTTTCGGCGAAGGCCAGCTTTTCGGGGCTGATGTCGACGACCCTCACCTTTGAGGCTCCCGCCTCTCTCGCCCACTGCGCGGCGATGAGCCCGATCGGGCCGGCGCCCCAGATGACGGCAAAGTCGCCGACCGTCACACCGAGCCTGCGGACCGCGGCGCGCGCGACCGCCCCCGGCTCGCAGAGCGACGCGCAGGCGAACGATACGCCGTCGGGCATGATGACGAGGTTGCGCCTGTCGACGGCGAGGTATTCGGCGAAGGCGCCGTCGCGCCTCGAGCCGTAGTAGTCGTAGTTGCTGCACGAGGCGTATTCCCCGAGCTCGCACGCCTCGCATCTGCGGCAGGGCAGGAGCGGGAAGACCGCGGCCTTCTTGCCGACGAGCTCCGGATCGCCGTCCACGATCTCTCCGGCGAACTCGTGTCCAGGCACCGTCGGGAAATGGTATGTTCCCTTGACGTAGATGCGCGGGATATCGGAGCCGCAGATCCCCGCGGCCCTTATCTTCATGAGGACTTCTCCGGGGCCGGGTACGGGCATCGGGACGTCTTCGTATCTCAGGTCTCCCACGGCGTGGAGCACCGCCGCCTTCATTGTTTTTTTCATATCTTTCACACCTTCTTTCAGGCTTTTCCTTCGCAGCCGCATACCGAGATGCGGTATTTTACCTGTTCGCGTACCGCCGCGACCGCGGCTTTTCCGTATGCCTTCGGGTCGAACACGGCGGTATCGGAAGAGAGGACCTCGCGCACCGCGGCGGTGTACGCCTGCCGCAGCTCGGTCGCGAAATTCACCTTGCATATGCCGCGCGACACGCATTCGGTCACCTGCGCGTCGGAGAGTCCGGACGCCCCGTGTAGAACGAGCGGGAGCGAAAGGCCTGCTTCCTCAAGCTTCCCGGCGATCAGCGAGAGCCTGCCGGTGTCGAGCACCGGGACTCCCCTGTATATGCCGTGCGCCGTGCCGATGGCCACCGCCAGAGAGCCGGTGCCGGTGCGCCGCACGAACTCGACGGCAGTATCCGGGTCGGTGCAGATGTCGCCGCCCGTCATACCGTCCTCCTTGCCGCCGATCATGCCGAGTTCGGCCTCGACTGGCACGCCTGCCCCGGAGGCGAATCCGACGACCTGCCTCGTGACCGCCACGTTTCCGTCGAGCGGCAGTTTGCTGCCGTCGATCATGAGCGACGAATAGCCCGCAGCGAGACATCTGCCGGCAAGTTCTGCCGAGTTTCCGTGGTCGAGGTGGCAGGCGACGGGCACCGACACCGCCGCCGCGGCGGCCTTCGCGATCGAGCACATGACCTCGGGCGAGCCGTACTTCAGCGTCGACGGCGTCGTCTGCAGAATGACAGGAGCGCGGCATTCCTCAGCCGCTGAAACGATGGCCAGAGCCATCTCCATATTCTCGAAATTGAACGCTCCGACGGCATATCCGCCGGCTCTCGCGTCCGCGAGCATTTTTGCCGATGTGGTGTACATGGACGGTCTCCTCCGTGCCGGAATACCGGCAGATATCAAATCAGAAATATTATATTAAAAAAACGCCCGGATGTCAAGAAAGAAAATCCGCCGGGGGATCTGACGGTCGGATGCGATATTATGCGAAATGAAGCGAAATTTGTTTCGCACATTTCGTTTATCGGCTTCCGCAAACAGGTTGCCGGAAGAGCGCGTCAAGAAAAGTGCGGTGATTCAGCGAATAAGTTCATGGAAAAGTGTAATTTACATCTTGATTTCTCCGTGGATTTGTGTTATGACCCGAGTTTGACGGGACCGATACAAATCAGTTGGTGAAAAAAGAGCGATTATCGATCAAAAACAGCAAAAAACGGGTGTTTTTTATTAAAAAACGCCCATTTAACGCTGGTTTTGGCGAAAAACGGGCGCAAAGAAAAAGTGACATTATGGAGCACAATATGTACTACGTTGACATTTCAATTTTCGATTTCAGCTGCCTGATTTCATTGAGTCTGTAACATTTTTTCTCAATATTAACTCCGAAAGAA
>JAFTCN010000014.1 GCA_017454675.1 Clostridia bacterium
CAGCAACAACTGCAATCCCCTTAAATACAACAGAAACAGGAGATAAGCAATGAAAAAATCATTAAAAGCCGTATCGGCCGGTCTTGCGTTGATCTTTATCGTATCCGCCCTCGGCGGATGCTCTTTCAACCTTGGCTTTTCAAAAAAAGCCGAAATTCAAAAGGCTGACGGAGTCTCAAAGACAACAGTATCCGCCGGGACGGAGACGCGTCTCGGCAGCGTAAAGGAAAACGGATGCGAACTCGTTATCGACGGGAATGCTTTTTCCGGAGGTGTCGAAATAGAGATAGTGCCTGCTTCCGATCTGCTTCCGAAAGAAGCTCTCAGCACCGACAGGACCGAACTCGTAATATCGCCTGTAAAAATAAACTGCGGGGGATATGACGGTTCGATCTTCGACAAGGACATAAAGCTTACTCTCCCTATGCCCGAAGGGGCGAGTCCGGAGCAATGTCTTTTCGGTTATTACGATGAAGAAAAAAAGGAAGTCAGATATTTCTTTCCGGACAGCTGTGATCCCGGGAACGGAACGATGACTCTGAATCTTCCTCATTTCTCTCTCTGGTGGTCTTCGAAGCCGACGACGGAACAGCAGATCGACGCTTTCCTTGACAGCTACTGCACGCAGCTCGCGGTAAACAGAGGACAGAGCAAAAAGGCCGCGGCGGATCTTGAGCCGTATGTCCGCGCAAAGGTCGAGGCCATGGGACTGACAAAGCAGGCAGCCGCGGATCTTGTCCAGAGCACCGTCAATTTCCTCGGCGGACGCTTCACCGGAGACAGCGCGAGCTATATTGAGATGGGAACGAAATACGTCTCGACTCTTGCCCGCGGTTATTACGACGGCGACGGCGAAGCGGCGCTCAACGGGCTGAATGACGCCATCAACGACGCTTTAATGAACGGCTGGGACGAGCTGAAGTTCTCCGACCGTCTCGACGACGTCTTAGGCAGCGAATTTGCCGGAAGTACGACCGAGACGCTCCTTTCTAGCTCCAGCGGTATCGCCAGGATGGCAGGCTGTTTTGCCGGAGGAGATACAAAAGGTGCCATGAAGGAGCTCGGAGACATTATGCAGGGCATCCATCCTGCTGTTGAGCTCAGTACAAAAGCGGTAGCGCTGCTGGGCTCTTCGGTAAACCTGGCGTTCACCTGCTGGAAATCCAATCAGATAGAAGAGTTGTATAAGATATATAAAAACGGCGCCGAGGACGTCTGGGGAAACGAAGTCATTTCTCAAAACAGAAAATCATTTCTGACTTATCTCAACACTTCAAGCGGTTTTACCATGGCAAAAGGCGTGGGCAGATTCTATAAACTCGACAAAGTTGCCGAAATCTGCGAAACGTACGGCTGGCCTTACTCAAGTTACGAGGAACTGCCGCCAAGATTCCGTGAAGAGTTTGAAAAACGCGCCGAAGCCGGACTTATGGAATACTTTGAGATGCGCGTACAGCAGGAGAAAGAGGCGGAAAAGATCAGGAAGGACGAGAAAGTCATTATCGAAACGATGCTTTCAACGACCAACGGCGCTCTTTCATCTCTTAATTCAGACGCACGGAAATTCTTCCGTGAAGAAAGCGCCGGCGACTATAACGTTACGGCGAGACTTCAGAGGCTGATAAACGTCAGACAATTTGTCTCTCAGTTTGTCGACGAGAAAAAAATCGCCGAGACGACGAAAGCGGGGAGCTTCAACTACGGCGACGTGATCAACTGGTGGGTCGGATACGCGGTGAACAACGAAAAAGACGTTGCCGTTGAAAACCTTCTTGAGGATCTGGATGAATACGGTCTACTGAAGGACAGCATCAAGCTGAAAAAGGTCGGTAAGCTTTTAATAAAGTCTTTCTGGTCGTCACGAATATACAGCTGCGACGGAGACTGTTCTCTGACTGTTCATATGACAAATGACAGTACGTCCGCTGTTGCCGGAACGGTCTCTCTGCAATTTGATGAACAAATAAGAGAAACAGTTAAAAAAGCGCTCGAAAAGATCAAGGTTGATGATAAAGGAGATTTCAGCGTCGACACAGGAAGCGACGGCAGCAGCAGGGTCGTATTTACCGGTCACATAGATATGAAAACCATGACCGGAAGCGGAACCTACAGGTTCGACCTGGGCGGCCACAAGGTTACCTGGACGCAGCAGGATTATATCAACGCTTTCAGAGAAGGCGGAAGCGACTGGAAATGGACCGGAGGTCTTGAAGGCGATTATACGTGGCTTGAGGAAGGCGAATTCACAATATCCTATGATCCGGAAAAAGACGGAAAAGACGTTGTGACTTTCCGTTTGAACGGCAACGTGACCGCAACCGCATCAGGCACCAGAGTCAGTTCGCTGTATAACGTGGACTATTCAGGTTCACCCGGTCTTTCGGTAGGAACCGAGCCTTTCGCCCTGTCGCGCGCGGGCGAATGGTCCTCGGTCATGAGTTTTACCGTCTCGGGAAAAGAGTGATTGCATCAGAAACCCTCATTCGCTGAGAAAAGGGGCTGAAAAAAAGTCCCCAAAAAAGAAAGCACTCAAACAAAAATCGAAAGATTGGAGTTCGGGTGCTCTTTTTTTGTAATGGCAGAGATAATAACGGATTACACGGTTATTAGCTATTCATTGGTTGCAGAGTGCGTGCCTGGCTGATACTGTATGGTTTACGTAATTGTACCGTTTTTCAATCCAATTTACTCATTTTATTCCCAGATGATAAAATTAAGTTCTTGACAACCGGGGAAACTTGTGCTATTATTTAAATGCATCATTTTGAAGTCAGATGATCAAATTGAAAGAGGACTATGATGAGATTATTCAATCCCAAAGAAGAATACAAGAAAATACTCACACCGGAAACTGTCTCTCTTCTTACAAAGATACATGAATATCGCGGAAAGCAGGATCTTTTCGGTACAGCCAATCCCGAAATATTGAGTCAGCTTCTGGAGATAGCCAAAATTCAGAGCACCGCCGCGTCAAACCAGATCGAGGGCATCGTAACAACGAAGGACAGACTTAAAAAACTGGTTCTTCAGAAAACCATGCCAAAGAACAGAGACGAAAAAGAGATCGCCGGATACAGAGACGTTCTTTCCACAATACACGCGAGCTATGACTATATCCCGCTGAGGCCAAACCTTATCCTTCAGTTGCATCGCGATCTTTATAAATTTACCGGTTCGTCTGTCGGCGGGACTTATAAAGCAGCCGATAACGTGATCGCCGGGACCGACGCAAACGGAAATGAGCATGTTCGCTTCCGCCCTGTTCCGGCGTGGGAGACCCCTGACGCGCTGAAAAGGCTTTGTGATGCCTATGACGCAGCAAGCTCGGATCCGGAGATCAACAAGCTTGTCCTTCTTCCGATGTTTATACTTGATTTTCTCTGCATTCACCCGTTCAGCGACGGCAACGGAAGGATGAGCAGACTTCTCACCCTCCTTCTTCTGTACCGCTCGGGTTACATGGTCGGAAAGTATATCAGTCTTGAAAGGCTTGTTTCAGACAGCAAGGAGACGTATTACGAAGCGCTTCAGCTGAGTTCAGAAGGCTGGCACGAAAACGAGAACGATTACCTTCCTTTTGTGAGGTATCTGCTCGGGATAGTCGTGGCGGCATACAGAGAGTTTGCCGGGAGAGTGGAATCTGTTGTAACGGAAAAGCCGAGCAAAGCCGACAGGGTCCGGGATATTATCAGGCAGCACACCGGGCAGATCACAAAGTCCGAAATCATGGAAGCCTGCCCGGACATCAGCCAGGTGACCGTTCAAAGGTCTCTGGCGGAACTGCTTGACCGCGGAGACATAATCAAGATCGGCGGCGGACGCTACACAAAATACATTTGGAATTACGACAAGGAGAACTGATCATGATCACAGGGGAACTGAAAAACAAAATACAAACCCGTAGAATACCCGCCCACAAGCGAGATCATGGCGGAGCTTCGCAGTCTCGAGGCTGAGATAAAGACATCTATGGACGAACTGGAGGCAATGCTGAATGAGCACAAATGATAATCAACTGGTTTTGTTCAACAGCAGCGACGGAATGATTTCTCTTCCCGTTGCAGTAAAGAACGATTCTGTATGGTTGACGTTAGACCAGATATCAGAACTATTTGATCGTGATAAATCAACCGTATCGCGCCATATTCACAACGTCTACCGTGAGAACGAATTAGACACCTCGTCAACTGTTGCAAAAATTGCAACAGTTCAGCTTGAAGGCACGCGGGAAATTGAGAGAACGCTCGAGTATTATAACCTTGACGTCATCATCTCTGTCGGCTATCGGGTTAAATCTCAGAGGGGCGTCGAGTTCCGTCGATGGGCGAACTCTGTCCTGAAACAATATATTCTTCAAGGCTATGCGGTGAACGAATTGAGACTGAAACAGCTCGGTTCGACTGTAAAACTGCTGAAACGGGTTACGTCTTGATGATCTGCTGGAAGATTATAATGTGAATAACGAATCCGAAAGATGAAACCGTATCCCCCTGTCGCGGCGGGCTTAAAAAATGTTGTAAAAAACACCGCGTTATGATATAATTTGTAAAAGCATACTTTTTATCCCTAAACAGTTTGTTATGAGGAGGAAATCCGGCATGAAAAGAAAACTCGTATCGCTATCCGCTCTGGCGCTCGCGGTGCTCATCGCGGCTCTGACCGCGGTGTCCTGCGCCGAAAAGAATCCGCCTGAGGATATCACGACCCCCGCGGCCGCCGCGACGTCCGGTCAGGGGCCCGTCGAAACGACCGAGCCCGTCGATCCCGCGTATGTCAGCGACGTGGCCGACATGGACCTCGGGGGCAGGACGATATCCTTCCTCGTCGAGGGCACAAGCTTCTCGGCCGACGAGTTCAAGGCGGACGAGATCGACGGCAACACCGTGCATGACGCCGTATACACCCGCAACAGCCTCGTTGGCAAGAGTCTCGGCGTCAACTTCGACGTTACCGTCGAGTCCAACAGCTCGGTATACAACGTCGGAGACAAGATCCGGAACCTCGTGAAATCGGGCGACCACCGCTACGATATCATCACGATGCCCGGCTACACGCACACCTCCTACGCCACCGAGGGCGACTTCCACAATCTCGTTGAGATCGACAACCTGGACCTGGACAAGCACTACTGGACCCAGGGCTTCAATGAGATCATGTGCAACGGAAAGCAGCAGTACGTCACGACCGGCGCGTATTCGCTCTCGATGATCCGCAACATGTACATCACCCTCTACAGCAAGAGCGCCCTCAGAGAGCGCAACCTGCCCGACATCTACGACCTCACGCTCGCGGGAGACTGGACCGTCGGCAAGCAGCTCGAGCTCATCAAGGGCATGTACAACGACAAGAACGGCGACAGCAAACGCGACGACGGCGACTTCTACGGCTTCGTCAGCGGCACGAACACCTCCTGCGACCCCTACTGGGTCGGGTTCAATCTTCCGATCCTGCAGCTCAACAGGGACAGCGGCGAGTATTTCATCGAGATCGACAGCGACAGGATGGTGAGCATCCTCGAGACGATCCACAATCTGATCACCAAGAACGAGGACACCTGGAACAAGGGCAGCGGCGGCGGTGACGTCGACGGCGCCTACGCCACGAACTCGATCATGAAGTTCGCCGAGGGCGGCTGCGCGATGACCACCACGATGATCTACCGCATCGAGGTCAACCTCACCGCCGCCGGATACGACGGCGAATACGGCATCGCTCCCATTCCGAAGCTCGACAGCAACCAGGACGGCTACCGCACGCACACCCAGGACCAGCTGACCGTCATGGCCGTTCCGTCGACGCTGGGCGCGTCCGACAAGGGCGACATCGGCGCCGTGATGGACAAGATCGCCTACTACAGCTACAAAGAAGTCTTCCCGGCATACTACGAGAACGCGCTGTCCTACAGATATCTGCAGGACGTCGGCTCGAAGGTCATGCTTGACCTGATCTACGACAGCCTCAAGATCGAGGGCTGCTTCATCTACAGCTCCTATTTCGCCATCCTCGGTCAGCTCCGGTCGATCGTGACGGGCGACGTCTTCACCTCCAAGGTGGTCTCGATGCAGACGAAGGCCTGGCCTGCCAAGGTCCAGAAGCTCAACGAGGACCTCGCCAAGGTATACTCCTGACCGTCTGACGGGACATTAAAAAAGCCGGCTTTCGCCGGACGTTAAGGCCGCCGCGTATTCCTTTCGTGTGTTTACGGAAGGAATGCCGGCAATATGCGACCGGAAGGCTCGATGAGCCTTCCGGTCGCTGTTTTCCGTTTATTGCTGCCGGTCAGGGACTGAGGCCGGCGGCGCGGTCCTTTTCCACCGTGCGGAGGCATCTCTCGCGGCAGTATGCGAGGAAGGGCAGCCAGTCGTTGGTCTCCGGCCTTACGAAATCGTTGACCCCGGTCTCGAGGAGCTTTCTCCCCTTCCCCTCGGTGTCGTTGTTCCAGGTGTGGTTCGCGAGGAAGACGTCGAGCGGTATCTTCTCCAGCCTCTCCACCGACCTGAGATAGTCGTCGGTGCAGCCCGGATAGTACCCCGACGACGCCGCCGTCAGCGTGTTCGCTCCCGCGCCGCCGAATGTCCCGGCGAGCACAGGACGGCCGTCAACGGTATCCTCGAAAGTGAACGACATGCACCCGGCAGTGTGGCCGGGGGTGTGTATGAACTTTATCTTTTTGTTACCGAGCGAGAGCACGTCGCCGTCCTTCACGGCGATGTCGGCGCCGCCGAACTTCTCGCCGGCCGGCAGATCCTTCTCGCCAAGGACGACCTTCGCGCCGGTCAGCCCCCGCAGAGCGGGATTGGCCTCCATGTGGTCGCCGTGGCCGTGCGTCGATATGATGTAGCGGATATCCGTCGGATCGTATCCCATCCGGTGGATCGAATCGACGATCATATAAAGACAGTCTGCGTATCCGGCGTCGACTATGATGAGTCCCTCACCGGTGTCGATGAGGTGGGTGCACACCTGGTAGACGCCGACGTAGCATACGCTGTCGGTGATCTTAAACGGCTTTATGTATCCGCTCCAGGGCGTGGGGGTCTTTCTTCTGGGTCTGTACACCGGCATTTACCTTCCTTCCCGAAACTGAGATCCGTATCGCGCGTCCGCCGTCCGTCATCCTCCGGCGTCGGCCGTCGCCTTCTTTGAAGCGGTGATGACGTTGTAGACGAGGACTGCGAGCAGCACGACGGCCGCGCCGATAAGCGAGAGCAGCGTCAGCTTTTCTCCGTAGAACAGGGCGACGAGCACCGGGTTGAGTATCGGCTCGATGCCTGATATGAGCGATGCGGCAACGGGCGGCGTCTCCTTTATCCCAAGCGCGAAGCAGATCTGCGCCGTGCCCTGCTGAAGAAGCCCGAGCGCCAGGACGCAGAGAAGCTCGGATCCGGGCGTGGCGGCGACGTCTGTCCGCAGCAGCCAGGGCAGGCCTATCAGCGCCGTCAGCGCGTATGAGAGCAGAACGGCGGTGAACGGCTCCGAGTCCTCCCGGCTGTTGAATATGAAGAAGCACGCGTAGGACACGCCGGATATGAGCGCCAGCGCGTTGCCGAGCATGTTGCCGGCGGTGAGAGAATCGATGAAGAAACAGACGATCCCCCCGAGCACTGCGAAACAGGTGACGATCTCGAGCGCCGACGGCTTCTTCCGATAGAAGACGGCCATGATGAGTATGACGAAGACCGGCATCGAGAACTGCAGGACGATGGTGTTGCCGGCCGTCGTCAGCTTGTTCGCCAGGGCGTAGAGATTGTTCGTCACCGATATCGACAGCGCCGCGAAGATGACGCTCTTAGTGATCCTGAACCGGTGCCTCGTTATGAGCATCACCGACAGGATGAAGAGCCCGGCTATGACCGACCTCGCGCTGCTGATCGCCAGCGCGTTCCAGCTTATCTTTTTGAAGAACAGTCCTCCCGTCGCGAAAAGCACCGCCGACAGGAAAACAAAAACGGTTGATCTGTGTCTAATCAAAACAGTATGGCTCCGTGTTCAGATAAAAGAATAATCGAAAACTGAGATATCACAGCAGACAGTCAGCGTCTGTTTTTCTTTTGGAATGACCGGAGTCCGGCACCGAAACCGCCCCGTCCTGACGGGGTTGAGATCACTGTTGGCCACTCACTCCAATATCCGGTCAGATCCACATTTTTTCGATCTTAATTACATCGCTGTAGGCCATATACTCCTTCAGGTACAGCTCGCACAGCTCCTCCATCGTGCAGTTGCCGGAGTTGTTCTCCAGCATGATCGAGATGACCCGCGCGGGGATGAGGATGTCGCGCATCTTCATCGAGCTGCTGTGGGCCCTGGCGAGGGCGCTGACGACCTTTCTGATGTCGGCGTCCCCGAATACCTCCCTGTAGTAGGTCGCCTCTCTGTCGCGGCGCTGGCGGTACGAGCGGTTGTGCAGGACGCGCACCACCGTTGCGATGCCCAGCGTTACCGGGATGAGCAGCGAGATCGATATCCACGACGGTATCCGCGTGAGGAAGCCGTAGAAGTCCTCCCAGCCGCCGTTCGCCTCTCCGATGACGGCCACCATGATGTAGTAGAGCGAGGCATAGATGATGACGGGTATCAGCGCGAGCAGCGAGTCCCAGAACGACAGCTTCTGCTCGCTCATGAAGAAGCAGAACGCGACGAACGCGAGGACGGGGCAGACTCCGTGCAGGAAGAAGCGAGACCCGGTGAAGATCAGCACGAAGCCCTTGACGGGCGCCAGTATGAACAGCGACACGAGAAAGGTCAGGGTGACCGACGTGACGCCGGCGTACACCAGGATGACTATCCACTTCGGCAGGTGATAGTTGTGCGTGCGGAGGCCGTCGAAGGTATACGGCAGGATCATTGCCATCCCGGCGGCCGCCAGGATATTGGAATTGACGGTGAACATCGAGAACGTCCGGATTCCCATGCGGTCGAAGTTCTCGTCGTAGACCGTGGTCAGATTCATCGTGACGCCGATGCAGACGCAGACAACGACGACGAGCGCGCTGAACATCGCGAACAGGCACTGCCTCCTCGTCGCCTTCATGACCTTATTCATCTTTTCCTTCTCCATAACGGCACCTCCTGTTCGGCGGATATCGTGCGCCGGGCCGGCGTTGAACATATTCAGAATATTTTACCATATATCCGGGAATAAATCAACCGTAATTTTGCCCGCCCTGAAAAAGCGCGCGAAAAGGCCGCCGCGGTCGTCTGCCGTCCGCGGCGGTCTGATATGTATTTCCCTGCTCACTTCAGCGCTTCGCGCAGGACTTCGAGGTTCGAGCGCATGACCGACAGATAGGTCACGCCCGACGCGGCGTCGCGGGACGTCGTGCCCTGCATCGAGTCGAGCACGGCGACGGCCGTGTCCTTCCGGGCGGTGTTCTGTATGACGGTCGACGCGAGCCTCCCGTCGCTGCCCTCTGTCGTCAGCACGGTGTGAAGACCCAGCTCGTCGATCTTCTTCGCGAGAAATATGACGGTCTCGAAGCTCGCCTCGGTCTCGGCCGAGCACCCCGCGAAGGCGGCGTAGTAATCGAGACCGTAATCGGCGGTGAGATAGCGGAACGGGAAGCGGTCGCAGAAGAGCAGCGTCTTTATGCTCCCCGCCGCGACGGCGGCGGCGTATTCGGCGTCGAGCGCCTCGAGCTCCGCGCAGTAGGCCTCAGCGTTCGACATGTAGAGAGCGGCGTTCTGCGGATCGACCTTTCCCAGGGCCTTCGCGAGCTCTGCACAGACGGCCTTCGCGTTCCGGAGCGAGAGCCATACGTGCTCGTCGTATCCGCCCTCATCTTCTCCGTGACCGTGTCCGTGCTCTTCCTCTTCCTCTTCTTCCTCCTGCATGCCCTCCTTCTCCTCTTCGATCCTGAGGGAGCCGTCCAGTACCTCCATGAGGTTCACCACCGTCATGTTTTTGTTCGACGCCCCGCTCAGGGCGTCCTTTATCCATTCGTCGGACTCGCCGCCGACGTACACGAAGAGGTCGCATGAGGATATCTTCATGATATCCGCCGCGGTCGGCTGGAAACTGTGGAGGTCGGATCCGCTGTCGAGGAGCAGCGTCAGCTCGACACCGGCGGGATCGTCGCCGAGTATGTTCTTTATCCAGTCGTATTCGGGGAAGACCGTGGCAACGATGCTGATCCTCCCGCCGTCGCCGGCTCCGCCGGAGCACGAGACGAGACACGCCGCCGCAAGGATGAGCAGCGCCGCGGCGAGCGCTGTATATCTTTTCATGATTACCTCTCCGAACCGGAAAACGCCCTGAATTTGCGAACCATTCGCAATTGCGACTTATTATACCACTTTCCCCGCTGTTTGTCAATAAAAACGCAAACGGAAGGAAAACGTGTATCCGGGGCCTGGACGGCTGATTCTCCGTTTTTTCGTGTCCTGTCTTTGGATTTTCCACGAAAAGCTCTTGACAAATACCCTCCGGGGGTATATAATACTGCGTGTAACGAAAAATACCCCCGGAGGGTATATGCCCTGCGGGAGAAAGAAGGAAGGAAGGAAGGATCCGTATGGAGACCGATGGAAAAACGGCACGTGACGCCTCGTCCGGCGCAGCCCCCTGCTGCTGCACCGGAAAGAAGAAGCAGCGCGCCGACGGAGAATACAGGGAACTTGTCAACCGCCTGTCCAGGATCGAAGGCCAGATCCGCGGGATCCGCGGGATGCTCGAGAACGATGCCTACTGCATCGACATCATACGCCAGGTCACGGCGGCGACAGCCGCGCTTGGCAGCTTCACGAAGGTGATACTGGCGGACCACATCCGCTCGTGCGTCCTCGACGACGTGAAGGCGGGAAAGGACGAAACGCTCGACGAGCTCGTCGAGACTCTCGAAAAGCTGATGAGATGACGGGCGGACGGGAGTGCGGAAAAACATATGAAACAGTATAATGTGACCGGTATGAGCTGCGCCGCGTGCAGCGCGAGGGTCGAGAAGGCGGTCTCGAAGGTAGAGGGCGTCGCGTCGGTCTCGGTGAATCTGCTCACGAACTCGATGGGAGTCGAGGGCACGGCGTCAGACGCGGCTGTCATCGCGGCGGTCGAAGCTGCCGGATACGGCGCGTCGCCGAAGGAGCCGGCCGGGGGCGCGGATAACGGGGATAAGGCGGCGGGATACGCCGCTGAAGAGGAAGCGCTCAAGGATAGAGAAACTCCGATTCTCAAAAAGCGGCTGTTCTCTTCTCTTGTATTTCTCATCGCACTGATGTATGTCTCGATGGGACACTCGATGCTCGGCTTCCCTCTGCCGCCATTTATGCACCGCGATCCTGTGTCGTCGGGGCTCGTGCAACTGCTCCTCGCCGCGGCCGTGGCGGTGATAAACCGCAAATTCTTCATAAGCGGGACGAAGAGCGTCATAAAGGGAGCGCCGAACATGGACACGCTCGTGGCCATGGGCTCGGGCGCCGCGTTCGTCTACAGCACCGTCACCCTCTTCCGGATGTCGGGGCTGCAGGCCGCGGGCGACGCGGAGGGGGCGGCCGCCCTCTCGCACGAATTCTATTTCGAATCGGCCGCGATGATCCTGACGCTCATAACCGTCGGCAAGCTGCTCGAGGCAAGGTCGAAGGGCCGGACCACCGACGCCCTCAGGGGGCTCATGAAGCTCGCTCCCAAGACTGCCACGGTGGTGAGGGACGGCGCCGAAGTCACGGTCCCCGTTGACAGCGTCAGAGTCGGCGACGTCTTCACCGTGCGCCCGGGCGAGAGCGTGCCCGTCGACGGCACCGTGACCGAGGGCTGGAGCGCGGTCGACGAATCCGCGCTGACCGGCGAGAGCGTGCCCGCCGACAAGGGTCCCGGCTCGACGGTCTCGGCCGCGACGGTCAACCGCTCGGGCTTCATAAAGTGCGAAGCGACAAGGGTCGGCCGCGACACCTCACTCTCGCAGATCATCCGCATGGTCAGCGACGCCACGGCGACCAAGGCCCCGATCGCCCGGACCGCGGACAGGGTCTCGGGAGTCTTCGTGCCCGTCGTGATCGGCATCGCGCTCGTGACAGCGGCCGTCTGGCTGCTCGCGGGGCAGACCGCCGGATACGCGCTGGCACGGGGAATATCGGTCCTCGTCATATCCTGTCCCTGCGCTCTCGGGCTCGCCACGCCCGTCGCGATCATGGTGGGCAGCGGCACGGGTGCCAGAAACGGGATACTCTTCAAGACGGCGGCCGCTCTCGAGACCGCCGGAAAGACGCAGATCGCCGTCCTCGACAAGACAGGCACGGTGACGTCGGGCACGCCTGTCGTGACCGATATGCTGCCGGCCGTCGGAACAAGCAGGGAAGAGCTGCTGAGCACGGCCTCGGCGCTCGAGGCCGGCAGCGAGCATCCGCTCGCACGGGCGATCGTCGCGGAGTCTGAAAGCGGCGCATGCCCGCTCGGGCGGGTATCCCGTTTCGAGGCGCTCCCCGGCAGCGGCGTACGCGGCGAGATAGACGGCGAGACATATGTCGGAGGCAATCTGCGGCTTATGGACGGCATATGCGACGTCCCCGAAGCCGCCGTGCGGCAGGCTGACAGCTTCTCATCAGACGGCAAGACTCCCCTTTTCTTCGCGAAGCAGGGCCGCTTTCTCGGCATAATAGCCGTCGCCGACACGATAAAGGAGGACAGCGCGGAGGCCGTGGCGCAGCTGAAGAACATGGGCATCCGCACCGTCATGCTGACCGGCGACAACGCGAAGACAGCCGCCGCGATCGGAAAACGCGCCGGAGTAGACAGGGTCATAGCCGGCGTGACGCCCGAGGGCAAGGCCGAAGCCGTGCGCGAGCTCAGGAGATACGGCAGGGTCTGCATGGTGGGCGACGGGATCAACGACGCCCCCGCGCTGACCGTCGCCGATACCGGTATGGCGATCGGAGCCGGGACCGACGTGGCCATCGACGCCGCCGACGCCGTGCTGATGAAGAGCACGCTCGCCGATGTCCCCGCAGCCGTACGCCTCAGCCGCGCGACGCTGCGCAACATCCGCGAGAACCTCTTCTGGGCCTTTTTCTACAACGTCATCGGCATACCGCTCGCCGCCGGCGTCTGGATCCCGCTCTTCCACTGGGAGATGGACCCGATGTTCGGGGCCGCGGCGATGAGCCTGTCGAGCTTCTGCGTCGTGATGAACGCACTCCGGCTGAACGGCTTCCGGCTCTACGGCACGAAACGCGACAGGGCGGGATCTCCCGTCGACCTGCCGCCGGAAAGAGTTCCGTCCGGAGACGCGCAGGCCGTGGCGCCAGCCGCACGGGAAGCGGCCGGCGAGGCAGGAGCAGGAACGGCAGACGGAACGGATAACGCTGGAAAAACGGATACAGACATAAAAACGGAGGGAAATGAAATGAAAGTGACACTCAAGGTCGAAGGCATGATGTGCATGCACTGCGAGAAACGCGTGAAGGACGCGCTCTGCGCCGTCGAGGGCGTAACGTCGGCAGAAGCCAGCGCAAAAGACGGCACCGCTGCGGTCGTCTGCTCGGAGAACACCGGCACGGAGAAGCTGAAAGCGGCCGTCGAGAGCGCGGGATACGAAGTCAGGGGGATCCTGTGAGCGCAGGAGCGGGAACACAGACTTTATCTGACGCGCAAATACCGGCTCCGGGACATCCCGGCGCCGGTATTTTTTCGCAGATATCACACTTTTCCCAGATATTCGGCGAGCGAATGGCGCGTAAGGCCGGTGTATCCGGTGACCGGCTCCGCGGCCGTCATCGCGTTGAGGATCGCCTCCTCGGTGGCCTCAGCGGCCGCTCTGAAGACGGGGTCGATGTGTCCGTCGTCGAAAACCTCTGCCGTGCGCACCGCCCGTCCGTCCGACAGGTCTCGTCTGTTTGCGGTCGAGAAACCGACGAACACCTCGCCGCTGCCGCTGCCGATGAACGACCCGAGCCTTGCCATTCCGACCGGACAGCGTTTTAGCACCCGCTTCAGCTGCCGTTCCGACAGCGGAAGGTCGGTCGCGAGGATGACGATGCAGCTGCCGCGCTCAGGTTCTTCGGCTTCCTGCGACACGCGCGCGTTTCCGGCCGGGAACATCTCTCCGGCGCTTCCCGGGGAGGCTTTCCCGCCCGCGGCAGCCGCGGTCCCGGACGTCTGCACTGCGGCTATACGCTTTCCTATCGGGTCACCGTTTATCACAAGGTCGGAGAGTTTCCCGTGGTTTGTCATGACGAGAATCCCGACGGTATATTCGCGCCCGTCGAACACTGCGCGCCTCGACGACGACCCGATGCCGCCCTTCAGTCCGTGGCAGCTCATCCCTCTGCCGCCGCCGACGGCCCCCTCGGCGAAGTCCGCCTTCGCGTCAGCGACGGCCTCTAGGAAGTTCCGCGGTCCCACGGCGCGTTCGGTTAGGAGATTGAGCTTCGAGTCGTTGCATTCGCACACCAGCGGGTTCACCGACACCGGGTGCACGCCCTCCGCGGCGCAGCGGTCAAGTATATAGCCGACGGCCGCGTCGAGCATCAGCCCGACGTTCAGCGTGTTGGTGAGCACGATCGGCGACTCGAGCGTGCCGAGTTCGTCGATCTGGACAAGCCCCGCGGTCTTTCCGTAGCCGTTCAGCACGTAGCTCGCGGACGTCAGCTTGTGCGTGAACGGGTCGTCGGGACAGGGCATGATCACGCTCACGCCGGTCTGATGGCGCTCTGAGATCACGGTGGAGTGTCCGACCGTGACGCCCGGGACGTCGCTTATCTTGTTGAGGGGACCTGCCGGCAGACTGCCGACCGTGATCCCGTATTCGCGTATACGCATACCGTTTTCCGCCGATCGTCTTTCGTTCTGTGACACTATTTTATCACAAAATACCAACGCTTGTCTACATCAAACAGCCTTTTTCATGGTATAATAATCGTACAGACGGCACCCGGCGCGTCCTGCGAGAAAAAACACTGACGCGTGACTTTGGAGCCGCATGACGCTGCCGGCCGCACGGCAGGAAAGCAAACGGAGGGAAAAATGGACTGTAATACCGACTGCCTTCTTACTCAGTTCAGAAATATGTATCTTGCATGCGACTGCGGCATGGGATATATCGCGAGGTGCCCCGACGGCAGATTTATACTGATCGACGGCGGCGTCGGCGAGGACGGCGAGAGCGACGCCTTCCTTGACACCGTCGTGTCGATGGCCGGCGGAAAGAAGCCCGTCATCGCGCTGTGGATAATCACGCACGCGCACCGCGACCACATAGGCATATTTTCGCAGCTCGCCGCGGACCGGCCTGACGAACTCGAGATAGAGCACGTCGTATACCGCTTCCCGAAGCGCGAAAAGGCGCGAGGCTGGTCGGACACGTCGAAATTCGAGCAGGCCGTCGATACGATCGGCAGGGAGCGGGTCATAGCTCCGGCCACGGGCGACCGCTTCGACGTCGGCGGATGCACCGTCGACATCCTCTTCACCGAGGCCGACCTGCCCGACCGGCCCGACGGGAAGCCGTACCAGATCAACGACACCTCGCTTGCCTTCAGGCTGACCGTCGGGCGGCGCAGGGCGCTCTTCATCGGCGACGGCGCCGCGGCCATGTTGTCGGTACTGTGCGGGCGGTACACCGACGGCGAACTGAAGAGCGACATATTCCAGGTAGGCCACCACGGATACTGGGGCGGCTCGCCGGAGCTCCACAGAAAGGTGAGCCCGCAGATCCTGCTCTGGCCGTCTCCCGATTTCCGCTTCCCGATGATCCTTCGGCACCCGTATGACGAGCTTCCGAACTACCGGCAGCCGCGCATGCCCGAAGAGTCGCTGCTCCGGATGTGTAACATACACGACTCGCTCGTCTCGCTGCCGTCGGTGCGCGTCACCGGATACGGCGGCAGTGAGCAGTTCACCGTCAATATGAGCAAGTTCGACAGGTCCCCGGACCCGTGGGCCTCTCCGCGGGACTTCATCTCGACGACTCTTCCCCTCTCCGTCCCGGCGGACGGTCTGCTGCGCAGGGAGGACTTCAGCGGCCGGAGCGTATACGGATACGGTCTCTCCTTCATCAACGGCGGGTCGTACGATTTCGCCGTCGGCCGTGTGAGGCCCGACGGTGACGGAGCGCTCGTCTCCTGCCGCGAGGAAGGCGCGACGGGCCGCGTCGCCGCCCTGCAGCTCATGAAGGACTCCGGCTTCTCCGGCGCGAAGGCCTTTTCGGTCACGCTGCGCGGTACTCTGATGAGCGGAGAATTCGGCATCCTGTACTCGGGCGAGCCTCCGGTGGCTCCCGAGCGGATATCTCCTCTTCCCGTCCGGCCGCCCTACGGCGAGCCCTTCACGCTGAAGATAAAGACCGATCCCGAGAGCCGCAGCGCCGTGATCGATCTCGACGGGAACGCCGAGACAGCTGGATACGACCCCGCCCTCATGAACGGGATCTATCTTATCCTCACCGACGCCGAACTGAAACTCACCCTCCTTGAGGTCACGGCCGGATAAAGAAACGCGACAGCATGCATCAGCTGCGGAACAAAAACGCAACTTCAGGCAGCAACCGAAGAACTGAAGCGCAACATCAGGCGGCAACCGAAAGACCGCCCGCACGGGTCATCCCGTGCGGGCGGTCTTTCGGTTTTTGCGTTTTACCGTCCGGTCAGTTTATTTCCGGATCAGTCGTCGTCTTCGACTTTGCCGCGGCGTTTCTTCCTGTTGAGGTAGACGCCTATTCCGGTGAGCGAGATCGTCGCTGCGGTTACGTAGTAGACTATATCTCTGTCGCCTGTTGACGGCGGGTCGTCGTAGCCTTGTTGTCACTGTCCAGCTTGACAGTGGCTTTCAGTCCGACGTTGATAGTATAGGTTCCGGTTATCCACTGCGAGCCCGAAGCCGTATTGATCGGGATATAATACTGCTTGGACGTGGCATCATACTTCATTCTGTACTTGCCGTCAGAGTCCTTTTCGACCCAGCCTCTGGCATAGGCGGTGGCAAGATCGGCGCAAACGACGTTGCCCTTTTCGTCGGTCACTTTGAAGGATGTCAGTTCGTTGTCAAAATGCTGAGCATAGGAATTGCTTACCTTGTTTCCGCTCGAAGGAGTAGGACCCTCACCCAGCATGACGAAAAACAGCGAGTTCCCGCATCCGGTCGCCTTTGTCGTGATGTTGTAATTCGTAACGTTGGTCGTACCGGAAGTGAGGTTGGTCTGAGTCGTGTTTCGGGGTGGATCCTGAGTGGTATTGCCCTGGTCATCGGTAACGCCGGCTATGGTCCAGCTCACGCTTGCCCACCTTGTCGCTGCCTTTGATACCTGTGCTCCGGACTTGGGCCCGAACTTGTCATCTTCTGTCCCGCCTGCGGGGATGCCCTCAACGGTGCTGTCGACGTAGATCGCCTGGGTATTCGAGATAATTGTCTGTAAACAGTTCACTGTTCACTGCGCACAGTCACTACCGTCGGCAGATTCCCGAAGGACCCGGCATGCTGAAGACGGCTGTTCCGCTGAAGATAGTCCTCGACCGGCGGCCGTTCACCTGACGGCCTGCCGGTCATGCATCCGCGGGATCAGTTCTTAGTCTTTTTTACAGGGATCCTGACGGTGAATACCGCACGTCCGTCTTTGTATACCGCCCCGATCTGTCCTCCGTGAGCTTCGGCGACGGCCTTCGCGATCGACAGCCCCAGCCCGTAGTGCGAGCCTTCCCCGCTGCGCGATCCGTCGGTGCGGTAAAAGCGGTCGAACAGGTGCGCCATCTGTTCTTCGCTGATCTCTTCCGCCCCGTTCGACACCTCGAGCACGGCGGAGTGCCGCTCGCGTCGGAGCTCGAGCGACACCGTCTCACCCGTTCCGTGATCAAGCGCGTTGTCGAGCAGGATCGATACCAGCTGGCGCAGCTGGCCGGCGTTGCCGTCGACGAATATGCCGTCCTCGACCTTCGATCCGATCCTCTTCCCTTTCTCGAAAGCGAGCGCCTCAAAAGGCAGGACCTCTCCGCCCGTGAGCTTCGACAGATCGACCTTGTCCTTCGGAATCTCCGCGCTCTCCGCCCGGGAGAGCACGAGGAGGTCTTTTACGAGACCCGACATCTTTTCGTTTTCGTAATCGATGTTCGACAGCCACTCGTTCTCGCCTATCTCGCGCCTCAGCAGCTCGCTGTTGGCCGATACCACCGCTATCGGCGTCTTCAGTTCATGTCCGGCGTCCGAGATGAAGCGTTTCTGCCGCATGTCGTTCTCTTCAAGCGGCTTTACTATCCTCCGCGCGATGAAGACAGAGATCACGAGCAGCACCGCCATCGCCGCCGCACCGATGATCAGCATCTCGGCGAGCAGCGTCCGGAGGTTCGCCTCGCCGATCGTTCCGTCGATCATCGCCACGAGCGTTGTGCCGTCGCGCTCCTCGACGAGATATGTCACAGTCCCCGTCCTGCCGCTCTTTTTGCCCTTTTCGAGGATCCGCGACGCCGTCTCCAGCAGCGTTTCATCGCTCTGCATGGCTCTGTTCCCGTTGTTCACCGCGATGACCTCGCCGGTCTCCGAGTAGGCCACCGAGTAGAAGGTCGACAGGCTGAAGCGGGACTCGTCGTCGAAGGGGCCTCTGCCGCCGTGCGGCTCCCGGCTTCCTCCCGGCTGACCTCCGGACTGGCTGCCATCGGGCTGAAAGCCTGACTGGCTGCCATCGGGCTGAAAGCCTGACTGGCTGCCGTCGGGCTGAAAGACTGACTGGCTGCCGTCAGGCTGAAAGACTGACTGGCTGCCATCGGGCTGAAAGCCTGACTGGCTGCCGTCGGGCTGAAAGCCTGACTGGCTGCCGTCAGGCTGAAAGACTGACTGGCTGCCGTCGGGTCTGCCCGGCCTGCCTCCGGGGACATATCGCTCGACATACGTCCTCAGCATCTCCTCGTTCTCGCGGCGCATCGTGAAGCGGTTCGACAGATAGATCGTCGCGAGCGTCACCGCGAGCAGCGCAAGGAGCGAGAAGACCACGGTGAATACTATTTTTCTTTTTGTTTTACCGAACATCGCGCTGCCTCAATTCGTATCCTATCCCGCGGACGGCCTTGATCTCGCAGCCCGATTCGACGTACGCGAGCTTCTTCCGCGCGAAAGACATGTATACTTCCACGTTGTTGTATTCCGAATCGCTGTCGTATCCCCAGATCTTCAGCGCGATCTGCTCGCGGGAGAGCACCCGTCCCTGATTGGCTATGAGATACTCGATGATCCGCATCTCCTTCTCGCTGAGCCTCACGCTCTGACCGTTCGAGCAGCGGAGCGTCGCGGACCTGACGTCGAGGGTCAGGTCGCCGTACGACAGGCTTCCGTCGTTGGTCGGAAGATTGCGCCTACCCAGCGCGCGGAGCCTCGCCAGCAGTTCGCGCGGCATGAAGGGTTTTGTCAGGTAGTCGTCGGCTCCGCTGTCGAGACCCTCGACCTTGTCGTCGAGCTCGCCCTTGGCGGTGAGCATCAGGATCGGCGTGCGCACTCCTTCCCGGCGTGCTCTCCTTGCCACTTCGAAGCCGTCCATGCGCGGCATCATAACGTCGAGGACGGTGATGTCGTAGACTCCGCTTTCGAGCTCGTACAGCGCGTCCTCACCGTTGTCGGCGGAGGTCACCTCGTATCCCTCCTGGCGCAGCAGTTCGCTCAGCGCCCGGTTCATTCTTTTTTCGTCTTCCGCAAGCAGTATCTTCATACCGGCACCTCCGTTTTACCGTATTATAGCCGTCAACCTTGAACAAACATTGAAGACGGCCGGTCCCGTACCGTTCCAAAAACGTCCGCCGCGGCCTTTCCGGGAGCGACGGACATTTTTATATGACTTCAGCGTGCCGGACCGGCGGTCACCAGTCCACGGTCAGCCTGTCGGGGTAGAAAACGTCGACGTCCACATCGCCGTTTATCCCGTCGATCCTTGCCAGTCCCTGCTGCCAGAGGAAATAATCGCCGGTGTATGTCGTCTGATCGGTATAGTGCGCCAGCCAGACTCCGCCCTCCTTCACCTCGTCGGTAAAGAGCGTGAGGAGCTTGCTTTTGCTCCCGTAGAGCGCCCCGCGGTACCCGTGGGCCCTCGCCTCATCCTTGAAGGCAAGCACCATGTCGTTGTAGTCGCGCAGGCTCATTTTGTAGTTCTCGAAGTTGATGTAGTTCTCCCAGTCGAAGAAGATCGGGAAATCGAGATGCTCGCCGTTGAGACTGTCGTAAAGATATTTCGCGTTCTCGCGGACGGCGGCCGCTCCGCCTTCGGACGAGTACCAGTATATGCCGATCTTCAGTCCGGCAGCTTTGGCGTTTTTGAGGTTCTCGACGTAGCACGCGTCGGTGAACGTCTCTCCCCCGGCAAATCCGCCGAACTTGATTATCACGAATTCGCAGCCCGCGGCGGCGACCTTGTCGAAATCGATCTTCCCCTGATATCTCGAGACGTCGATCCCCACCATGGTCTTTTCGGTCTTGTAGGTATCAATGAAAGTCTGGAAGCTCTTGGTGGGAAGGGCGGTCGACGAGCCCGACGACCCCGACTGTATCTTCTCGACGATCTCCACCTTCATCGACGACGACGTCGAGTTGCCCGAGTGGTCGCTGATCCTGAATTTGAGCTCATACACGCCAACGGTGCCGGGATCGACGCTCCCGGTCACGTCGAGGATCACGTCGGGATCGAGATCGTCGACGTAGGAGATGTACTTGTGTATGTCGAAGGCGCTGCCTTTTTTCAGCGTGACGCTCCTGCTGAGATTCAGGAAGAAGGGTGCTCTCGTGTCGGGCGGGTCAGACGGACCGGAGGTCACTTCAGGCGACGTGGTCACTTCGGGTGCCGTGGTCACCTCGGGCACCGTAGTCACCTCCGGTGACGTGGTCACCTCAGCTGTCGTGACCGGAACCGTAGTGACGGGAGCCGTCGTGACCGGAACTGTCGTGACGGGAACCGTCGTGACGGGAGTTGTCGTGACGGGAACCGTCGTGACGGGAGTTGTCGTGACCGGAGCCGTCGTGACGGGAGCCGTCGTGACGGGAGCCGTCGTGACCTCCGGAGAAGCGGTAGTTAATTCAGCTGCGGCAGTAACATCGACTGACGTGGTCAGTTCGGCTGACGTCGTAATCCCGGCTGCAGTTGTCAATCCGACTGCCGTAGTCACTTCGGCTGCCGCGGCAGTCTCGGCTGCAGTGGTAACTTCGGGTGAGGCAGTCGAGCCGGGAGCGCTGTGTGCTTCCGTCGCTCCGCCGGGACCGCTCTGCCCTTCTCCGGATGGTCCGGCTGTGCAGCCACAGATCAGTATCAGGCACGCGACGGTAAGCGCCAGTATGCGAAATCTGATATCTTTCATTCTCTTTACGGAAGCCGGGGGGCAGTGCCCCCCGGCCGCTTTGTATTACCGGCCTTCGGCCGTTCTTCTTCTGTATACCAGCACCGCGCCTGCCGCGAGGAGCGCGACGAGAGCGATCGCCGCGGTGAAGACGAAGCCGTCACCGGTGGGAGGAGTCTGTCCGCCGGGAGTGGGATCCTGGCCGCCCGGGTTCACGGGGGCGGGATTCTTGTACTCGCCGTTCTCGAAGATCACCTTCTTCGAAGCCGTGTCGAAGGTGGGGACGCTGTCGGTGCCTATCGTCTGGAAGAACACCTCTTCGCCGAGGGCCTGGTTGAGTTTGTAGCAGACCTCGCCGTATCCGAAGGCGTCTCCGGTTGTCGGGGCCATATCGAGGTAGTTGCCGCCGACTCTGGCTTCGGACTTGGCGCATCCGGCGAGATAGAAGTTGTTCTTCGACTTGTCGGCTGAAGCGTCGCCAGCCTTGTTGTAGTAGATGGCGATCGGGGTCTCTCCGGTGTCGGTGGACGTGATGAGACCTGAGTTGAAGCAGGCGTTGACCGAAGTCTCGGGGGAGCTGTTGATGTATCCGAGTATTCCGGAGGCCTCGCAGCCGCCGGTGACGTCGGCGCTGTTGTAGCAGCCCCTGATCGTGAGGACCCTGGCGGAACTGCCGTTGGCGTATGCTATGATGCCGCCCGCGGTATCCTTTTCGGCTGTGATCTTGCCTTCGTTGCCGCAGTAGGTGACGGACGACGGATCGGCCGTATCGCTGTCGCCGAGAGAACCGATCATTCCGGCCGCCTGCTTCACGCCCTTGATCTCGGCGTAGTTCATGCAGCGGAGAAGGTTCACCGCGGCGCCGTCGTTACCGGCCATGCCGCCGGCGTGCACTCCCTCGATGAGGCCGTAGTTGACGCAGCCCTCATAGTTGTGCACCTTCTTGGCGCCCGAACGTCCGACGATGCCGCCGGCGTCGGAATCGGTCGAATGGATGTGTCCGTAGTTCACGCAGTTCCTGAGCGTGCCGGGCGTACTTCCGGAGATGTAGCTGATTATTCCGCCGGGAGCATCGCTCGCCGATGTGATGTCGGGAGCTTTGTCCTTCGATCCGTTGGAGCAGTTTTCAATTGTGAAATCGCCCCACTGCCAGGCTATAAGGCCGCCGCCGACGTCGGTGCCGTCGATGTCGCCGAAGTTGCGGCAGTTTTTCATCGTAAGGTTGGCGTGGTTCTTGCCGGAGATGCCGCCGGCGTTGTATCCGGTGATCTTGCCGTAGTTGTCACAGTTCTCAATGGTCAGCGGGACGCTCTTAAGCGTCGTGCCTATGATGCCTCCGTAGGTACCGACGACACCGAGATCGTCGACCGACACGACCTTTTCAGCGCTGCCGGTGAAATTCGCCCTGTTCACTATTCCCGACAGTGTCGTCTCGCCTGTGACGGTGTTGGCGAATACGCCTCCGCGGTCCGCCGAAGAGGTCACCGCGCCTTCGAGCGTGAAGTCTTTCGCGGTGCCTTCAAAGGTGTCGAAAAGAGTGACGGAAGTCGTGATCTTGTGTCCCTTTCCGTCAAAGGTGCCGGAGAAAGCCGTGAGGTGCGTTTCCGAGACCGTGATGTCCGCGGTCAGGTAGTAGGTCCCGCCCGAGGCCATCGCCGCGAATCCTGCGGCGTCTGACACGGCAACGGGATCGCCGGCCTCCTCCTTTGCCGATACGGCAACGGGAAGGATGATCATCGCCGCGGTCAGTACGATCGCGGCAAGGATGAGAATAAACGATTTTTTCATTTGATCTGCCTCCTGCATGTGATTATTTAGAAAGCTGATTATATGATACTCCGTTTCGGATTGATTGTCAAGACTATTCCGCATATTTTGCTGATTGTTTTGAAAAAACATGGAAACATCTCCACTGCGCAAAATGCACTTGAAAAAACAGACTGAAAGTGGTATACTGATTAATGAGAAGACCCGGAACAATAAGGAAGGCCCCGTGCGGCGACGTAAGAAACGGCCGCGGGGCGGTCCGCTTAAGCGGGAGGACGGAAAGGTATCGCGAATGGACGTCAAAGACAGGATCAGAGAGCGGATCGCGAAGACGGTGGAGACCGCAAACGCCGATCCGGAGGGAAAGAAGATCGCCGCAAAGCTCCCCGACGGCAAACTGGTGGTAGAGGCAGGGGAGGATCTTGTGATCCCGATCCTCGTGCGCGGAGGGACGCTGACACTCGCAGACGACCCCTCCCACCCGAAGGCGGTATGCCGCTTTTCGGACGCCGGAGCGGCGTGGGCAGTCCTCAGCGGCACGTTGAGCCCTTACGCGGCGACGGTCCACCGCCAGCTCGACCAGCAGGGGCTCTCGCCGATGAACGAGACCTTTGAAAAACTCTGGACGCTGGTGCGCAAGCGCGACTCAGACCTGCGGGAGGTGTGACCGGAATGGAACCCTACAGCTACGATAAGAGCTTCGAGCTCTACGACCGGGCGGAAAAAGTGATCCCCTGCGGGATATACGGTCATCTGGGCGTCGGACGCTCAAGACTGAATCCGATGGGCTGCTATCCTCTCTTCTCTGAACGCGCCGAGGGGACGTATATCTGGGATGTCGACGGAAACCGGTTCATCGACTACGCCTGCGCATACGGGCCGAACGTCCTCGGCTACGGGGACCCCGACGTCGACGCCGCCGCACTTGCTCAGCTGAAAAAGGGCAACTGCACGACCGTCGTTTCTCCGGTCATGATAGAGTGCGCCGAGGAGCTGATAAAGACGGTCAACTGCGCCGACTGGGCGTTTTTCGCAAAGAACGGAGGCGACGTCACCACCCTGGCGGTGATGGCGGCCCGGCACGCGACCGGCCGCAAAAAGATCGTCATGATGAAATCCTGCTACCACGGGGTCGCCCAGTGGTGTCAGAGCCCCGGAACCCCCGGAGTGCTTGACGAGGAGATAAGCAGCAACCTCTACGCGACATTCAACGATTTCGACGGTCTGAAGGAGCTCGTCGAAGCGCACGACGGCGAGATCGCCTGCGTCATCTCGATGCCCTACAGCCATGTGTCGCATTACGACAACATACTTCCCGCCGAAGACTACTGGAAAAAGGTCAGGAAACTCTGCGACGAGAAAGGCATCCTGCTGATCATAGACGACGTCCGCGCCGGCTTCAGGATGGACCTTGCTGGATCAGACCACTACTTCGGCATAAAGGCCGACATGCTCTGTCTCGGCAAGGCGATAGCGAACGGATGGAACATGTCCGCGCTGGTCGGCGCCGCCCGTCTCAAGCCGGTGATCGAGGAGATGAACTACACCGGCAGCTACTGGCTCAGCGCCGTCCCGTTTGCCGCCTCGGTCGCGGCGCTCCGCAAGATGAGAGCGCTCGACGCCGCGAGGAGGATGCAGGAGATCGGGGCGAAGCTCACCGAAGGTCTCCGTCAGGTCGCGGAAGCGAACGGGGCTCTCCTGTCGGTGACCGGCCTTCCGTCGCTTTTCAAGATCATCCTGAAAGATCCCGACGGGTCTCTGATCCCGCATCAGCGGTGGATCGGCGAGATGGTAAGGCGCGGCGTCTACATCTCCCACTTCCACAACATGTTCACAAACGTGATGATAACCGACGAAGACCTCAGATACACCTTCGATGTCGCCGACGAGGCCCTGAAGATCACGCTGAAGGAACATCCGGAGATCAGGACCGTATAACGGCGGATTACAGGCGAAACCTCATATTTTCAACCAATAAAGACCCGGGCGGAAATGACGCCCGGAAAAAAGGGAGGGAACAGCATTGAGATCAGCAAAATCTGCCCTGCCGGCTGCACTGATCATCGCATTCATCATTGCGCTTCTTATGGCGTCAGGACTTGCCGCCTGCACCGGCGACGGGGAAAGCACTCTGCCCGAAACGGCAGCCGACACCGCCGCGCCAGATTCGTCCGCGGCGCTGACGCAGGACGCCCCGGAGACCGATCCGCCCGCGGAGACTACCGGCGAGCCGGTCGAACCGGTAGTTAAAAAAGCCGTCATCGCAGGAGGCGGAGCGGGCTCCAAGACGTACAAGGCCGCTTTCTCGCTCATCGACAAGAAGAACCCGAAAGTCATCGTTCTCTGCACCGCCGGACGCGACACCGTGGAGAACATCACGAGCTACACCAATACGATGAGAGCCTACTCGAGGAACGTCGAGGCCATCGCGCTCAGCACTCAGCTCTACGACCCCGCGGAGCTCCGCGAAAAGATCGTCACAGCCGATCTCATAATCGTCGGAGGCGGCCAGAGCGAGTATATGATGGACACCTGGAAGAAGTTCAAAGTGGACGAGTACCTCACCGAGGCCTACAACAGCGGAGTCGTCTGTATCGGCGCGTCCGCCGGAGGCATGTGCTGGACATACGCCGCCTGGAACGACTTCTACGAGCTCCCCGAATCGGTATACAAGTGGTTCTACGGCCTTGACGTCGTCCACATGTACTACGGCCCGCACTTCTCCAACAGCGACCTGTGGCGGAAGTTCGACACCGAGATCGTCAAGCTGAAGGATCCGAAGTACAACGTCGGGTACGCTATGGAAAACGGCGCAGCCTTCGTCATAATCAACGGTGAGATCGTGAAATCGATCCGGGAGAGCGGCACCGAGCATATATACGAGTACAGGTACGCGGACGGCAAATGGTCGAAGTCGGAATTTGCCTATACCGACTGACGGCAAACCCGGGACCGAAAGGAAGTAAGCATCATGAAAAAGAGGATAATACCGTCGCTGCTGGCGCTGCTCATGCTCTTCGGAACGGGGCTCATCCCCTTCAGCGGCCGCGTCCGTGCGGCGCTCGTCTATCCCGAGCTGATCATCACCGAGATCGGGGCGGATCAGTACGGAGAAACTGCAAACCCGAAAAACACCAACACGAGATTCAACGGAAGTTCCGCCGCGCGGGACGTCTACGAATTCATCGAGATCTACAACAATTCAGACAAAACCGTCAATATCTACGACTACATGCTCGCCTATCAGGGCACCGGGTCCGACGACGCCGAGTTCTTCGAGAGTTCGATCCAGGAGTACACGCCGTTCCACCCCGGCAAGGACTGGACCGACGCCCCCTACGGAGCGACGTCGAAATACTGGACCGGAAACCGGTCCTGTCCCGAGAACCCCTCCTATGAAGGCGGAGCAATAGCGCCCGGAGAGGTCTTCGTCGTCTGGATGTACAGCGAGAACTCCCATATCCTCAACTGCACGGCAGAGGAGTTCAGGACGTTCTGGAGCATCCCGTCCTCGGTGAAGGTCTTCCTGCTCGACGCCGACGGAGCCGACGCCGAGATGAACTTCAGCATAAAGAACAGCAAGACCGGCACCTACGCGATAATGGTCCAGTCAGAGCGCTTCCCGAAGCGCCGCTCCTCCGACTCAGCCTTCTATCCGGAGTCGGACAACAAGCATCACAACTACTACAAAAAGACTTATGACGAACTCCCGGAGGTCATCTCCTGGGCCGTGATCGACTACAAGACCGAGCCTCTGGCAGGATTCGCCGCCGCCAACGGAGGCGAGAACTCGAACACCAACTTCACCCTGAAGTATATGCCTGAGGCCGAGGGAGCGAGCGAGGGGAACGGTTACCGGAAGACGTCTTTCGCGTCCGGCAAACGCGCGCATCTTTCGGAGATATCACCCTACTCCGGGGCGACCGTCGGCACCCTTGACGCCGCGCAGGCCGCCGCGTTCGCGAATACCCGGACCTCGCACGTCAGCGGCGTAAAGAGCCATGAGATCTACACCGATCCCGAAAACAACGACAAAAAGCCGGATCTGATGATAACGAGGATCTCGCCCGACCAGTTCTACCTGGCCGACGGCAATACAAATTCCGGGTACAAAGCCGGCCAGGACCCCTACGAGTTCATCGAAGTCGTAAACAACTCCGGAAAAGAACTGAATATCTTCGACTATATGTTCGGCTATCAGGGGAGCAACGCCGCCGCCGTGTCGACGTACTTCGAGCGGCTGATCCAGGAATACACCGCTTTCTATCCCGGAGAAGACTGGACCGACGCCCCGTACACCTACCACGACAAGTACTGGACAGGCGGAGCGAAGCGTCCGTCCAATCCGGATTACGAAGGCGGTCGCCTCGCAGCCGGAGAGGTCGCCGTCGTATGGTTCTACAGCTCCGATTCCCACTCGGTCCATGCGCAGCTCGCGGACTTCCGCTCATTCTGGAAGATCCCAGAGTCGACTAAGGTCTTCCTCATCGATGCCGACAGCAGCCGCGACAAGAACTTCAACATAAAGAATTCGGACACCGGGACATACGTGATCCTGAAGCCTTCGACCAGGTATCCGCAGCGACGCTCCGACGACGCGACGCTCGACACCGAAAACGCAAAGCGCTTCTGGAGCCTGGATCTGACCTATGCCGACATGCCGGAAGTGGTCTCCTGGGCCGTCGTAGATTTCGGCTGCTACGAGCCGCTCTACAGTTACAGCAACAAGAACACCACGACGAGCCAGCAGAACAACTACACTCTGCGCTACGCTCCCGGCGACGCCGGCGATCCGCAGTTCATCAACGGATTCAAGACGACTTCGTTCGTGTCTCCCAAGCGCTGCCATCTGTCCTCGGTATGCAGCAAGTACGCCGAGGCATCGGTAGGCGTCCTCGACGACGCCCAGAAGGCCGCTCTGGCAAAACAGCAGCCCTGATCCGGCTGTAGGAGGAGGAAAATCGGACGTCCGGGGCTCCGGATAAGGCCCCGGACGGTCCCGGACGATACACCGGTACGATAGAAAAGCTGACGAAAAAGCAGCACGGTCTGCTTTTTCGTCAGCCCTTTTTTGTCCTGTTCTATCCTTGGAGCATGAGGAGCATCGACTGAAAATACGTAGGATCATCGGATGCTCTTTTATATATTCATCGTGAGCCTGTTTTTTTCTTTGAAGAAAGAGCTGTTCTCTTACCGTCCAGTTCCGGCTTTCATCGACGTCATCCGGAATAATATGGCTGTTGCCGGCGTCATCCGGAGCGATATCGAAATTCGTTGCGTTTTGAAACAAAAACGAATTCGCGATTCTCAGCTCCGCGCTGTCGTATTCGTGAATCCGGTCCCCGTACTCGGCCATTTTATTTAAATAGAATGCCGTGACGATATCTTTGCCGAACCATGATCCGTGATTTAACATCGCTTTCTCCTTTTTAGGGTGTGAAAGAGATCATACGGCCTTCGATCCGCAGGTCTCTCAATCCGGTTACTTATCATAACACAAAGAAACGAAAAAGTAAAGGCAATACCGCACAATTCGCGTGCGTGTATTGGCGAGAGATTTTTGTGCCTGTTTTGACTGAGAAATCGCAGGAAAACAGGCGGTTTTTCAAGATTTCGACGTCATAACAGGCGCAAAAAGAGCCGTCAAGACGCGTGC
>JAFTCN010000015.1 GCA_017454675.1 Clostridia bacterium
AAGAGCCTGCCCGAATTCATCAAATGAAAACGAGTAAGGCTCAAACCTTTCGTTCTTTGTATATCCTGCCGCGTAAAATGACCCGGCTTCATCATCGAAGCCGTATATGAAAAAGCTGTGCTTGAAGTGATTTCTCAAGTACGCAGTCTTTGCAGGAATACAGTACTCGTCAAAATAACCGTAAACGTAAATTCCGTTTTCTATATGTCTTTGTTTTTTTACATATACACTATTTTATCATATAAAAAAATGCCTGTCAAGCATTTTTTTATGAACATATTTGCTTTTCCAGGTCTTTCCGGACTTCTCGTAAAATTTACCCGGAAGTTTTTGTCTTCCGGGTATCTTCGTTTTTTCGGGACTTTTTTTACAGCCTCAAGGCCGGGTCTTTGCGTTATTCACCTGTCAGATGTAGTTTCTGAAGAACTCCCGCACGTTCGAAAGTCTCGTGTACGTATCGGACATGAGAGAGACGGCGACGTCGCTGAGTTCCTTTTTTCTCGGCCTTAAGTCATGGTTCTTCGCAGCGGCGATGATCTCGGCGTAGCGCGCCGTGACCTCCTTCATCATATCTTCCCAGGAGACGTAAAGGTCGTTCAGCGCGCCGTCTCCGAGCCTCCGGGTGAGCGTCGGGTCGGAATAGATCTTCTCGAGCGCGGAGGCGAGAGAGTCAGGATCCTCTTCGATCAGCATTCCGTTTTTCCCGTCGGTCACTCCTTCCGCGGGCGAGGAATCCCGGATCAGCACGCTGGCAGTCGCGCATGCGGCAGCCTCCTTGCAGACGATCGGGTTGTTGTCGAATACCGAGGGCAGTATGAACAGATCCGCGCGGCTGTAGTAGGCGCGAAGCAGCTCCCTGTCGCGTATCGCGCCGGTGAAGAAGACCCGATCGCCGAGTCCGAGGTTCCTTGAGTATTCGCTTATCGCGTCAAAGTCGACGCCGTCGCCGATGAATATCATCCGGAAATCGTATCCGCGCTCGCGCATCGTCGCGAGACCGTCGAGTATGATCCGCTGGCCCTTGTACCACATCATACGTCCGACGAAGAGGAAGCAGGGGACTCCGTCCGGCAGGCCGTGCTTCTCTGATATCTTTTCGGTCTCCTCATGCCCTACCGGCCCGCGCGGGAAGCCGACGCCGTTCGGCATGACGCGGTATCTGCCGGAATAGCCGAGCGACACGAGGTTCTCGCCGGCCCCTTTGTTGACAGCCCAGACTTCGTCGCAGGCCTCGATGTTGTCTATCATGGCCTTTATGGCGGCGTTTTTTATTATGCCCAGCTTGACACCGCGGCCGATCTCGATGTCGAACTTGGTGTGATAGGTGAAGACCAGCGGCGCACCGGTGAGGTTGCGGAGATGGCGGAAGAGCACCGTTGACATGACGGGACAGTGCGAGTGGAGGATGTCGGGCCCGAATCCGGAGAGCCAGTCGACCGCGTCGGGATCGAACGGGTCGCCTGTGCGGTAGCCGAACGCCCTGACGGTGTCAAAGCTCCGGTAGCGCACGACGGGAAACGGGTAGCTGTCGGTCACCCCGGGGTAGGCGGGTGTCGCGACCATCGCGTGCCCGTATTTCTTTTCGATGATCTCGGCGTAGTTGAGGACGGTGTTGGCGACGCCGTCGTAGAGCGGAGGGAAGGAATCGTTTGCGAGACAGACTTTCATGATTTGCCTTTCGTTGGGTATAAACAGTTATTGTGAGCGGAAGCAGTTCCGCGGTATCCCGGCCTGCCCGGTCACGGGAAGGGCCTTAAACCTATGGACTTATATAAGATCGAAATCGGATGACGCCGCTACGAACTCGCGCACGGTGCCGATGTCAAACTTCACTGAGACGGTGACGTCGGTGCGGCCGGAGACGGTCCCGGGTCCGTACCATTTGTGCGACACTCTCATGCCGATTTTAAGTTCGGAGCCTCTCACCGTGCTGCCGGGAATCACAGGCTCTCCGCCCGTTCTTTTTGCCTCTTTTTCGGCCGCCGCGACTCTGTCGCGGCATTCGATGAGCTCGTTCGCGAAGCGGGTGCCGGTGTCGCGCCGCGTGAAGACGAAGAGGCGGTCCTTCGCCCTTGTTACCGCGACGTAGAATATCCGCCGCTCCTCTTCGTACACCGCGTACGACTCGGGATTCTGTCTGTAGTCCCGGAGCACGGAGTTGCCGGGGATGACCTCATCGCAGACGTCGAGCAGCCAGACGGTGTCGTATTCGAGCCCCTTCGCCATGTGGACGGTCGAGAGGATGATCCCGCCGTCTCCCGCAGCCTTCCGGCCCTCTTCGGCCTTCGCCCTGACCAGCCGCTCGAGTTCGGTGAGCCTCCACAGGAAGGCTCCGACGGTCCGCTCGCGTTCGGCGAGGATCATGAGGATCTCGGGCTTCGACGTGAAGATCTTGTTGCGCTCGAGGTATTTTGAGTATCCGAGCCCGTCGAGTACTCCTGCGACAGCCTTGTCCGGGGCCGACTTCGACATCGCCGACAGCAGCTTCGAGCACAGCCTCGCGCTCTCGTGCTTTTCCTTCAGAGACGGGATCCTCCTTATCGCGTCGAAGACCCCGATGTTCTCCCTGCGGGCGAGGCTGCAGACCTCCTCCGCCGCCTGTTTCCCCAGATACGGCCAGATCTTGTAGTAGATGCGCATATACGATCCGGTGTCCTTCCCGTCGAGGGCGAGGCTCAGCGCGGCCGTTATGTCCCTGACGACCCTGTCGGAGAAGAATACGAAATCGGAGGCGCGCAGGGTGTATCTCACCTGCCGCCTGTCGAACAGATCGACGAGCGGCAGCGCGCACTCGTTCTCGCGGTAGAGCACGGCCGTGACGCCCCGGAGCTCTGTGGCTTCGCGGAGAAGGCGGCTGTACTGTTCGCGGCGGTCCTTCACCTTTATCTCGGCTATGCCGCCGGAGGTGTCTTTCCTCACCGCCCGCATCACCTTGGGATAGCGCGACTTGTTGCCGCGTATGAAGGCGTCGGCGGCAGCGACGATCCCCCTCACCGAGCGGTCGTTGTCCTCCATCTTGAGGATCTTCCCGCCGGGATGATCGGCTTCGAAGTCGAGCAGCGCCCGTGGGTAGGCCGCCCTGAAGCCGTAGATGCTCTGGTCCTCGTCGCCGACCATGAACAGACTCCCGTCTCCGGCGATGAGGGAGATTATCCTGTGCTGTATATATGATGTGTCCTGTGCCTCGTCGACGGCTATGTAGCGGTATCTGCCGCGGATGCTCCGCAGGATCCCGGGATAGCGCTCGAGTATGTGCAGGGCGTAGGTGAGCTGGTCGTCGTAGTCCATGAGTCCGGCGGCGCGCATCTCCTTCCGGTATCCCGCGTAGATCTCCGAAAAACGCTTCACCGAGTCGTCGAGCGCCCGGATCCCGTCCTCGTCCAGCATCATGTTCTTCGCGTAGGTCACCGCCGTCCTTATCTCCTTCAGGTCGCTCTCGGAGGCGTATTCCCCCGTGACCTTCCGGAAGACCGACGATATGATCGCCGCGGTCTTTCCGTCGTCCTCGGCCAGTTCGAAGGGCTTCGCGCCGGTCTTCTCCGCGTACCGCAGGATTATCTTGCTGCAGACGCCGTTTATCGTGCGGAATTCGAGGTCCTTCGCGTATTCCTCACCGAAGATCGAGACGAAGCGCGCCCGCATGTCGGCGGTCGCCGCGACGGTATATGTCATCGTGAGGATGCTCCTCGGATCGATGCCGAGGCAGCAGATCATATATCCGAGCCTCGCCACGAGGGCCGTCGTCTTGCCGCTGCCGGGCACCGCGAGGAGTAGCGTGGCGCCGTCCACCGACTTTATCGCGGCCTCCTTCTGGGCGTCGGGGACGAAACCCAGCCTGTCGGTCAGTTCTTCGTATGTGAGCAGCTTCATTTTCCGGAGATGACGGAGAGGGAGCTCATGAACCTCTCCCTGAAGTCTTCTCCGCATTCGAGTCCCAGGTCGTGCATGGCCTCGACGGCGCATCCGTAGACCGGCGGCGTGGTGCCGGTCATGGAGGTGACGTCGGACGGCCCCAGCGCGATGACTGCCCCGGCGTATTCGGGGTGATGAGCGAAGACCCCGCCGTTGAGTATCGCGGTGTAGGGCTTTCCCAGTCTGCGCCTCGCGGTGTGAAGCAGTTCCGCAAGGTCGCACGCGCAGCTGTCGAAGATCTCCGACGCGGCGGCGTCGCCCGCCTTTCTCGCCTCGAACACGCAGTCCGCGAACGCGGCGATATACGGCCGCCCGCCGGCGTAGATCTCGTCGTAGGCATCCCAGACCGGCCTGCCGATGCGGGATTCTGCGAGCTCCGTCATCAGAGTCGGTGCCCCGCGGCCGTCGTGAGCGCGTAAAACGGCCCGCAGGGCAAGACGGCCGAGCACGAAGCCGCTGCCGCAGCTGTCGATATAGTGCCCCCAGCCGCCGGTGCGCCAGAAGGTCTCTCCCTCCCTGACGTAGAGCGACGACCCGGTCCCGCAGATCATCGCGGCGCCGTCGCTGTGGCCGAGCATGCCGGATATGACGCACAGGCCGTCCGGCTCGACGCGCAGGCGCGCGAGCCGGTCTCCCGCGGCCGCGGCGATCCCGTCGTAAAAGAGGGGAGTGTAGTGCTCGGCGGTCGCGATCGAGCAGTAGCCGGTGTCGACAGTGCGCAGGCCGCGGGAGGCAGCGTCGCGCAGCAGTGTGTCCGCCATCCCCGAGTACAGCGCGACGCAGACGGCCGCCGGGGCGTCGACGGGCGTGATGCCCCTGTCGCGGCGCACCGACAGGACCTGCCCGTCGGCGCCGAAGAGGACGCCGAGCGTTTTTGTGCCTCCGACGTCTATCGCGATAGCTGTTTTATTCATGATATCATCCATACCCCCAAACTCCGTCCCCGGCAGCCGGCGCCCGCGCGGCGGCATGTATCCTGCAGTGACGGTCCGCAAACATATATTCTATCATAAATCTCACTTTTTTGCCATCTGTTTTTGAAGAAAACTTCATTCACGTGAATTCCCAAAGTAAATTCCACAGTAGGAAAGCGGTGGAAATTAATATGAGAAATTCGTGGAAGTAAGATTGGGAAAAGTCAAAGACGGAGGAAAAACGTAGGAAAAACGGAGAAAAATCGAGGGTAAAAGTAAAAA
>JAFTCN010000016.1 GCA_017454675.1 Clostridia bacterium
CACCTGGGCGTGGGAATTCCTCACAAAGGACATGGAGATCCCGGAGGAGCTGCTCTGGCCGTCGGTATACGAAAAGGACGACGAGGCGTACGTGCTCTGGAGAGACAGGATAGGCGTCCCCGAGAGCCGCATCGTACGGCTCGGCAAGGAGGACAACTTCTGGGAGCACGGCCCCGGTCCGTGCGGCCCCTGCACCGAGATCTACTTCGACCGCGGTCCCAGATACGGCTGCGGCAGGCCCGGGTGCAGACCCGGATGCGACTGCGACCGCTATATGGAGATCTGGAACAACGTCTTCTCGCAGTTCTGCAACGACGGCAACGGCAACTACACCGAGCTCGAGCACAAGAACATCGATACCGGAATGGGCCTCGAGCGCCTCGCCTGCGTACTCCAGGGCGTGGACAACATGTTCGAGGTCGACACCATAAGAAAGATCCTCGACAAAGTCTGCCTGATCTCCGGAAAGGAATACGGCAGGGACCCGAAGAACGACATCTCGATCAGAGTCGTTACCGACCACACCAGGAGCGCCATGTTCATGATCGCGGACGGCGTGCTGCCCTCGAACGAGGGCCGCGGATACGTCCTGCGCCGGATCATCCGCCGCGCCTGCCGCCACGGAAAGCTGCTGGGCATCAAACGCCCCTTCCTCGCCGAGACCGTCGTGACCGCCATCGGCGAGAGCTGCGGCGCCTATCCCGAGCTCTCCGAGAAACAGGATTTCATCCTCAAGGTCATTTCGGTCGAGGAGGAAAAGTTCGACGCCACCATCGACGCAGGACTGTCGATCCTCGGCGACATGCTGTCGAAGTCTGAGGGAGGAGTGCTCTCGGGCGACGACGCCTTCAAGCTCTACGACACCTTCGGCTTCCCGGTCGATCTGACGCGCGAGATAGCCGGAGAGCGCGGCTTCGGGATCGACGGCGACCGCTTCGCCGAGCTCATGCAGGGCCAGCGCGACAGAGCCAGGGCCGCCAGAGGCAACGTCGGCGGCTGGGACGAGTCGGCGAAAGACCTGCTCGCAAAGCTCCCGGGGACCGATTTCACCGGTTATGACACCGAGTCTTCCGAGGCGAAGGTCGAGGCCATCATCTCGGACAGCGAGCTCGTCGATGAGATCTCCGAGGGCGAGTTCACGCTGGTCCTCGACAGGACGCCCTTCTACGGCGAGGGCGGAGGCCAGGTCGGCGACACCGGCACGGTAGTCGCGGCCGACGGATCAGACTCGCTCGTCGTGAACGTCACAGACACAAAAAAGACCGACGGCATATACCTGCACATCTGCTCGCTCGACCACGGAACGGTCAGAGTCGGCGACACCGTGAGGGCGTGCATAGACGGCGAACGCCGCGCGTCGATAAAGCGCAACCATTCGTCGCTCCACCTGCTCCAGTCGGCGCTGCGCCGCGTCCTCGGCACGCATGTCGAGCAGGCGGGTTCATACGTCGACGCCGAACGCGGGCGCTTTGACTTCACCCACTTCTCCGCCCTGACGAAGGACGAACTCGACGCCGTCGAGAACGAGGTCAACAGGGCCATCCTCGCGGGCCTGCCCGTCGAGACGGTGGTGACCGGCATCGAGGAGGCCCGGAAGATGGGCGCGATGATGCTCTTCGGCGAAAAATACGGGGACGTCGTACGCGTCGTAAAAATGGGAGATTTCTCAACCGAGTTCTGCGGAGGCACGCACGTCGACAACACGTCGAAGCTGGGTCTTTTCCGCATAGTGTCCGAATCTTCGGTCGCGTCGGGCGTGCGCCGGATCGAGGCCGTGACCGGCATGAACGTGCTGGAGTGGTACCGTCTCAAGGAAAAACTCATCTCCGACACCGCTGCCGAGCTCAGGGTCCCGAACCCGAACGACATAGCCAAGAAGGCCGCAGCCGTCATGAGCGGGCTCTCGGCCGCGAAGCGCGAGATCGAGGCCCTGGGGGCAAAGCTCGCGGCGACCAGGCTCGACTCGATCCTCGCCGGTGCCGTGAAGGTCGGAAGCACGAGACTCGTGACCGCGAGGCTCGACGGAATGGCGGCTGATGTCGCCCGCTCGCTCGCCGACAGCATCCGCGCGTCGGGCCCCGACACCGTTGCGGTGCTGGCTGTGACCGACGGTGCGAAGCTGAACTTCATAGCCGTTGCCGGACCCGACGCCGTCAAAGCGGGGGCACACGCCGGAAAGCTCGTCTCGGCGGTCGCCGCCGTGACAGGAGGCAGAGGCGGAGGCCGTCCCGACAGCGCGATGGCCGGAGGCCGCGACATCTCCGCCGCGGACGCCGCCCTGGAGTCGGCGCAGGCTGCCCTTTCCGGAATGCTGAAGTGAATTCGCGGGCGGACCGTCCGCGGGCAGATCATCTAAAAAACAAAGATACAGGGGGACTCTATCCATGATCCTTATGTCGAACAACCAGTGGAAATGCGACAGAAACAACGACTTCTGGAGAGAAAGAGGCGAAGACTGCTCAGCAGAAGCCAGAGTGCCCGGAATGGCAAGGGCGTATCTCGAGGTCATGCCCGACATCCTCGGGCTCCAGGAGGTATCGAACCGCCAGGCCGAGATCCTGATGGACAATATGAGGCATGTTAAGCTCGACGACGGAACCGAGGCTTCCTACGAGTATCTCTCGGGAAGGGACACTCCGATCGTATACCGCAGAGACAAACTGAAGCTGCTCGAATCCGGCTTCTTCCTCTATTCGACCGAAGTTCCCGGATTCGAGGGCAGCTTCAACAACTCCGAGACAAAATCGTGGTGCTGGGGCGTTTTCGAGGACCGGAAGGACGGCAAACGGCTGGCGCTGATGTCGACCCATCTGTGGTGGAGATCTGGCAACCCCGCGTCGTCATCCTATCAGGCCGGCTCCGACGAGGCCCGCGCCTATCAGATCGGCCTCGCCTGCCGCGAGATGGACGGGGTCATCGAAAAGTACGGCTGCCCCGCGGTACTCATGGGAGACCTCAACGCCACCGTCTCGTCGCCCTGCCTCAAGACCGCCTTCGACCTCGGCTGGTCCGAGACTCACGACATCGCCGAAGGTGACAGGAACGAGAACCGCGGACATCACCCCTGCGGCACCAAGGGCTGGAAGCGCGACACCGGAGGCACTTTCGAGCAGGCGATCGACCACATACTGATCAAGAACGCCGGCGACGCCAGAGTCATGTACTTCCGCCGTCTGACGCCCGAGTACTTCGATCCGCTGTCCGACCACTACCCGCTCTACATCGACCTTCAGTTCTGACATGGTGGTCACACGGAGATTCGCCAGGCCATGATAATAATGACGAACAACCAGTGGAACAGGGACGCGAACAGCGAGCAGTGGCTCGCGAGGGGCGAAGACTGTTCCGCCGACGCACGCATGCCCGGGCTCATCAGAGCCTACACCGAAGTGCTGCCCGACGTCCTGGGGCTCCAGGAGGTCTCGGCTTACCAGTCGGTGCTGATGCGGCGCTGCTTCGGAAGCGTCGCACTGCCCGACGGGAGCACCGCCGAATACGGGTACATCTCGGGGGGATACACTCCGCTGTTCTACCGCAGCGACAGACTGAAGCTCGTCGAGTCGGGCTTCTTCAGCTATCCGTCCGGATACGCGTCGTTCCCCGGCAACTTCAACGACGCCGGCTCGAAGACGTGCAACTACGGCGTCTTCGTCGAAAGAGACACCGGAAATACCGTCGCCGTCATGACGACACACCTGTGGTGGCGGTCGGGAGATCCGGCGTCAGGTTCATACCGTCCCGGCTCAGACGGAGCGAGAGCGTATCAGATGTCGATCGCATGCGAGCGCATGGAGGAGGTCATCCGCAGGTATGACTGCCCCGCTCTGCTCATGGGCGACTTCAACGCCGTGATCACATCGCCCGCCCTGCGCACCGCGGCGGGATACGGCTGGGCCGACGCGCACGACGTCGCCACCGGCTTTGCCGACGGCACCCGCGGGCATCACCCCTGCAGTCCTTCCGGCTGGAGGCGCGACGCCGGAGGGCGGTTCGAGCAGGCCATCGACCACATACTGATAAAAAATCCCGGGAGAGCCGAGATCACCTTCATGAAGCGCAAGACCGACGAATACTTCGACCGGCTCTCCGACCACTACCCTCTTTACATCGAACTGAGATTCAATTGAGCACACCCTTCACCGACCCACATAAAAAACCGTCCGCGCGGAAGGCGGACGGAGCAACGGAGGCAAAAATGGGAGAAAAAGGAAGACCCGCCGGGAGCTGCCGCAGGATCAGATTCGGCACGGGAGGCTGGAGAGCCGTGATCGGCGACGATTTTACCCGCGAGAACGTCGAACGCGTGGCAGGGGCGCTCTGCCGTATGCTGCGCGACGAAAAGAAGGACGGAAAGCCGGTACTGATCGGCTATGACCGCCGGTTCCTGTCGGAGGCCGCCGCAGGGTGGATATCCGATGTTCTGACGTCGTGCGGATTCGACGTCATCAGGACCCGCCGCAGTGTGCCCACGCCGCTCGTCATGTTCAGCGTTGAGAAGCTCGGGCTGCATGTCGGCATCGAGGTCACCGCCAGCCACAACCCGGCCGCCTACGACGGCATAAAGGTGATCGTCGGGGAAGGCAGGGACGCGCCCGTCGAGTTCACGTCGAAGCTCGAGGAGTACATCGACAGATACCCTGAACTTCCGCCCGAAGCCGGAAAGCCCGGCAGCGTCACATATCTCAAAACGCCCTTCAACGGTTTTCTCGATTCGATCATATCTATGCTCGATATGGAGACCATAAGGAACGCCGGTCTCCGCATACTCTTCGACAGCATGCACGGGTCGGCGACCTTCCCGCTCGTCACCGTCCTGTGCACCGCCAGATGCACGCTCGACATGATCAACAACAACAAGGACGCCTTTTTCGGCGGGGCCAACCCGGCTCCCGGGCCCGACCAGCTCAAGCAGCTGACCGACCTCGTCGTCGACGGCAGATACGACCTCGGTATAGCGGTCGACGGAGACGGCGACAGGGTCGGGATCATCGATCCGAGCGGAGAATACCTCAGCGCGAACCAGCTCATCGTCATGCTCTATTCGTATCTGCACGAATACAGGGGATGGAGGGGGCCGGTCGTGCGCAACATCGCCACGACGCACATGCTCGACCACCTCGCCGAGGACTACGGCGAGAAGTGCTACGAGGTCCCCGTAGGATTCAAGTACGTCTCGTCCAAGATGGACGAGGTCGACGCCGTGCTCGGAGGCGAGTCGTCGGGCGGTCTGACCGTCCGCGGACACATCCACGGCAAGGATTCGATCTACGCGGCGTCGCTGATCGTCGAGATGATCGCCGCCACCGGAAAGACCCCGATGCAGCTCTGGGAAGAGCTGACGGGCAGATACGGACCGCACGTGCTCCGCGAGTCCAACCTGTCGTTCGAGCCTGAGGACAGGCAGAGGATCGACCAGCTGCTCATGCGGGAGAAAAAGATCCCGGATTTCGGCAGGGCGGTCGAGAAGGTCGGCTACGCCGACGGGTGCAAGGTATATTTCGCCGACGGATCGTTCGTGATCTGCCGCTTCTCGGGCACCGAGCCGCTGCTCCGCATCTTCGCGGAGGCCGAATCGGCAGAGGCGGCGGACGGGATAATATCCGTCATGAAGCGGTTCTGCATGAACTGAATATAAAGCGATCAATACAAGCAGAGAAAAAAGGAAGCAAAAGAAATGAAAGTCGTAATAACCGAAAGCTACGAAAAACTCAGCCGCATGGCTGCCGACATCATCGCCGGGGCAGTAAAGGAAAAGCCGGACTGCGTGCTTGGGCTCGCGACCGGCTCGTCTCCCGTCGGTACCTACAGGGAGCTCATCAGAAAATATAAGAACGGAGAGACCGATTTCTCCCGCGTAAAGACGGTGAACCTCGACGAGTACGTCGGACTCGCGCCCGACCATCCGCAGAGCTACCGCTATTTCATGGACCGGAACCTTTTTGACAGCATAAACATCGACAAGGCGAACACCAGGGTGCCCGACGGACTTGCCGCCGACACCGCGGCGTTCTGCGAGGAATACGACGCTTATATCGCCTCTCTCGGAGGCATCGACGTCCAGCTGCTCGGCATCGGCGTCGACGGCCACATCGGCTTCAACGAGCCGGGCGACTGCTTCATCGCCGGCACTCACGTGGCCGAGCTCGACGACTCGACCATCGAGGCCAACTCCCGCTTCTTCGAATCAAGGCGGGACGTCCCGCGCACCGCGATCACGATGGGCATGAAGTCGATACTCTGCGCGAAGAAGATAGTCCTCATCGCGAGCGGAGAAAACAAGAAGAATGTGCTCCTCGAAGCGCTTCACGGCGACGTCACGCCGAAGGTCCCCGCCTCCGTCCTGCAGCTGCATCCGGACGTGACGGTGATCTACAGCGACAAGATCTGACCGTCAGGGCGGCGCCGTGCGCCGAGATACTCCCTGACCGCGGCGAGGATCCTCTCCGATGCATATCCGTCGCCGTATACCGATGCGCCGTTACCGCAGACTTCCCTGTCTCCCTCAGGAACACCCGACGCGAGAGCGCGGACGGTCGGGGAGGAACAGCAAAGCGCCGCGGCTCTCGCGGCTTCATATCTCGCGGGGCTCCGAAGGAGCTCCGCGATCTTTTCCGCCGCGGCGGAGGGACAGGTGCCGGCGAGCAGCGCGGCGCCGGTATCCAATCCTTCGGGGCGCTCGGTGACGTCGCGGAGCATCACGACGGGCACGCCGAGCGTAAGGCTCTCCTCGGTGAGGCCTCCCGAATCGGTGACGCACAGCGAGCAGCGGGAAAGCAGCCGGTGGCACTCGGCGGGCGTCAGCGGCCCTGCCTCCGTAATGCGGCCGGAGCCGCGGAACACCTCCGCGGCAGCCATGACCTCGGGGTTTAAGTGGGTAAGATATACCGCCCGGACGCCCGGGGAGGATTCTATGACGCTGCGCAGCGCGGCGAACAGCGCGCGCTGCCGCCCGCCCAGTATCTCGCGCCGGTGCGACGATATGAGGATCAGTTTTTCGCCTTTCCATTCACCGTCCCCTTCCCCTTCCCGTACGCCGGCGGGCGGGCAGTTCGGGGCGGTGCTCCCCAGAGTCAGGCGCAGGGCGTCGACCGAGGTGTTCCCCGTGAGGATGATACCGTCCTCCGGATACCCTTCGGAGCGCAGATTCGATACCGCCGCCGGCGTCGGCGCGAAATGAAGGCAGGACACGGCGTCGATCTCGCGGCGGCAGAACTCCTCGGGGAAAGGCACGCCGGCATATGTTCGGAGGCCGGCCTCGATGTGAGCCGCGGGTATGCCGTCGAGATAGGCCCGCACCGCGCAGGCGTACGCGCTGACAGTATCGCCGTGCACCAGCACGATGTCCGGCTTCACGCTCATAAGCAGGCGGCCGAAGGCGGCCGAGACCGCGGCGGCGACGTCGCCGGGGGTCTGCGCCTCCCTCATTACGCCCAGGTCGACGTCGGGAACGACGCCGAAGCTCCGCAGGGCGCAGTCCAGCATCTCGCGGTGCTGGCCCGTCGAGCATACCACGGTCTCGAGATCGCGGCATCCGCGGAAGGCGAGCACGGGAGGGCACATCTTCACCGCCTCGGGCATAGTGCCGAAGCAGATGAGCACCTTCGGAAGGACGGCGGGGACGTTCATATCTGTTTCAGACGTCATACGCGGGGTCCACGGCCTTGAGCTCGCGGAAGGTGTCTATCTCCGTGACGTCATCGTCGGTGCACTCTCTTATGAGTATCCTGTATTTGCCTCTGAACACCTGATTCGGGACGGTCTCCCAGAACCGCTCCCTGCCGCCCGGCTCCGCGTACGCCGCGGCGATGTCGTCCGCGAGGAGCTTCCCGTCGGACGGGCTGATATAGTATATGCCGATCATCCGGTAGCAGTTACGGCCGCCGATCATCTCTTCGTCGAGGCAGCCGTCCCTGTCGGCCGTCATGCACCAGTCGTCGGTACGTTCGCTGTAGATGCCCAGAACGTCGGACTGGTAGTGGTATTTCGTTATTATCGAGGGATCGGTCACCAGAAGATCGGCCTCAAATACGTACGAACCGCTCATGAGGTGGCGGGCGGCCATGGCGGATGAAATGTTGTTCGCCTCGTTGTAGCTGGGGTTGTCAATGAACTTCACCGTCGGATATTTGTACAGCAGCTGGTCGAACTGCTCGGCAAGATATCCCCTGACGATGTATATGTCGTCTATGCCGGCGGCGAGGCAGGCGTCGATGGCGGTATCGATGATCCGCCTGCCGTTGACGCGCACGAGGGGCTTCGGAGTGTTGAGCGTCACCGGAACGAGTCTCGTCCCGAATCCTGCCGCGATGAATATCGCCCTCTTCGCGCGGTAGGGCTCGAGCGTCTCGAACCCGTGCTGAGTTATCCTTCCGCCGGCAACGTCTCCCGCCGCCTCGAGTTCGCGCAGCGCGCGGTTCACCGTCCCGAGCGAACTTCCGGAAGCCGTGCAAAGCTCCCGCTGTGTGATCTTTTTTCCGCATTCGCCGGCTCCGGCGAGGGCGGCCAGGATGTCGAACTGCCTTTTTGTCAATGCCATTTTTCAATACCTCTGTACTCTCGGTCCGGCGCCCGGTCCGCCGCCCGGAACAAATGTTCGGAAGGCCGCGGAGTCAGCAGCGCCGCTGAACATTATTATACCATTTTCGGGTCAAAAGTCAATACCGTATTTTCAACTTAGGCGGTACACGAAAGGCAGTTATAAACAGTAAGGTTGTTATAAACAGAACAGGTAAAAAGGCGGCGGGAGGCTCTCGCCTCCCGCCGCTTCCCGGCTGCCGGATATTATTTGATCTCGAGCTTGCGGCTCTCGGGTTCTTTCGCCGCCTTCTTCGGAAGGGTGAGCGTCAGCACGCCGTTGTCGTACTTCGCCGAGATCTCATCGGCGTTGATGCCGGTGATGTCGAAGGTCCTCGTGTAGGAACCGTAGGATCTCTCGACTCTCACATAGGAGTTCTTCTTTTCCTTGTTCTCGTAATCGCTGTGTCTCTCGGCCGTGAGGGTCAGAGTGTCGCCGGCGATGTCGATGTTGATGTCTTCCTTCCTGAAGCCCGGAAGATCTGTCACTACACTGTAGCTGTCGCCGTTGTCAACGATATCTGTATTGAAGGAATGGACACGCTCGCCGAAGAAGGCGCGCTCCATGTCGTCAAGATCTCTGAACGGATCGTAAACGTTCAGTGCGTTGTGACGGTTGCGGAAAAAGGGTGTAAGTTCAAACATAATGTTTACCTCCGTATGTTTTTTCTCCCGCGGTCACGCCGCGGGGCGTAAGATTTATGGCCTTCCGGCCACATTGTCTGACATTGTTTGAAGCGGCCCGGGGCGGTAGCACTCGCGGCGTCCGTCTGCTGAACGTCCGCCCGCAAGCCTGCCCGGGAAGTTCGCCGAAGCTTCCGAAGTCTTTCTTCGGGCCCCGCCTTGCTTTCCTTCCCCCTTGCTGCGCTAATATTATACACCCGAATTATGAACTTTTTTACTACATTGTATGAACTTTTTGTAAACATTAGCACTTTATCGTCTTGAGTGCTAAACAATTTCACCTGATCCGGCTCAAAGTTCCCCGGATCGCGGCAGAAAAATAGCAGGCGCGATACGCGCCTGCTATTTTTGAATGATAAGAGGTTTTGGCGTAATTTATCCGGACACGAATCATCCGACGTCGGATCCGCTCCGGGGTACATACGTTCCGGAATCCGTTTCGGTATCAGTTCCGAAATCCACTCCTGAATTCGTTTCGGGAAAAGCTCCGGAATCCGTTTCGGGACCCGTTCCGGTATCCGTTCCCGGATCAGTTCCGGTATCTGCTCCCGGATACGTCAGATATCCGTTTCTGGATCAGTTCCGGTATCCGTTCGCGGATCAGTTCAGGGCCCCGTTCAGGAACACGCACCCGCGGCAGAGGCCGCAGACGCTGCCCCTCAGATCTTCGCCGCGTTCCCGCCGGGACCTCACACGGCCTGCGCCTCGAGTTCCGACATGGCAAGGCCGATCCGCTCGAGCGATCTCTCCCTGCCCAGCACCTCCATGAGCTCGGTCGCGCCTCCCGGTGTGACGGCCTGTCTCGCGACTGCCGCCCTGACCGCCCAGGCGACGGCTCCCGTCTTGACTCCGGCTTTCTCCGCGTATCCGCGCATCAGCTCGAAAAGCGGGTCGCTGACCCAGTCTCCGTCATAGGCGGCAAGGACGGGAATCATCCCGCGGAGGATCCCGAGACAGACGCCCGGGTCCGTTTTGTTCTTCTTATTGGTATACAGCGCGGCGATCCCCTCCGCATCGAGCTCTGCGGGCTCGCGCAGGAAGGCGACGGCCGCCGGGATCTCACCGAACGACGACAGCCTGGTCTTGAGGAGTTCAGCGAGCTTCACGGGAGCCGCGCATCCGGGGCACGACGCCTCCACGTCGGGGAGGGCGCGCGCGAGATAGTCGCCGTCCGGCATCGCGGCTATGTATCTGGAGTTGAACCAGCGGAGCTTCTCGTAGTCGAAGACGGCGGGAGATTTGTTTATCGCCTCTGTCGAGAAGATCTTCTTCAGTTCGTCGAGGCTGAATATCTCCTCGTTGGTGTTCTTGGGGCACCATCCGAGCAGCGCGATGTAGTTCACAATCGCCTCGGGCAGGAAGCCTGAGCGGGTGAGATCCTGGAAGCTGACCGCGCCGTGGCGCTTCGAGAGCTTCGAGATCTTTCCGTCGGCGTCGCGCCCCATGAGCAGCGGCAGATGGCAGTATACCGGGCGCTCCCAGCCGAAGGCGTCGTAGAGCAGGACGTACTTGGGCGTCGATGTCAGATACTCGCTGCCGCGCACGACGTGCGTGACTCCCATGAGCCTGTCGTCGATCACGTGAGCGAAATTGTATGTGGGATAGCCGTCGGCCTTGAGCAGGATCTGGTCCTGCATCTCGCTGTTGGGCATGGTGATGGTGCCGAAGACCTCGTCGGTGTATTCGGTCTCTCCGTCGAGCGGGATCTTCTGCCTTATGACGTAGGGCTCGCCCGCGGCCGCTCTCGCGTCCGCAGTGGCGGGATCGATGTTCCGGCAGTGTCTGTCATACCCGCCGATACCGTTCGCCTCCCTGAGGCTCTCGAGGCGCTCCTCGCTGCAGAAGCAGCGGTAGGCGTGTCCCCGCTTTATGAGCTCCTCGGCGTATTTCCGGTAGATCCCCTTCTCCTTGCGCTCGCTCTGGACGTACGGCCCCGACGGTCCGCCGATGACCGGGCCCTCGTCGTATTCGAGCCCTGTCGCCTTCAGCGTCTCGAGGATCACGTCCTCTGCCCCCTCCACCAGCCTCTCCCTGTCGGTGTCCTCAATGCGGAGGATGAACTTCCCGCCGGCGGAGCGGGCGATCAGGTAGGCATAGAGCGCGGTGCGCAGGTTGCCTATGTGCATATATCCGGTCGGCGACGGCGCGAAGCGCGTCACGACCTGCTTTTTTTCTGCCTGCCCTTCTCCTCCGGCCGGATCGTCCGGGAGGGTCAGGGGCGAGTCAAGTATTTCTGTTATATCTCTGTTCATAAGGGGAAAAAACTCCTGTTATCAGTTATTGGATCATTATTCATACCAGTTTCTTCCCTGTGTAGCTGAAGAAGAACCTGTAGTATACGAGTGTGGTGATCATGCAGCAGAGCCAGCCGAACGGGTATCCCATACCTATCGGAAGCAGCGCTTTCGAGATAAATCTCGTCATCACGAAGAGGTAGATCTGCCGCATGCCGACGAAATTCGAGAGCATGATGATCATCGGAGCGGTCGAGTTCCCGGCGCCGCGCATCGCGCCCGAGAAGATCTGGTTCGCGCAGCTGCAGAGCGCGAAGGGCGTGATGAAGCGGAGCAGCATGACCGCCCGCTCTACCACATCGGGACTCGCGTTGAAGAAAGGCGCGATATAAGGCGCGAAGACCCATATCGGAACTATCAGCCCGACGGTGCAGGTCAGCGCCATGAAATAGGCCGTGAAGCAGCCCTTTCTGGCCCTCTCGACGTTGTTACGCCCGAGATTCTGTCCTACGAACGTCGTGACCGACAGGGCCAGCGACTGCAGAGGCAGGAAGATGACGGCATCGACCTTCGAGTATGTCGTCCAGGCCGACATGTTGATCTCCTGCACGCCGTCGGCGCCGCTTATGTACGACTGAACGAAGACGTTCGAGAAGGCCGTCAGTGCGGTCTGAAGACCTGCAGGCAGACCGACGGTCACGAGCTTGCCGAGTATCGGGCCGTCGATGCGGAGGGCCGACGGCTTCACCTTCACACAGCCGTCGGTGCGAAGCAGCGTGACCGCGGCGAAGACTGCGGACGCGAACTGCGACGTCACCGTGGCAAGTCCGACTCCGGTCACTCCCCAGTCGAAGAGGAAGACGAACACGATGTCGAGCGCGATGTTGGTGGCTGTCGACACGCACAGGAAGATGAAAGGCCGCGTCGAGTCGCCTACCGCCCGGAGTATCCCTGCCCCGATATTATAGAGCAAAAGGCCCGAGATGCCGGCGAAATAGATCGTCAGATACCTCTTTGCCGGGTAGTAAACGTTCATGCTCGCGGGGTCGGCCGGATCGACATGCAGCATCAGCCGGAGGACGGTGGGCGTCATGAGCACGCCGACGGCGGTGAACACGACGCAGAGGATCCCGGTCACGGCGACGGCGGTGTGGACCGCCTTTTTCACCATCTCGAAGTCCTTTTTGCCGAAATACTGCGATATTACGACCCCCGCGCCTGTCGAGAAGCCGACGAAAAAGCCGACCATGATATTGGTGACCGGGCCGACGTTCCCCACCGCCGCGTACGCGGCGTTGTCTCCCGTCTGTCCGATGACCCAGGTGTCGACCATATTGTACAGCTGCTGGAACATATTCCCCAGCAGGAGCGGCAGGGCGAACCGTATGAGCTGTCCGAGGATGTTGCCCTCGGTCATGTCCATGTCGCGCCTGCCGGTCAGGCTGAACTTTTTTCTTTCTTTTACCGCTGTTTCCAAAAGAGCGCCTCAGACCACCTCGCAGCCGAGTCCCAGAAGCTGCGCGAAGTATTCGATCTCGGACGCCCTCGCGCCGTAGATGAGCGCGCTGTGATGGGTTGCCCCCGCCTTCGATATCGCGGTCAGGAAATCGGCGACCGGCATGTGCGGACGCAGCCAGCCGCGGACCTTGTCGGTAAATCTGTCCTCCGACGGATCGATGTCCTCCATCTTCACCTCGGAGATGAAGAGCCTGAAGTCCTCCGGTCCGTGATACAGATTCACGAAGACGGCGTCTCCTCCGCGGTAGCAGCCGTATCCGACTATCGGATCGCGGGCTTCGCCGTAGATGAACCGCATCTTTTTCATCGTCTGGCGGCCGCTCGTGAGGCGGGGATTGTACTCGCCCATATGCGAGAGCAGGAGCCTGCCGTCCTTCCAGTCGGGGCAGAAGATCTCGACGAAGGTCGAATCGGTGTATCCTCCGCGGAGGAATGCGCCGACGAGCGAGGCGGTGAGGACGTCGCCCTCTCCGGCGTAACCCGTGCCCCTCGCTAGGGCCTTGCAGGCCTCCATGAAGGGCATGGTCTGCAGACCGGTCGACGGACCGATCTCCCTGAAATTGACGCTGAAGGCGTCGACCGACTCTTTTTCGAGCCATTTGCGGACCGCGAGGCAGTTCTTTGCGGTGATCTCCCTGTCCTCGGCGGTGAATTCGCCGATGACGTCGTAATCGCTGCCGTCGGCCGCGATCTCGGCCGCGACCTCGGCGTCAGTCACTTCAGCGCGGCAGGCGTCGAGCGCTCCGTTTTCGGGGCGGACGACGGTCACGCCGAAGCGGTCCTTCATCTCCTCGTCGGTCACAAGGAAGTCGCCCATGCCGTCGAAGCTGCCTCCGATGCTGGCGGTGCGGCTGCCCCTGAGCGCGGCGGCGGACAGAGCGGCCCTGAGATATCCGGCGGTGCGGTCGATGACGTCGGAGTGCCCGATATGCCCCGCCGCGATCGCGAAGGGTTTGCCGCGGCGGCGGAGCATGCTGCACATGTCCATTACGCCGTGTATGCCGTGGCAGTACGAGATCTCGCCGGGGTCCTGCCCGGGACCGAAGGAATAGGTCTCGGTGGTGTCGAGAACGACGATCGGGAGCTTCGTGCCGGCAAGGGCGTCGATGCTCTCGAGCGAGGGCGAATACGCCGCGTGCCAGGTCACGATCGCCTGACAGCCTGCGTCCTCAAAGCTCTTCACGGCAAATTCGAACTCCTCCTTCACCCGGCAGAACGGCGACAGGAAGACCTCGAAGCCCCGTTTTTCGAGCTCGGAGGTGAGTCTGACGGCAAACGGCTCAAGTCTCGGGCGGGCTTTCGCGCCGCTGCCGCTGTCGTCGTAAAGTTTGATATAAAGGGGTAAAAATCCGATCTTCGGTCTGCTCATGTCATTGCCTTTCTCTGTAAAAAATGGCTCGTTTTATGTTATTTCAGTGCCCATTCGCGGTAGCGAAGGTATTTTTCACCGTAGTTCGCGCTTCTACCGGGATCTGACGGCACTTCGGCTCTCGCCGAGAAGGCTGACGAAGCCTCGGCGAGCGACGGGTACGCCCCGGCCGATACCGAGGCGATGAGCGCCGCGCCGAGCGCGGGGGCGTCGGGCTCGCAGAGCATGAAGAGCCTCCGGTCTCCCAGGACGTCGGCGAGGATCCCCCGCCAGAGCGGGCTCTTTGAGGCTCCGCCCGACATCACGACCTCGTCTCCGCGCGGAAATCCTGCGGCTTCGAAGGCCTCGATAAGTATCCTGCTCTCGAAAGCTATTGACTCCATGGCCGCGAGCGCCGTTTCGGCGGGATCGTACGACGGGTCGTCGCCGAGCGGGCGGCATACGCCCTCCCTGTGCGCCACTGAGTACATCTCGGGCAGAGGGCAGACGAACCTGCCTCCTTTCCCGTCGGCGAGGCCGCGCGAGACGATCTCTCCGTCGAGTTCTCGCAGCGTGCGCCCCTTCGATTCGGCATACGCGCCGAGAGCGCCGCCGCATCCCGACATCGACGTCATAACGCCGTACCTGCCGGATGCCGGATGCGCGCACGCGGCCGGATACGGCGGGGCGTCGATGATCCTGTCGGATACTCCGAAGAGCACCCAGGCGGTTCCGGTGGCGACGAGCAGCTGCCCAGGCTCTGTCACTCCGCTTCCGATCGACGCGCAGTACTGGTCGTGAGCCCCGTTGTATACCGGCGTCCCGGCCTCGAGGCCGAGATCGGCGGCGGCTTCGGGGAGCAGTCCTCCGGCAAAGCAGCCGCAGGGCAGCACCGACGCGAACTTCTCTTCACCGATGCCCAGGTACTCCAGCGCATCGGAAAAATAAGATCCCGAACGGTAGTCGTAAAGTCTGGTTATTGCCTGTCCCGTCGGGTCGGTGACGGCGTGGCCGGTGAGCCTCGCGGTGACCGATTCGCAGGTCGTGAGGAAGCGCCCGGCGGAATAAAAGAGAGCCGGGTCCTCGCGGCGGAGCTTCATGAGCTTCGCGAGGCAGTCGGAGGCAGACGGGGGCCAGCCGCACATGCGCCTGATCCTTTCAGCTCCGAACAGCCGCTCCTCCTCCTTCGCCTCTGCCCCTGCCCTGCGGTCCATCCAGCTCGCAGCGGGGGTGAGCGGAGCGCCGCCCCGCCCGGCGGCGTACATGGCGCCGCCCTGGGCGGAGAGGCCGATGCCGGCGATCCGGCGGCCGGATATGCCGGCATCCGCCACAGCGGCCCTTACGGCCTCCGCGGCGGCGCGGTACCAGTCGCCGGGGTCCTGCTCGACTCTGCCGTCGGGAAGGCGGTCGGTGGGATAGCCGGCGCTTCCCCGCCCGGCGACACGCCCGTCTCCGGCGACACACGCCTTGACGGCGGTCGAGCCTATATCGATCCCGAGAAAATAAACGCTCATTCCCAGTCGTTCGTCAGATCGGGACGGCCGGTCGTGTAGGGGATGTTGTTGGGGACGCCCTCCTTCGGGAAGGGGAACTGTCTGTCCTGTTCGTATCTCGACCTCTCCTCTTCGTTCCTGAAGTCGGGGATGTCATAGGGGATGTTGCCGTTAAGCACCGAGCGCCAGCCCAGTATCGCCACGGCGGACATCGCGCAGGCGGTGTAGACGTCGGGGAAGGGTGTGTTCTCGCCGCGGCAGGCCTCGACGAACTTGCGGACCACCCAGTAGTCGCCGCCGCCGTGTCCGGCGGCGTTGGCCGATTCGGCGTCCGATGCCCACTGTGCCTCGTATACCGTGTCCTCTTCGGCGCCCTCCGGCTTCGTCCAGCTGTTGTACGAGAGTCTGACCTTCGTCTGATCGCCCCGGACCGTCTCGGCTCCGCCGTTCGTGCAGGCAAGACGGTACCAGTTGCCGTGAGGCGCCATGCTAGAGCTTCCGTTGACGCGCATCACGGCGCCGCCGGACGTCGTGATGAGCATGACGCCGGCGCTCTCGGTATAGAATTTTTTGTACTTCTTTATGCTTTCCGGGTCGTTGTCGGCCACCATCGCGACCACTCTCTTCGGCATCTCGCCCGTCATGTAGATGAGCGGGGCGAGGGCGTGCGAGCAGTAGTATGTGCGCGGTATGAAGCGCCTCCAGTGGTAGTATCCGTGATCCTGCGGGTTGTTGTAGTGTCTCGTCGTGTCGGGGCTCATCGGATGAACGTACTCGCCCTCGGCGAAGACCAGCTTGCCGAGCGTGCCGCCCTCGTAAAGGCGCTTGAGCTCGAGGTTCCCGCGGCTGTGCGGGTAGTTCTCCGCCATCATGTATAATGCCTTGCTCTTCTCCGCCGCGCGGCAGAGAGCGACGGCACCGGCCATGGTCGACGCCGCCATCGTCTCGCTGAACACGTGTATGTTCATGTTCAGCGCACGCACGGCGTATTCGTCGTGCTCATTGAAATAGTTGCAGAGGAACACCGCGTCGAACAGTCCCGACGCGAAGAATTCGTCGGCGTTTTCGAAGCATTTCGGCGCGTATCTGCCCTTCGGGCAGAGCGACAGCGCCTTTTCGAGCCTTGCGGGATTCTTGTCGCAGAGCGCGGTGATCCTCGCTCCTTCGATCCCTCCCTGGATAAGGGACTTGATGTAGGCGCTGCCGCGCCAGCATCCGAACACTCCGATGCGAAGTTTTCTTCTCATGATCCTGATCCTTCTTCTTCCGGACGGCCGCCCGGTCGGGCGCGCGGAAAGACATTTCGCGCGCCCGGCCCCGTCAGCTGTCACAGTCTGTGTTTTTCCCGGTCTTTTCCGGTCAGTCTCTGAACGAATCGACGAGCGTGCCGATGTTCTTGGTGAGCATCTTCGACTGGTTGTTCCATCCGCCGAACGTGCCGGCGGTGTAGCAGGTATTGATCATTTCTGCGATCTGTATGCCGAAGAGCTCGATCGGCTCGTAGACGATCGTCGCCTTGATGATGTCGAGGTTCTCGGACGCGGTGACTTCGTTGACTCTCTTGGTCTTGATCGTGATGTCGTAGTATGCCGGCATGACGTGGACCATCGACTGATAGGCCCAGAAGTCGGTGACCGTCGCGACCCTTTCGGTATCCACCGCGTCGGGAGCGTTCGGCATGCCCCAGATGAGAGCGTACTTGTCCATCTTGTGAGCGTAGTTCTCCTGGTCGCTGTTGTATTTCGGGTTAGGGAGCACTCCGTAGTCATCGGCCATCTCGGCGAACTGGTTGGCTATGTTCATACCGTTCTGGACGAAGAGGAAATGTCCCTCGGCGAAGCTCGCCCTGCCGCGGTCGTAGTCGTTTTTGTAGGTCCCGCTCACCGTGCTGAGCTTGTTGGTCTCGGAATAGGTCAGGGTGTTGCCGGGAGCCTCGAAGACCGCTCTGAGCTTGTCGGTGATGGTCTGGACCTTGTCGAGGTTCTCGCTGACGCCCAGAACGAAGCCGCCCTCGGCGTCGCGCTGGGTCTGATAGATGCCGCAGCCGGTGAGCAGATGCATGTGGTTGCCGTTGGAGGCGCCGGTCTCGCGCAGGAGTCCGTAGGTGCCCAGCGTCCCGTCGGGTCCGGGATCGTTGACTCCCTGTACCATCTTGAGAAACTCGTCGAGGACCCAGTTGTTGTCCTTCATGAGCTGGTACGGATCTTCGAGATGGTAGGTCTCGACGAGATTCTTGTTAAAGAAGAAGAATCTGACTCCGGCGAGGTTCCCTATGCTTATGTCGTTCGCGACGATAAACAGTTTCCCGGCGATCTCGTACTGTTCGGCCGAGTTCTTGTCCCACCACGGGTTGGTAAAGTCAATGTCGAGGTCATTGAGGTTGTAAAGCAGTCCCTTGTTCGCGAGCGGTGCGAGGTTGAGTCTGCGGTCGAGGATCCAGTCGAAGTCGACCGCTCCGCCCTTGATCGAGGTCTCGATGAAAGAGTACGGGTTGTCATCCTGCCTTCCGTTGATCTTTATACCGTATCTTTCCTCCGTGAGGTCGTTGCGTGTGAATACCGCGCTCGACATGATCTCGGAAGGTTCCTCTGTGAGGATATAAAGGCCGGGATAGGACGACGCGGTCGCGCTGCGCATGAAGACGGTGAAGTCGGCTCCGCCGTAATTCGCCTCTTTGAAGACCGGTTCGGTCACAGGGGGATCGGTCGACTCGGCGGGGTCATTCGAGGGGAGCGTCACGGCAGGAGTCGTGTCTCCCGGCTGTTCTGTGCCGTTTCCACAGGAAACGAGCTGGAAAACGCACAGTACCGACATCGCCAGCGCCATGAGCGCCGACAGGACTTTGGCTGAGAGTTTCATCTTGTTTACCTCCGGGGTTGTTTTTTTGGTTTCCCGATAATAACAGTTTTACAGTATGATCATATCATAAACCAGTTTTACAATATGATTATATCATAAACCGGGGATATTTTCAACATAAAACCGCCCGCCCGTCACAAAATAGTCACCACCGCCCGCTCAAGTGCGGAAGGCCGGCGCGCCGCGGGCCGCACCGTTCCAAAAAAGCATTGACAAAGATTCCTTCAACTGCTATAATATAAAAAAATATTCCTTCATGAAAGAAAGGCAGAACTATGATCAGAAAACCGGGATGCATGTCAAATCCCTTCTATACCTACGTTCCGGGACGGACGGCCAATATGCCCGACGCCCTGCGGCTCCTCCGCGAAGCCGGATTCGACACGGTCGACCTCAATATGTGCATGATGCAGCGAAACGCAAGCGAACTGTGCGAGGACGGCATATGGGAAAAGGCCGCCGACGAGATCGGCAACACCGCGGCGAAGCTCGGAATAACCTTTGTCCAGAGCCATCCGCCCTATCCGAGGCCCTCGATGCGCCGCAAGACGGTCTTCGACGAAGGCTGCGAGTACAACGAATTCTTCCTCCGGATGATGAAGAGATCGCTTGAGATCGACAGCCGCCTCGGCATCCCGTGGGCAGTGATGCACCCCGTCAGCTGCCGCGACATACCCGATTCCTCTCCCGAGGAGGACGTTGCCTTCAACCTGGAGTACTACGCTCCCCTGCTTGACCTCTGCGAGGCCCGCGGCGTGGGATTCGCCTTTGAGAACATGGCCGACGTCGACGGCAGACGCCGCTTCGGCTCGGCTCCCGAGGAGCTGATCGCGATAACCGACGCCTTCGCCGGCCGCAAGGTCGGCATCTGCTGGGACACCGGTCACGGCAACCGCATGTACGCCGACCAGATCCCCTTCATGAAGAAGGTCGCGCCGCGTCTCGTATGCCTCCACATCGACGACAACATCGGCGATAAGGACCTCCACCAGATCCCCTACATGGGCACCGTGAATTGGGAGGCCGTCATGAAGCTGCTCGGCGACTGCGGATATCCCGGCGCGTTCATCTACGAGCTCGCCCTCTACCGCAGACTCCCCGAAGCGCTGAAGATGCCTCTCGCTAAATACTCCTACACCGTAGCGGAGTATCTTCTGAACCTCTGATCTCTTTTACAAGCGAAATACAGACCATGAAAGGAAAAGCACCGGACGGATCCCCGTCCGGCAGCTGAGAAAAAGCAATGAAAAAAATCATCAGCCTGCTGTTCGCGCTCTTGATGATCCTGCCGCTGGCTGCAGCGTGCGGCAATCCGGATACACCGGAAGACACGCAGCCCGGCGATACGTCCGCTTCTGCCGACACCGCCGAAGTGACCGAGAAGAGCCTCTACGACGAAGACGGCTATCGTCTCGACTCGCTTCCCGAGAAGCTCGATTTCGGCACCGACATCACGACTCTCATGTGGAACGACTACTCGATGA
>JAFTCN010000017.1 GCA_017454675.1 Clostridia bacterium
AAGGCAATACCGCACAATTCGCGTGCGTGTATTGGCGAGAGATTTTTGTGCCTGTTTTGACTGAGAAATCGCAGGAAAACAGGCGGTTTTTCAAGATTTCGACGTCATAACAGGCGCAAAAAGAGCCGTCAAGACGCGTGCGTCGAATTGTGCGGTATTGCCTTAAAAATGCTTCTGCAGGATCCTTTTTTTCCGGTATGCTGTCAAACCGGTCTGTATCGGTAATTACTCATTTACCCGGAGTTTCTCTGCGGGTACTAAAAAACACTAACAGGCCAAAGCGAAAAGAAGTCACAGTATGTGAAAAACGGCTGCTGACCTCAGTGGACCTTGTAGTAGGCCACGGCGAGATCGACGACCATCCCGTAGCTCTTCTCTCCCGGCGTCCCCTGGGACTTCAGGTAGGTGTCATTGACCGCCCCGCTGACCGTCGCGGCGACGTTGTGGCGGTACTTTTCGAAGAACCTGTTGTAGGCTGACATCTCCGAGCGAACCTCCACCGGAAGCTTCCCGCTCACCTCGAAGTAGGCGTCGTGATCGGCCGAATAGAGCGCCGACGCGACGTACTCGTAGAGATTCAGGTATCCGCTGTACCTCACGTAGGGATCGTCCGACTCTATGCAGGCGAGATACGCGACGAAATTCGCCTCGTCCTCGCGTGATATGCCCCGCTGATGGGCAAACTCGTGCGCCGCGGTAAAAGGCAGCGTGTAGTCGGGCATGTTGGTGTTGAGGTTCGACTCGCCTGTGAAATAGGTGTAGACTCCGGTTATGTGCGTGTAGGTCCAGGGCTCGCTGAGCATGACGGTCTTGATCCTCGAGTAGAAATTCTGGACAAATCCGTATTTTTCACACAGCCTTCCGTACGCCTTCATGAGCTCGTCGCTCATGCCGGAATAGCCGAACGGCATGACCGAAAAGCCGTCGCTGCCGTAGTACAGCCCGTCCGCCTCCGCGGCAACGAGACCTGCAAGCTTCGATGCGGTATCCTTCAGCTCTTCGACCGAGACGTTCTTTCTCCCGATCTCAAGCTTTTCGTCGAGCGTGCTGCCGCGGTAGCCGGTACCGAGCGTGAAGACGAAGAGAGAAAAGAGGAGCGACACGACCGAGAGCATCGTCAGCGCGAACACGCCGACGTTCCTCCAGCTGCCGGAATACTTCTTCAGTACGAACACGACAATATACACGAACGCAGGGATCAGCAGCAGCACGCACGCTTCTCCCAGCGAGAACGGCAGCAGCTCCGTTATCTTCGCGAGGACCCAGCGAACGCCGGAGGCGACATACCTGCAGAAAAAGTCGGCAAAAGGACGGGAAAAGCACGCGACGGCGTATATGACACCCGAGAGCGCGGCAAATCCGAAGAGGATCTTCGACGCGAGCGAAAGCTTCTTTCGCTCGACGGGGTCTTCGGGCTCCTCCGCGGCGTCCTGCCCCGGCAGATCCCCGGCTGTTCCTGGAGCGGCAGAAAGCGCCGTATCCTCCGGGATACCGTCCGTGTCATGTGATATTGATGTGTTTTCCGGAATGATACCGGTCGTTTCTTCTGATTTCATTTTTTCATAAAAAACGGTACTGTGAAATGGGGTTTACGGTATAACGGCGCCGGGAAAGTATTCACGGCAGATGTCAGCCATGTCGCGGGGCAGCGGCGAGCGGAAGATGAGTCTCTTCACCTCCGTCTCCGGCGGAGAGACGGATTCCGGCGAACAGGCGGACGGCATCGGCGCGGAGCCTTCTTTCCCATCTCCCGCCGTCACGCGGGAGGAGAAGCGGCGACGTCGCGGAAGCGGAGGAAGCGGGACCGACGGATCCGGGAAGCTGACCTCGGCGCAGTGGAGCGCGTGCCTGCCGATGAGAGGCGAGCGGCGGCCGTAGATGAAATCCCCGAGCAGCGGACAGCCGATGTATGCCATGTGCACTCTGATCTGGTGGGTCCTGCCCGTTTCGGGTCGCAGGCGCACGAGCGAGAGGCAGGCTCCCGGGTTCACCGCGACGGTCTCGTAATGAGTTACGGCGCGCTTCCCCTCCGGAGACACAGCCATCCTTGAGCCGGTGTACGGCTGTCCTTCGTCGCAGACGAATGGCTGTCCTTCGTCGCAGACGAACGGCTGTCCTTCGTCGCAGACGAATGGCTGTCCTTCATCGCAGACGAACGGCTGTCCTTCGTCGCAGACGAATGGCTGTCCTTCGTCGAAGACGAATGGCTGTCTGCCTACGTCACGGGCCTCTTCCAGGGGCCCTCGGCCGGCCGTTCTTGCGATCGGCGCGTCGACGGTCCCGCTCGCGGGACCGGGAATCCCTTCGCACACGGCGTAATATATCTTCTTCACCAGCCCGCGCGTCAGCGCGTCCGACATCCTTCCGGCGGTCACGAAGTCGCGCGCGACCGGAGCGACACCGCTCGTGTCGCTGTCGAGACGCATCACCGGCCTGAACACGAACGGCCTCTGCCCGCGTCCTTCCGCCCTGTACGCCAGGGCGTTGCCGAGGGTGTCGTCGAGGTGCCCGCGGACCGGATGCGCCGGCATCCCGGCCGGCTTGTCGCACACGGTGATGAGTGCGTCCTCATATATTATCTTCAGCGGAAGATCGACCGGGATCACGCCGGAGAAGCACCCGCCGTCATCCCTGTCGCTGACGTCGAGCACGATGACGTCACCTGCCGCGAGCAGCGTCCCCTTGACCGGTACGGGCGCGCCGTTTCGAGTGATCCCGCCTTCGCGGTAGCGCAGGCGCCGGACCGAGGCCGACGACAGTCCCAGACGCCGCTTAAGGAAGGCGGAGAGGGTGATCCCCGCGTCTTCTCCGGTGACGACCGCCGTCATTCCACCCAGTCGAACTCGAAATCGTAGATAGACACGGTGTCGCCGTCCTTCATACCCATCTCGAGCAGTTTGTCGATGACCCCGCTCTTCCGCAGGACCTTGCGGAAGAAATTGAGCGACTCATAGTCTTCAAAATTCACCTGTCCGCACAGATTGAAGAGCCACTCGCCTTCCACGGTGAAGGTGTTGCCGTCCTTGCGGTAGTAAGTCTGCCTCTCACCGTTCGCGGCGCCTGAGAGCTCCTCAGGGTCTGTCTCGGGCTCGAAGACCCTGGTGGGCGGAAGACCCTTCAGCATCTCCGAGACCTCGCTCACGAGCTCGGGAAGGCCCTTCCCGGTCGCGGCGGAGGTGTATATTACCTTTCTTCCGGACGACGCGGCAAATTCCTCGAGCTTCTTTACCTGTTCCGACTCCATGTCGGCGGCGTCGCACTTGTTGGCGGCGATGATCTGGGGGCGCCCGGCCAGCTCGGCGCTGTACTTCACGAGTTCTCCGTCGACCGTCTTTATGTCCGCGACGGGGTCTCCGTCTCCGTATCTGTCCGATATGTCGACGACATGAACAAAGAGCCTGCATCTGTCGATGTGCCGCAGGAACTCGTGCCCGAGCCCCGCCCCCGCGGATGCACCCTCGATAAGACCGGGGATGTCGGCGGCGACGAATCCCCCGCCCCCGCTCCCTCCGGCTACGACGCCCAGGTTGGGCGAGAGCGTGGTAAAACTGTAGTCGGCGATCTTCGGCCTCGCGGCCGAGATCCTCGAGAGGATCGACGACTTTCCGACGTTCGGCAGGCCTATGAGCCCTACGTCGGCGATCATCTTGAGTTCGAGCAGCAGGTCCTTCTCTTCTCCGCGCGTGCCGCTCTTTGCGAACATCGGCAGCTGCCTCGTTGGCGTCGCGAAGTGCCGGTTCCCCCAGCCTCCGCGGCCTCCGCGGCAGATGACGAAATCGGCGCCGCCGCCCTCCGACATATCGTGGATGACCCGTCCTGTCCCTGCCTCGCGGATCACCGTTCCGGGCGGGACGAGGATCACGAGGTCCTCCCCTGCGGCGCCGTGGAACTTCTTCCCGCTGCCGTCCTTCCCGTTCTCCGCCTCGAATTTGCGGCGGTATCTGAAGGCAAGCAGAGTATTGCTTCCCGGGTCGACGCGCATGATGACGTCGCCGCCGCGGCCGCCGTCGCCGCCGTCGGGCCCGCCGTGGGATACGTATTTCTCGCGGTGGAAGGCCACCGCCCCGTTTCCGCCGTTTCCGGCCTTCACGTGTATCTCTATTCGGTCGATAAACATGTATTTTGTGTCCCTTTCGCCGTTCACCGGCGGATCAGCTTCCGCTCCCGTCGCCGCGTTCGCGGATCACGAGCTCGATCGGCGTCCCGATGAAGCCGAAGGTCTCGCGCAGCCGGTTCTCGATATAGCGCCGGTATGAAAAATGGAAAAGCTCGGCGTTGTTGCAGAAGATCACGAAGGTCGGCGGCGCGACCGACGCCTGCGTCATATAGAATATCTTGAGCCGCTTCCCCTTGTCGGTCGGAGGCTGCACGCGCGACGTCGCGTCGGCCAGCATGTCGTTGAGCATGCCCGTCGAGATGCGCAGCACCGACTGGCTGTACACCAGCTTTATCTGCTCGTAGAGCGATGTCACGCGCTGTCCGGTCAGCGCCGAGACGTACATTATCGGCGCGTAGGGCATGTAGGAGAGCGCTGTGCGGATCTTTCCGTCGAACTCCTTCACCGTGCCGCTGTCCTTGCCCTCGATGCTGTCCCACTTGTTCACGACGATCACAGACGCCTTGCCGGCCTCGTGAGCGATCCCCGCGATCTTTTCGTCCTGTTCGGTGATTCCCTCTCCGGCGTCGATGACGATGAGGCAGACGTCGGCACGCTCGACCGCCGCCCTCGCTCGCAGCACTGAGTAGCGCTCCACCGAATCCTTCACTTTCGACTGCCGTCTTATGCCGGCGGTATCGACGAACACGAATCTGCCCTCGGGCCGGTCAACAAGGGTATCGACGGCGTCCCTGGTCGTACCGGGGACATCGGAGACGATCAGCCGCTTCTCACCTGTAAAACGGTTGATCAGCGACGATTTTCCGGCGTTCGGCTTGCCTATGACAGCCACTCTTATCGAGTCGTCGTTCCGCTCCTCCTCCGCCTCTGGCGGGAGAAGTCCGACTATCGAATCGAGCAGGTCTCCGGTCCCGGTCCCGTGGACCGACGACAGGGGTATCGGGTCGTGTTCGAATCCGAGCTCATAGAACTCGTAGAAGCTGCCCGGGAGCGCGCCGACGCTGTCGCACTTGTTGACGACGGGTATGACGGGCTTGCCGCTCTTGCGCAGCATCTTCGCGACCTCGAGGTCGTCGGACAGAAGTCCGGTCCGCGAATCGGTCATGAATATTATCACGTCGGCCGTGGCGACGGCTATCTCAGCCTGCTCTCTCGTCTCGTTCAGGATCACACCGTCTCCCGACGGATCGATACCTCCGGTGTCGATGAGCAGGAACTTCCTGCCGTTCCACTCGGCGTCGCCGTATATCCGGTCGCGCGTGACGCCGGGGGTGTCCTCGACGATCGAGCGCCTCTCGCCTATGAGTCTGTTGAAAAGAGTGCTTTTTCCTACGTTCGGCCTTCCAACTATAGCCGCTGAGGGTCTCATGTCTGTATATGTCCTTTCGGTGACAGTTTCCGCTCTGCTCTGCTCGCGGGTCAGTCTGACGGAGCGATCTTAAAGAACTTTCCCGCCTGCCTGAGCGGGGCGGAATACTCGGCGTATCCGCTCTTCTGCTGTTCGAGAGCCATTATCAGCACCGCTGAATCGGCTGTGAAGTATACCGGCGGATATACGCCGTACGCCATCCTGGCGCGGTACTGCGCGACGGTCCCGTCGATATCGGCTGCCGAGTCATAGCCCTCGGTCGCGTAGATCTTCGTCATTCCGCCCGACGCCAGCAGGTCGAGCAGTCCTCCGAAGTCGGAATAAAGGTCCTTCGGCTTGATCTCCTTGCCGGTGCTGGTGTTGAGTATGTGCACGAAGGCGAGCAGTACCGGATCTGCGCCCGAGACGGTGTATTCGGCCGCCGTGCGTACCGACATGATCCCGTTCCCCGCGTATGTAACGTCGCAGCTCTTCGTCTCGTAGTTCACCTTCGATCCGGCGGCGATCCTGTCAGCGTAATCCTTGCAGGACTCGTTCGCGGTGAAGTCGTACTCGGCGATCTGCGCCATGAGCGTGTTGAGCTTCGACTGTATGTTAGCCGACGCCATGCCCTCGACCTCGGGGTAGATGAAGAGCGCGCGGCTCCCGCTCCCCAGGTCTTTCGTCGCCGTGACCGTCTTCCAGGTATACTCCGGCGCCGCGGTATCCGCCGCCGTACCGGACTCCCCGCCCGTGTCTTCGGGCGACGTGACGTCCGGCGTCGCGGGAGACGAAGTCCCGGGGCCGCCGCTCACGTATACGGTGACGATCACGGTCTCGCCGGGAACCGTCACGATCACTGTCTCGGGAGTTCGTGTGCCCTCACCGGCGACCATCGTGTGCAGTTCCCTTCCGTCCCCTCCGCCCGAGCATCCGGACATGATGAGGAGAAGCAGCAGAAGGGCGGCAGCCGGCGCCGCGCCGGCGGCGCGGCATTTTTTATCCTTGTTTTTGCTGAAGTCTTTTTCCATTTGCAATGTCATCCTTTGCGTTCGTCCGCCGGAGAGAAGATATCGCTCTCTCCGCCGGGAAAGATCCCGCACAGGGCATCGATGAAGGAGTCTCCGCCGTCTCCGCCGGTCGCTATGTCGATGCAGAGGCGTGTCGCGAGCTCCGACGGTGTCATGTCGTCGAGGAAGAGGTCGCCGTCAGCCCGCAGCGACGTCCGGGGTATGAGCAGCATCTCGCCGAGATCGGTCCCGGATGCGCGGGCCTCTTCTGCCTGTGCGGCTATGTCGCCGCCGGTGAGCAGGCCGGAGACGGTCACGCTCTCGCCGAAGAAGTCGTTCCTTATCTTCAGCACGGCGACCGACAGCCCGGGTATCCTCTCCTCCGCCATGCGGCAGACTGCGCACAGTTCGTCGTACGCCGCGTAGCCCGTCGCGACCGAGACCCGGCGAGAGAATCCTTCCGGCACCGCGGTCACGTCGAGCCTGCGCTTTGCGTCCGCCTCGAAGAGAGTCAGCATGCCGACACCGTCGTCGAGCTGGGAAAAGTCGCCGTAGAAGTCCTCGTCGGGCAGCGGAAGTCCGGCCTTGACGTAAAACTCGTCGGCGGCATAGAACACCCGGCTGCCGTGTTCGGCAAGACAGGCGTCGCCGAACGAATCCACCTGCGCGATGACGCCGGCGCACTCTTCGGGCGAATATGGAGAGAGCGGATAGAGGCCTTCCCGGTATTTGGTGAGACCGGCGGGCACCACCGAAACGCTGTCGAGCGCGGGAAGATACTCGATGAGGTCGCGCATCGTGCGGTCGAGCTCGGGGCCGTCGTTTATGCCGCGGCAGAGCACGATCTGCGCGCAGATGCGGATGCCGGCGTCGGCGAAGCGCCGCAGATAGGCGAGGCTGTCTCCGGCGAAGCGGTTGTGCATCAGTTTGCAGCGCAGCTCAGGGTTCGTAGTATGCACCGATATGTTGACCGGCGAGATATGCATCTCTATGATCCTGTCGATCTCGTGCTCCGACAGGTTCGTCATCGTGATATAGTTTCCGTGAAGGAAGGAGAGGCGCGAGTCATCGTCCTTGAAATAGCAGGACTCGCGCATTCCGGGGGGATTCTGGTCGATGAAGCAGAAGATGCACCTGTTTCGGCAGGTGTGCTTGCCGTCCATCAGCGGGGTCTCGAAGCCGAGACCGATATCGGTCTCCTCCTCAGGCTTGAAAATGATCCGCGGGAGGAGCTTCCTTCCCCCGCGCGTCAGGCGCAGCACCGTGCGGCGCGATGTCATCCTGAAGCGGTAGTCGAGGACGTCGTCGATCTCCTTTCCGTTGACCGACACGAGTACGTCGCCGGCGCGTATCCCGGCCCTCGCGGCGCGCGAGCCGCGAACGACCTCCGTGATCTTTACCATCAGACGCCTGCCCCGATCTCTCCGAGCACGTACATGACGTCGCTGCCTCCACGGCCGAACCAGTCGTGGAGCTTTACATATTCTGCGTAGAGCCTGTCGTATGTTTTCTTTCTTCCGGCGTCAGGCAGATATACTGCCTCCGTGCCCGCCTTCATCGCGGCGGACGCCTCGGGCAGGCTGCCGTACGCTCCGCACGCGACAGCGGCGTTGATGGCGTCGCCCAGTGCGGCAGCCTGAGACGTCGCGGCCACTTCGATGGGCAGCCCGAGCACGTCGGAGAAGAGCTGCATCGTGAAAGGATCCTTCCGCGGCACTCCCCCGGCGGCGACGATCCGCCTGACCGGAACGCCGTGCGATATGAAATTCTCGGTTATGACCCTGGTCGCGAAGGCGGTTGCCTCGATGAGCGCCCTCATGATGTCCTCGGCACGGGTCCCGAGCGTCATTCCTACGAGCAGACCGCGCAGTTCGTTGTCGACCAGAATGCTGCGGTTGCCGTTCCACCAGTCGAGAGCGAGCAGGCCGCATTCTCCGGGTTTCAGTTCAGACGCCTTCTCTATGAGCAGACGCAGTTTCGATATGCCGCGGCGTTCGGCTTCGGCGGCATATTCCGGCGGGCAGATCCGCCCGGCCGCCCAGGCGAAGTGGTCGCCGAAGCAGCAGAGCCCGGCCTCGAAGCCGTAGTACCCCGGAAGTATGCCGTCCTTCACGCAGCCGCAGATGCCGGGGACGTCCCTTCTTTCCTCTCCGAGGAGGAAATAGCAGCTCGACGTTCCGAATATGCCGAACATGTCGCCGGGCTCGGTGATACCGAGCGGGAATCCGCCGACGTGGGCGTCGGGAAGCCCTCCCGCGACGGCGCAGCCCTCGGGCAGTCCGAATCTCGCGGCCGCGGCGGCGGTGACCCGTCCGGCGACTTCCCCGGTGCGGACGATCCTTCCTCCGCCCTTCGTCGCGAACAGCCCCTCGAGGCGCGGGTCGCACATACGGAGGAAGCTGTCCGGCGGATAGCCCTCCTCATCCGAATACTCGGCCTTGTACGACGCCAGCACATAGCTGCGCGTCAGCTCTCCCGTGAGGAGCATGACGATCCAGTCGCACGCCTCGATGAAATAGTCGGCGGCACGGTAGACCTCCGGCGCTTCGTCGAGCGTCTGCCAGACCTTGGGGATGAAGAACTCGCTTGATATGACCTTCCCGAAGCTGTCGAGCCAGTGTCCCCCGCTCTCAGCGTAAAGTTCGTTTATCCTGTCGGCGTAAGGCTGTGCGGCGTGATGCTTCCACAGCTTGCACCAGGCGTTTTTCTCTTTTCTGAATCTGTCGGTGAGACAGAGCGGAGTCCCGTCCGCGTATACAGGTATCAGCGTGCAGGCGGTGAAATCGACGCCCGCTCCGGCTATGTCGTTTTTGTCTATCCCCGCGGACTCGATCACGCGCGGGATGAGGGTCTCCAGGGCCTTCGTGTAGTCGGACGGGTCCTGGAGCGCCGTGCCGGGAGGGAGAGGCTCCGACGTTCCCGGCAGGAAGCTGTCTATGACTCCGTGTTCGTAATCGACGGCTGCCGAGGCCAGCTCGCGTCCGTCTGAAACGTCGACGACGGCGGCGCGCACCGAAAGCGTGCCGAAATCTATTCCGACTGTATATTTTTTACTGTTCATTTTACCGGTCACAAGACCTTCCCGAAAAAAACAATATAGCTTCTCCGGGCGGCTGCCCGCCCGGAGAAGCGAGGATTAAAAGGCAGTCAGTCACGCCCAGGGGTTCTGGGAGACGGGCGTCTTGACTCCGGAGAGCAATCCGACGTAATCCCAGACGAACCATTCGCCGGTCGAAGGCTTGTTGCGAAGCTTGATCATACGGGGCGAATCGGCTCCTCCCGACTTGATGAAGAGGGTCATGTAGCCTTCCGTATCGAAGCTGTGGGCTCCGGCGCACACCGTGAGCTTATATGGCTCGTCGGGCGTGTAGTCGTTCTCGGGGACCGCTCCCTCAAAGAAGGAGGCCGGAACGTAGTCGTATTCGGCGAAGCGGTCGGCGAGGAACTGACGGTCGAAGTTCGAAAGCTTGGCGGGGCCCTTCAGGAAGTTCAGCATCTCGCCTCCGGCTTCTCTGTCCTCGACGTATACGCAGAGGGCAACGAGCGTGAGGGCGGCGGTGCCGAAAGGATCCTTAAGATCGGCCTCGGGTCTTTTCTTCAGGTCGGCGAGGGTCATCGGGAACTCTTCGAACACGAAGGTCTTCATGTCATCTGTCCGGTACTCGGCGGCGGTCGCGGCCTCCGGGGCGGCTTTCTTTCTGCTCAAAAATGACATTTTTTACTCCTTGGTCGCAGCGCCGTTCACTTCACGTCGCTGTCGTCGAATTTGTCGCCGCACTGCGGGCAGAATTTCGGCGGCTTGGTCGGATCCTCAGGCTCCCATCCGCATTTGTCGCAGCGGTAGAGCGGAGCTCCGGCGGGTTTCTTGGTGCCGCACTCGACACAGAATTTTCCCTTGTTGACCTTTCCGCACTTCGGGCAGGTCCAGCCCTCGGGGGCAGCTTCGGGCTTCTTCGTCCCGCACTCGGGGCAGAACTTGCCGGCGACGGCCTTTCCGCATGTCGGGCAGATCCAGGCATCGGCGGGAGCCGCTTCAGGCTTCTTCGTCCCGCACTCGGGGCAGAACTTGCCGCTCACCTTTTTACCGCAGGTCGGGCAGGTCCAGGCGTCGGGAGCGGGCGGTGTGTAGCCGCCGGCCACTCCGGATGTTCCGGACGATGTGAAGAGTTCGGAATTGCCGGCTCCTCCGGCGTTCATCGCCATGCCGACTCCCATGAAGCCGGTCATCGCGCCGTTCGTGTTGCCCGCGGCGGTGTTCATCGCGGTCACCGTGCCGCCGACCATCCTGGCCTTGCGGACTTCGGGATCGAGCGACATCGAGGTCTCTTCCCATTCGGTGAGCTTCTTTCTCTGATCCTCGGGGATCGAGGGCACGCCGAAAGTCATCGAGAAGACTTCTATACCGCGGCGGCCCCAGTCGTTGACGAGCTCCCTGTTGAGGGCGTCCCTGACTTCTACGTGGTGAGCGGGGATCTGGTCGTACGAAACTCCGTTCGCTGAGAGCACCGACAGGGCGGGCTGGAGATGGAAGATGAGCTCGGACTTGAGCTGTCCGTCGATCTCGCTTCTGTTGTACTCCTTCGTCACGTTTCCGCAGACGTTGGTGTAGAAGAGGATCGGGTCGACGATCTTGTAGGAGTAGGTCCCGTTGAACCGGAGGTCGACCGAGAGCTTGTATCCGAGCTGCTCGTTGATGACCACCTTGAAGGGTACGGGGTTGGCGGTGCCGAATTTGTTGTCGAGGATCTCCTTGGTGTTGAAGTAGTAGATCCTCTGGTCCTTCGCGGTATCGCCGCCGAATGTGAACCTCTTGCCGAGAGTCTTGAAGGTGTTGATGATGCTCTGGCCGAGGCTGCCGGCGAAGATGCTGGGCTCCGTCGACGTATCGTAGGAGAATTCACCGGGTTCGGCGCAGACTTCCACGACCTTGCCCTGCTCGACGATGATCATGCACTGTCCTTCGTTGACGGCGATGAGCGATCCGTTCGAGATGATGTTGTCCTCTCCCTTTGTATTGGATGAGCGCGACTGCGAGATCCTTTTCTGGCCCTTGGCAACAAGGATCTCCTTGTCGAGAGCGTCGCAATAGAAGTATTCTCTCCACTGATCGGCGAGAACGCCTCCGACAGCTCCGGTTAAAGCTTTGATGAGTCCCATCTTTTTTCCCCTTTCGAGAATTATTAGTTTGATTTTTTAGTTTTAGTTCGCCGCCTGCTGCGCGTCGCCGGCGGTCTTTTCCCCGTATGTGAAGCCCCAGACGCGCCACTCGCCGCCGTAGTTGATCTCGAGGATGTTCATCTCGGCTTCGATCAGCTCCTCTTTCGGCTCCTCCGCGGTCACTCCGTTTCCTGGCGCGGCCGGCTCACCGTCTTCAGCGCCTCCGTAGCGCCGCAGCACCGAGAATTCGAGGCGGCAGCTGACACAGCTGTCGGTGTATCTTATGTATCCGGCTTCACGGATCCCGCCGTCTGTCAGTTCGTATCCCGAGCAGGGCTTCATCATGAAGACCTCCCTGTAGGACTCCATCATGTTGACGTATCCGGCGGTGCCCTCTATCATCTTCCCGATGAGCGAGCCGTAGTTAGCGTTGAAGCGGTCGGCGTTGTTCCTGTCCTCCCAGGCTCCGCCCTCGCAGATGTATCTGATATAGTCGGAGGCGAACTCCTTTGCGGCGGCGACGCGCCCCGGGTCAGTCTCGGCGGCCGATGCCGGAAGGAAATCGAAATCGGCGAAGACTTCGTAGGCGGAAACCCTGAACGACGCCGGCTCGAGCGCCCTGCCGTCAAGCTCCGCCTCCACTCTGGGAACGGCGAGGTAGCCGGTGAAGACGTACTTGTCGAACGCCGGGAAGGCCTGCGGGACCGACGCCAGCTCGTAGACCGAATATCTGCCGAGCATCGTTCCGCCTCCGCCGAGCTCCGCGGCGGTGGGACCTCCGGCGACCTTCGACGCCTCGCCGGCGTCGCGTCCGTTGATACGCACCGAGCTTCCCGACGGCACCGTGACGGTGACTGTGTATCTGCATTCGGGCGGCGTCCCGAATACGTAGTTCCCGCCGTCCGACGAATCGGGCGTCAGGGTCCTGCCGTATATCTCAGCCGCGACTTCGGGCTGTCCGAAGAGTCCGTCGACGGTCCACACCGTGAGGGTGGGACGTGTGCCGGTGCCTCCGTCGTCGAGCTCGCCGAGCGGGCCCTCTATAGATTCGGAGGCGGCCCAGCTCCCGTCGAGCTCCGCTCCGCCGACCGTGACCGTCACGCCCGCCGGGGCCGTGACGCTTATGCTGTGCGTCGCCGAAGCGGGATATCTGAACCGGTAGACTCCGGTCTGCTCGTCGCGGACGGCTTCGAGTCCGGTCCCGTCGAGGGAAGCGGTTATCACGGGTTCGAAATAAAGGTCGTCGAAGACACGCTCCTCGCAGGGGGCGGCTGACGGGTCGTCACCCGGCTTAAGATCGAAATAGACGCATCCGGACGTTTCTCCGCCCTGCGGCTTTTTGCCGTTGACCGTCAGTTCGGCGCCGAGCGGATACTGCACCCGCACCGACGGGAACTCGACCGAAGTGAAAAATCCGGTCGGGAAATCGATGCCGCCCGTCCTCCAGCCGGTGCCGCCCGCGTTCTTCTCGAGCGTCACCGTGGCGAATCTGCGGCCGTCGGAGAAGATGTCGTATGTCCCTTCGGCTCCCGAATAAGAGTTTTTGAGGTATGTGATCTTCCCGGGCTCGAAGGCGGGTGCGAGGACTTCCGAGGCCAGTTTCGACGGATCCTCGCAGCCGGTATATCCTTTCGGGAAATACTCCTTTATGAGCTGCTTCCAGCCGGCGGCGTCGGTATTGCTGACCAGATCCCGGATGTAAGCGTCGGGGCCGGTCTCCGACTTCATGCCGACGATCCTCCAGAAGACGATCCCGCCCGCCGCGATGACAGCGAGCGCCGCCGCTGCGAATATGATCATTCCCCGAAGGAACCTGCGCCGCTTCGGAGCTCTCCTGCGCTTCCGGGTCAGGTCGGGCACCGTGCCGTACAGGCTTCCCGACGACGGAGGCGGAACGCCGGCGGCTCTGAGCTTTGCCGCGGCAGCGGCCTCCAGTCCGGGATCCGACGCGGGACCGTTGCGGTCGGTGCCCCTGACGGGCACGTCGGGGGCCTCGTATCTCCCGTACGGGTATTCCGGTACGGGTGCTCCGGCGCTGTTCCCCGTTCCGTTTCCGGGGGCTTCGGGGGTCTCGCCGGCAGTTTCGCTCCCGGAGTCAGTACGTGTCTGTTCCGTGTTCTCCGGAAGGTCGCTGCTTATTTCTTTTTTCGTATCTTTATTCATCGTTTCCGGTCCGGCCGGCGCCGGGACGGTGTTCTTTTCGGTCTCTGGCGTCATGACGTTCAGTTCTGACCTCCGTCGTCGGCGCCGCTCTTCGGGAACAGGATCGACCGCTCCGCGCTCCCCGGGATCTTCACCGCGTTCTTTCCGCCGACAAGGAGCCCTCCCGCGGGCTTCAGAGCCGCGGCTTCGGCGCAGCCGAGGCCGTACATGACCGAAGCAAGTTCGTCATATGTCATGCCGCACGGGTAGAGCGATTTTGAAGAGGCGCAGAAGACGACATATGTTCCGTCCGCCCTCTGCCCTATCGCCGCCCTCGGGGCGTATCCTCCGCCGAGGCCGGTCTGCGGGACTCCGCCGGAGATGAGCACGCGGTCGGCAGAGACGGCCCACTCGTATCCCGAGTTCGCGATCTCGTACACCGTCTTGCCTCCTATGTGGAGCTTTCCGCCGGGATCTGCCGCGACTACGCAGTATTTCGCGTCTCCGCCTTCGCCCGCGTATGTGAGGATGCCGTCCGAGAGCAGGGCGTCGAGCGTCCCGTCGAGGCCCAGGGAGGCATCACCGCCGCGCCCGCCCTCGCTCTTGTGCGCGAGCGACGGCTTCTGCGACGACACGTACCAGCAGCCCTCCCAGTCCTTTCCGTTTCCGCCGAACTTTCCCGATGTCCCGGGAGCGGCGGCCGCCTGCCCGCCTGCGGCGGACACCTGGACGACGCCCGGGCCGTCAGGCTCCGGCGGGGGCAGATAGAACTTCGAAAGCTCGATCTTTTCGGATGAGAAGAAAAGGCGCGCCGGGAAAAAGCCGCGTTCGGTCATCGTCGCGCAGAGCCGGTCGGCTTCGTCGCCCGACCTGCTGCGGGAGACCGCGAACAGCGCGGCAAAGACCGCGGCGGCGGCAAGAAGAACCGCGGCAGCCGCCGCTATGAGGATTTTGAGCGGCAGAGGAAGCCTGCTGCCCGATCTGAGGGTCCCCGAAGCCATGCACTTTTCCTTTCAAGAATTAAGTCATAATTATAATATCATAAAATCGGCGAATTGTCAATAGATTCGCGCGCACGAAGGGGGCGCGCGCCTAAAAACCGCCCTTCACCCTCCCCGCGGTGCAGCAGCACACGTGGAAGAGCGAGCCCGCGACATAGGGCGAAAATCGCACAA
>JAFTCN010000018.1 GCA_017454675.1 Clostridia bacterium
GCAGAAAGGAATGGTCATAATATTGAAAATAAGGACGGGAAATGATGGATAGAAGGTAAAATTGATAATGCAAGAGATGGAAAACAAAAAACGATTGACAAACGCAAGTTTTTCAAGTAGAATACTATTGGTAAATTGGACGAATTGCCTATTTTCCAGGAAAGGAGTGCCCCGTACGATGAAAAAGCCCAAACATGTCTTTCATACCGGTTTTGCGCATATAACGAACGAGAATTCCTTCCCCTGCGGGAGGCATTATCTCATCTTCATTTCACAGTGCGCATGACCGGAGTTGCAGACGATCTATGAGTATTATGACAGCGATTTAATATACTATCGGATAACGGAGGCGTCAAATTGAAAACACTAGTTGCGTCTGTTAGTCTTTTGTTTGTATTACTTAGCCTATCGGGATGTAGTAGATTTATGATACATGGAGACCCGACTGTTAATTCATCCGATGAAGAGTCTATTATTGAAAACACGACAATGAGAAATGATACACAACCGTTACCTTTTGTGCAGAAGAAATACGAGGATTTTTTTGATTATGATATGAAAAACAAGCCGAACAAGGCTGATATTGAGAAGTTACAAACGGGAATGCAGTTTGACTCAGTTATTACGCTGATTGGTAAGCCGCACGGAGTTCCCTCAGGTCCAAGTGTTGCAGGGTATTTTTGGTGGGTAACGGTTGAAGGCGAAGAATATATTTTACGATTCACATTGTCAGACAATATACCTTTGGGGGCGGAAAGTGAAGATCAGTTTTCCCCATATGTTTTTCACCATAGTATTCTTTCTTCTATTCGAGCCAAGGTGCCGATCATAGAAGATTGAAAATTCTGCGTGGACTTGCTATATTTTTCGTTATAGTGTTGACGAGTTTTGCATTTGTGGTACGGTAGCCGCCGGCTGCCGCACCGCAAACGCAATGAGGGCGGAATCCCGCACCTCTAATATGAACAAGCCGGATCCGGGGAACAAAAAGTCCCCGGATCCGGTCTTTCAGGTACGACGGGCATGCCGTCGGTCTGTGGTGAAAGTCCACAAGGGGCGTAGTTGCCGACGAACCCCAAAGCGACTCCCAAGGTTTACGTCGTGAGGCGTAGGCGAGAGGAAGGGATAGCAAAATCGTAGCCTTACGAACAGAAACCCATTATTAAGGCGTATGCGGCGGATAAGTGGGCCTGAAGTCACGAAGTCCAAAACAATTGTTGAATTCCCTCCACGATTGTAGTATAATCTTATTAAAGTGCAATCTCCCTGGAAAAAGAAAGAGGCGATGTTTCATGGAAAAAAGGATACCGGTAGTTGTTATAAACGAGCTGTCCGAGACGGGCAGGATACTGTCGGCGCTTGAGAAGAGCGGTATACACACCGCCGAGATCACCTTCCGCACCGCCTGCGCTGCGGAGGCGATACGGTACGCGTGCGCAAACTTCCCGGACATGGAGATCGGCGCCGGGACTGTCATAAACGCCGGACAGTGCGAGGCCGCGCTGAACGCCGGCGCCCGGTTCATCGTGTCTCCCGGGCTGTCCGTTGAAGTGGCGGAGATCTGCCGCGGCAGGGGGATCCCGTATTATCCCGGCTGCGTGACTCCGACCGAGATCATGCAGGCGCTCGAGCTTGGCATCACGACAGTCAAGTTCTTTCCGGCAGGCGTTTACGGCGGTCTGAAGGCCCTGAAGGCGCTCTCGGGCCCCTTCCCGCAGGTGAAGTTCATACCGACCGGCGGCATCGACAGCAGCAATCTTGAAGAATACCTTGCCTTCGACAAAGTCGCCGCAGTGGGCGGGAGCTTTTTCGTGAAGGATGCACTGGCCGCCGCGGAAGCGGAGAACGCCTGACCGGCCGGGACGCGCGGCGGAGGTCGAAAAGCCCGCCCGGGCGGCACTGCCGGAGATAAAAAAGAGAAGAATACCGTTGCAGCTTGGCATGTATACCTTGCCTGACATGTAAATTCCCGCGGCCGGATCCGGCCGCGGGAATTTACTGTCCGCGTGTGATGTTATTTTACCGACTGCTCGTCGACGCCCTTTGAGATGTTCTTCTGTTCGTCCACGAACTTGTCCGCTTCGCGTCTTGTCGCCTCGCTGACCTTTTCGAATTTGATCGGCTGGTTGACGACGACCTGCGGGAAGGGGATGTTGACGTTGTTCCGGTCGAATATGATCTTGATCTCGCGGTTCATGTCGCGCTCGACCTGGTATCTGTCGGACTCGTCGCACTGCGAGACGATCTTGATATTCACGCCGCTCTCGCCGAGCAGCTGGACACCCTTGTAGAAGGGCCCTTTCTTTATCGCGGGGATCCTCTCGCGCATTGCGTCGAGATTGTCCTTGACGATCTTCTCGATGCGCTCGATCGAATCGCCGTACTCGACCGAGACTTCGATCACGGCGACGGACAGCTCGCTCGACATGTTGATGACCTTGCCTATCGCGGCGTTGTTGATGATCTGCACGTTGCCGGAGGCGTCGATCAGCTTGGTGGTGCGGATGCCGATCTCGGTGATCGTGCCTCTGAAGCCGTCGATGACCACGACGTCCCCGATCTTGTACTCACCCTCAAAGGTGATCGACAGACCGGCGATTATGTCGGCGACGAGCCCCTGTGCGCCGAGGCTTATCATCAGAGCGAGGATCCCGGCGCTGGCGAGCAGCGTCGTTGTATCGACGCCGAATGCCGACAGAACGGCAAACAGGATGATGATCATAGCCGCGTACTTGATAAAGCTGTTAAGGAGGTTGACGACAGTCTTGCCGCGGTTGGTGTGCGCGAAGATCAGCTTCAGCACGAGCCGCAGCAGCCAGCTGAGCAGCGAGATGACGATGATAAGGGTGAGTGCCTTGAGTATTGCCGGGCCTCTGCCTGAGATGGCCTTGAAGACGTTCGCTATGCTTCCGACGTTGTCGTCCATCATTTCGCCGAAGGCGGAGTCCTCACCGAAGATCTTAGGCGCCGCGATACCGAACACCAGGAAGAGAATGGCGAGCACGACGAGAACGATCTTAACGATAAGAGCCGTCTTTTCGGCCTTTGTCCGCTCCTTGCGGGGCTCGGAAGAATTGCCGTTGTTTTTCATTTTGCCTGACGCGCTGTGCGCTCTCCTTTGAAAGATATGAGAAATGTTTTTTTATCTGATCCGGACAGCCGCGACGGTTATGCCGGTGCCGGGAGCCGCGGAGGGCCTCGACGAATCGGCGGTCACGGTGACCGTCCTGGTCTTTTCCCCGCCGCTGTTCCAGCCGCTGCCCGCGGGCAGGCTGAATATACCGGTCGCGCTGTCGTAGACGAAGGCAGCAGAGGTGTTTCCGTCGGTCAGCGTCGCGCTGAAGTTGCCGTAGTATGAGTTGGGGTCGTCGTATATGAGCCTGAAGGCCAGGTCACCGGTGTCGGTGAATTCGATCTCGAAGCTGACGTCCGAATCGTGCGAGACGTTTCCGAGCGGGACCGGCATGAAGCCGTCGCCGTAGCAGTATACCCGGAGCTCGGCCGAGTAGATGACGCCCGGCTCGAGGGCTGCCGTCAGCGTCGCCTCCTCTCCGCCCTCTGTTCCGTCGGAGTCGAACTTCAGGTCTCTGAATGAGAGCGTGCCGGCGGACGATGAGAGTATCAGATCTTTGCGGTAGCCGGCGCCGCCTTCCGAACGTATACCGACAGTCAGGCCGTCCTTCGAATCGGAGAGGGAGGTGATGCCGGCGGTCACATGCGGGGCGTCGTCGAAGTTGAATGAGTATCTTTCCTCAGTGCTGCGGTTCCTGCCCCCGGATATGTACCCGAGGGTGACCGTCATTCCGACTTTTCCGCCTGAAGTCTCCGCCGTATACGTGTATTCTTTTCCGGCGGGCCAGCGCTCGGTGATGTCGCGAATGCCGTAGTCGTCGAAATCGATCCTGAAATAGTCGATGTCATAGCCGAAATCGGCAAAGGAGTAGCGGATGAAGAGCCTGCCGTCGGGGCCGGGCGAGAGCAGGACGGTCTGTTTCGGCACGGGAGTTATATTCACCGAGACCGATGAATAGAGCAGCTTGTCGCCCGCGACGGTGCAGTAGAGGAAGACGTCGAATTTGCCGGTGCCACTGAAGTTTTCGATCGTGTATCCGGTGTTTTCGGGCTTTATCGGCTCGCCTCCCGAGTCTTTGCCTTCGCCGAGCACCCAGACGAGCTCCGACGATTCGAAGAGCTCCGACGGATCGGAGAAGCGGATGTCGAAGTCGACGTCTACCGTTCCGTTCATGTTCTCCGCCCACCGCAGGTTGCGTATCTCTGCTTTCGGGGCGGTCCCGGCGGTCTTTATGATCTTCGAGACAGCCGTCGCCCTGCCGAAGGCCGACTTTCCGGTGACCGTCAGCCTGTACCGTGTCTTCGGCTCAAGTCCCCCGATCGTGGCCCTGTTCTCGCCTTCGGAGATCGCTTTTTCGTAGACCGTTTCGCCTCCGCTGTCCGACAGAGTGATCTTCATGTCGTACTCCCCTGGGTCGCCGGCCTCGACGGTATAGTCGATGAAGTCGGCGCCGGCGTAGATGTCGGTCAGCTTCGCTTCTGGAAGGGCGTTGACCGATATCAGAAGGAAGACCAGCACGAAGACCGCGAGCGACGTCGCACCGGTCGCGATGCCCGCGAGGAGCTTCGCCGCGACCGTATTGCGGAGGGCGTCTCCGGTACGCACTCCGCCTTTTCCGACGGCGTTCCGCTCGGCGTCCTCGCCGTTTTTCTCGGATTCCGCCTGCGTCGTGACAGTGTTGCGCTCCGGCGTGCGGAAGCTTTCGTTCAGTCCACCGGTATTCGATTCGCCGTAATTGTTATACTCGTTATACTTGGGATATTCCGGGTCTTTTCCTGCCATTATTCTCCGGTCCTCCTTTCCTCTTTTCTTTTTATGACGTATCCGGGCACCGCAACGGCTGTCGCGGCCGCGCCGAAAGAGAGGATTATCGCCCAGGAGGCACCGGCCTTATCCCTGACTGCGGCATCGGCGGCGGGAACGCCGGCGATCACGCAGGTCGAGAGACGGTCGGTCTCGAATACCAGATACTCTTTGTCGCCGATCTTTTCGACCGACGCAGCCACCTCCGCGGGAACTCCGCCGTCCCCGATCAGTCTGACGCACAGGCCGCTGAACTGCCTCATCCTTCCGGTGACCGGGATGCCGATCTTAAGTCTGCCCTTGATGTCGTTGCTGCCGACGAGCTCGGTGTACGAGCTGCTCTCTTTTCCGCTCACGCACACTGTCTTGTAGATGCCGAGTTCGAACGCTTCGGCGATCTCGAGCCCGCTCTCCCGGAGCGCCGCCTTCACGCTGTCGGATATCCCGGCTGCGGATGAGGTGATGCCGACCTCCACCCTTTCGGTGCTGATGTCGAGGAGTTCGTTTACCGTAACGTTGCCGAGACCGTCGACGGTTATGCCGTTCTCGCCCTCGCGGATGAGCACCAGCTTCCCGGTCGACGAGCCGAAGAGGCTGTCGAGCGCCGCCAGTTCGTTGTCCGACAGCTTCTTTCTGCCGCTCTCAGGCAGCAGATCGTAGTACATCTTGACTCTCCAGACGTTCTCGGGATCGGTGTCGGTGTCCGAGATGAAGTCTCTGATGAGCACTAAGATCTCGTCCTCGGGCACCGCGCTGATGCAGTATGTGCCGCTGCCGCGGATCGAAAGGTATATCTTGCCGTCCGAGGTCTCGTAGTCGGTGTATACCGAAAAGACGCCGTCTGTTACCTTGAGTATGTGTATGCAGTATCCGTCGAGCGCCGACGGGATGTCGAGCATGATGAGGGCTGCCTTGCCGGTCTCCCTGTAGTCGTTGTCGGTCAGGCTGAGTTCGTAGAGGTATTTCTGGGCCTCGCCCGGCGTCAGTATGCCGGACGACCTCACGAAGGCGTCGAACGCCGCGGCGTCGAAGCCGGACGTGACGGTCCTGACTCTGAGGAGGGTGTTTTCGTCGAGCCTGAACTCGGCGGTGATCCCGTCGGGATCGTCGGTGATCTCTGCCGCGTAGGACCTGGGCCTTACCGTGAACTCGCTCTCTCTGTAGGTGATCTCGTAGTTGTCGGAGACGGCTCCGCCCGGAATGACGCGGTATGTGCCGATCTCTGTCGGGACGTTCTCCACCGTCGGGCCGCTGGTGAGCAGCAGACTCGATTCGACGTTTACGAAACCGGTGAACACGAAGGTGAAGACGGGCTCGTCGCCCTCGCAGATCAGCAGGTCGCGGGCCTCGATGATCAGCGGCGCCTTGCCGGCGGTGAGGGTGAAGTCTCCCCTGACGGTCTCGTATTCTTCGCTGTCAGGCGTAAAGGTGTACGCGTAGCCGTGCTCGCCGACGAGCAGCATCTGACCCACGTCGAACGCTATGCTCCCGGGCACCGACGACTCGCAGGCGAGCTCAGGAAGAGGGTCTCCGTATATGAAGCCGCGATGTCCGCCGGCTAGCCTCACCGACGTCACTTCCGGGATGCCCTTGCGGACGGAGAGCTTCAGCGTTCCGTAGCAGGGCTCGGTCTCGCCCTCAGGGACGAATGTGAAGAGATATTCGCGTTCGCCCGCGCGGAGCTTCTGACCTTCGGCCCAGGCGAATACGCCGGGCACGGTGTCGCCCGCGGCGTTCTTCGCGGTCCCGCCGATGGCGGGGAGCGGGTCGCCCGCCCTCAGGTCGCGGCTGCCGGCCACAGAGGGTTCGAGGATGATGCCGGACTTGTTGTAGGGCAGCACGGGCAGGATATCGAATTCGGTCTCAAGCTTGCCCGACTTTACCTTGAAGCTCGTGTCACCGGTGACGAAGCAGTCGCCGTGCGGGTATTCTATCGTGCAGTCGCTTATGATAATCGCGCTGAATTCGCGGTACATCGAACCGACCAGGTTGAAGCCCGACTCGATCTTTTCGCCGCTGTAGTACCGGTCCTTGAAGACAGAGAGGGGAGAGAAGCGCAGGTCGATGACGAATTCGTCGAGAAAGCCGTCGAACCGGTCGACGAGCGGCATGAGCTCTTCCATCGAGATCGTCTTCTCCGCGTCGCTCACGAAGGTGTCGATCCGGTCAGAGAGTATCTTTCTGGCCGTCTGGTTCGTGATGTGGTCGGATCTGGTGTTCTTTATCCGCTCGACGATCCTGTTGTATTCGTCGCTGCCGACGAATCCGGTGTCTTTTATGATGAGCTTCGCGCTCATCGATGGGATCTCCTCGTAGTTTGCCGTGTCGCAGGCGAACGACGCCGTAACGGGGTACTCGCCGATCCCGGTATATGTGTTCGACGGCGAATAGCTGACGGTCACGCCTGAAGGGAGGGTGCCCGTGATCACGACCGTGTGAGGTTTGCGGTCGAAGAGGCAGGCGAAGTCTCTGAAGGAGACCCCTGACATATCTATCTTCGCCCTGACGACGGTCAGCGTTCCGGCGGTGTATGTGATGTCGTAGTTGCCCGACGTGTAGCCCGAAGGCGTCACTGTGTAGCTGCCGGCGTTCGAGCCGGCGGTGTAACCGGTCGTGAAGACGAGCGTTCCGCCGAGCGATGCCTCGGTGTCGTTCCCCGCAAGGCCGGTGACCGTCGCGGTGAAGGCGGGCGCGGCGTCGCCGTATACGGCGGTGGCGCTGTCGGCCGCGACGTTAAGGGCTGCCTTCGATATCGTCCAGGCGATCCTCAGGTCTGCCGTGCCGCCGGTCGACCACTCGGTATTCGTTCTGTCGGTCAGCGCGACTGCGGCGCTGTAGCTGCCCGCCGCGGTCTGAGTGTTCCCGCTCACCGAATAGTAGCTGCTCTGTGCGATCTGCAGGCGCTGTGCGGCACCGCTGTACACGAACGACGTGTCAGAGACGGCGGGGGCGTCTATCTTCAGCTTCGTGACGGTAAGCGTGCCGTCTGCGTAGTTTATATCGTAGTTTGCCGACGTATAACCGGCGAAAACGATGCTGTAGGTCCCGACGGGGCTGCCCTGACGGTATGACGACGCCGCGACGGCAGAGCCTGTGAGCGAGGCTTCGGTGTCAGCACCGAGGAACCCGGTGACGCGGCAGGTGTAGGCAGGGGCGGGGGATCCGAACGTGACGGTCCTGTCGTCGGCCGTCACGGTGAGCGCGGCTTTGGCGATCGTCCATTCGACGGTGATGTCGCCGTCGCCGCCGGTCGACCATTCGGTGTTCGTCCTGTCGGTCAGCGCGACGGTCGCCGAATATCTGCCGGCGTTTACCGCGGAGAGCTCACCGGTGATCGTGTATCCGCTGCCTTCGGGGAGAAGCGGCCCCTGTTCGGCTGCGCTGTAGGTGAACGACGTGACCGACGGAGCGGTGAATGTCACGGGAGCCCTGCCGACGGTCAGCGTCCCGTTCTGATATGAGAAAATGTAGTTCTTCGAGCCCGTGAAGTTCGCTTGACCGTCGAACTCTATGGTATAAGTCCCTGCGTTCGGGACCGCACCGGCCGCATCAGGGCAGACCGGCAGGGCGACCGCGGCGTCCTCCGCCTCAAGGGTCGCTTCGCTCTCTCCGGAGACGAAGCCCGTGATTTCGGTCTCGAAACCCGGCACGGTATCTCCGTACGTCACCGACACGTCTTTTGCTTTGACCGTGAGCGTCCTGCGTTCGACTGTCAGCTCCATCTCCGAATACGGCGGATCGTCGACGTACTCGATGACCGCATCGCCGCTGACGAGCGAAGCTGTGACCACTACAGTGTACTGCCCTGCGGGGTATCCCGAGATGCTGAACGACGTGCCCCCGTCGGACAGATCTTCAACTCCGTCGCCGTAGACGCCCCATGTGCAGGCCACGGTGACATCGCCCGCCGTGACCGCCGGATGCGTGACTGTGACCCCGTACGTTCCGGTGTCGCCGTATGTCATCGAATCGTAATCGGGCAGAGAGGACGTGAACTGCGGCCATTCGGTCGGCGTCCACACCGCCTGAAGGGCAACAGGCCATGTGAGCTCTGACAGCTCTTCGTACGCATCATAGTAGCTGTATTCGGGATCGGGCGGCGCGACGATCTCCTGCCGCCAGTAAAGAAGATCGAAGTAGTCAGATGTCGCGGACGGCAGCTCCAACGTTTCGGAATAGCGGCAGAACTGTGCCTCGGGGAGCGCGGCGGCGATGCCTGGGGAGTCGAACGTGACCTGGAATCTGATGCCGTCGTATTTCTGACTCTCGACCCGGGTGTCGTATGTCGACGAATAGCTCCCTCCGGCATATACGTCCGCGGTCGCGTTGTTGTAGTTCACATGGATCTCCGACGTCATGGTCCCGCGGCATTCCACGACGGTCGCAGCTGGCATCGACTCGTATGTAACAGAGCACTGCGTATCGCTTCCTGCAACGTATGAGAGCGTCCCGCCCGAACCGACGGATATGAACGGCCCCGTGAATTCGCCGGTATACATCAGAGAGCAGTCGGTATCGGCGGATATCCTGAGCGTTGCTCCGTCCGCGACGGTTATCAGCGGACCTGTCAGCGCGTCGGGATGTCCTATACGGGTCGTCGGGCCGAGTTCGAGCGTCACCGAGCTTCCCGAGAGCGTGAGGGGAGCGGAGAAATCGACGTATCTGCCTTCGACGTCGTAAGGATCGAACGAGACTGTGTCTCCGTTCTCCGCTGCTGTGAGCGCCATATCGAGAGAGCCGTAGGGTGTCCCGCCGTTGAGCATCGCATAGCAGGTGTCTTCGAATTCGATCCCGACCCCGCTTTCGGCTATCTGTCCCTGACTGAGGAATGACACGCTTGACATGAGCGCGTAGCCGCCGCCCGAGATCACCGGGGCATACGAGCCGGCGCCGTCTACAGTGACGAGTTCGAGGATGAGCTCGGAGGGGTCGTAATCGGGCGTCACTTCCGTCGGGATGCTGAACATCGCGCCGGTGAAGCCGCTGCCGCGGCGCAGTATGACGGTCCCGTCATACGCCTCGCCGGTGAGCCTTATCGGTTTTTTTATCACGAGAGTCGAGCCGATCCCGACGACCAGCTCTTCGGGGAGAGTATCTCCCGAGTATCCGATCTCGATCGTCGTGACCTCGACGGGGTCGTACATATCAGACGAGTTCACGGCGTCGAGGGCGGCGGCAAGCGTCGTGTATATGTCGTCGCCTACGGCGAACTTGTCCGCGACAGTCCCGTCCGCTCCGGCGACCCGCGGCGGCAGCGCGAAAAAGGCCGCCGCGGCGGCAGACGCCGCGATAAACGCGGCGATCGCCGCGGATATTATCTTTGAGTGTTTGATCTTAGACATCTCAGTATGCTCCGAAGCATTTTCTGCGTTTCAGGCCGGACCGCCGCCGCTCAGCGCGCCGGATGAAGGTCAACGCGGTCCCGGGCTGTTCCGCCGGCATCGTTCCTGCCGTCCTCATGCCGTTCGCAGGCTGCCCGGCGATCTTCCTTGTTTCCCCGCCTCTGCCTCTTTCAGCTTTATTATTATAGCATAATTTACTCTTTTATTGTAGCATATTCTGACGGATTACTCAAAAGTTTTTGAACTTATGATGAAAAAACACCGCCGGCTGGCCAAAGCGGGAAAAAAGTGATATAATAATAGACAAATAACCGTTCAGCAGGGAGATCAAACACATTTGTCAGAAACAGCTTTCGATTACATCGTAATCGGCGCCGGTAACGGAGGGCTCGGCGCCGCTCTCACGCTTGCGAAGACGCGCCGGGTGCTGCTCCTGGAGCAGCACAATCTGCCCGGCGGCTGCGCCACCAGCTTCACAAGAGGGAGGTTCGAGTTCGATCCGTCGCTCCACGAGCTCTGCTCGGTCGGGCCCGAGGAGGCTCCCGGGAACATCAGGAAGATGTTCGAGGGATTCGGCGTGGACGTCGACTGGGTCAGGATCAACGACTGCTTCCGCGTCATATCTTATTATTCCGACGGAACTCCGATGGACGTCACCATGCCGTCGGGCCGCAAGGAGTTCATCGACGCCATGGAGAGATACGTTTCGGGCAGCCGTCCGTATATGGAAAAGATGTTCCGTCTGTTCGACGAAACATCCGCCGCCACCGATTATTTTCTCGAGACGAAGGACCAGAGCGTGCGCTACATGCTGAAGAATTTCCCCAACTTCCTGAGGGTGGGTTCGTATTCGGTGCGCTCGGTCTTCGCGGCGCTGAGACTGCCCGACAAGGTCCAGGACATCATGTCAACCTACTGGACCTATCTCGGAGTGCCGCTCGAGCATCTCTCGTTCTTCCACTATACCAACATGGTGCAGACATACGTCGATCGCGGAGCATATATCCCGCGGAGGACTTCGCACGAACTGAGCCTGCGCCTCGCCGAGCGTTTCCGCGAACTGGGAGGGACGCTGCTGTACAACACCAGGGCGGAAAAGATTTTATTCGAGAACGGAAAGATCGCCGGAGTGAAGACTAACCGCGGAGAGTTCCGCGCTCCGCGTGTGCTAGCGAACATCAATCCGGATATCGTCTACGGCCATATGGTGCCGCGCGAATACGTGCCGTCGCGCGAAAAGCGGCTGATCACCGCCCGCCGGGGCAGATACGGCGCCCGCATGATAGGGGTGTACGTCGGTCTCGACAGGACCGCGGAGGAACTCGGTATTAAAGACTATTCGCTCTTCCTGCCGGGCGGGTCCGACTCGGAGGTCGAGTACCGCAGGATCATGCACGGAATGAAGACCAACGAGTACATGGTCACCGTCTGCCCCAATGTGGCGGTGCCCGATTTCTCGCCTCCGGGGACCTGCGTGTTCAACATAAACACGCTCGCGGCGCCAGAAGAGTGGAGCAGTCTCGAAGAGAAGGATTACTTCTCATTTAAGGAAAAAGTGGCGGAAAAGCTGCTGAAGAGGCTCAGAGACAGGGCCGGGATCGACCTTATTCCGCACATCGAGGAGATATCCGTGGCCACACCCTGGACCTTCGCGCGGTATCTGGGCGTGCCCGAGGGAGCCGTCTACGGACACGAGCCCAACTCGTGGGACGGGATCATGGCCCGCAGCATGGCATCCGACAGAGAATCGGTGCCGGGACTGAGGATCGTCGGCGCCTCGGGAAAGATGGGAGCCGGATACGGCAGCGCCTATCTCAGCGGAGCGGGTGAAGCCGAAGCCATGCTCGCGGGCGAGGCGGACGCCGCAGGCGCCGGGAAAAAGAAAGGCAGGGGCAGGAAATGAGCCGCTTAAAGGTAAAAGAAAAGCTCGAGAAGCTGAAGATCAGGGTCTCGAACAGCAGCCTGCGCGACATCCTGCGCACCAAGAACCTGTCGAAAAAACGCGAGGAAACGATCGCCGCGGCGCCGGAGAGCACCGCGGACGGGACCTTCGCGATAAACGCTCACGCGCGTCATCTCCATCCCGACAGCCTCCGGCTCGTAGTGAGGGATATTGAGGAGAGACTGGAGGGCGGAGCGAAGAGCTACCTGCTCGTCGCGGACGGCGGCGGTCCTCTGCCCGGGTTCAGGGCGGGACAGTACCTGTCCTTCCGGTTCGAGTCCGGAGGCAGCAACGTTACGAGGGCTTATTCGATATGTTCGTCTCCGGCCGACGCCGCGAACGGCTTTTACATCGTCACGGTCAAGCGCACCCCGGGCGGATTCGCCGGAAACGCGCTGCTCGACAGCCTCAAAATCGGAGATAAGATCGTCTCGTCCGCGCCCGAGGGCAATTTCTTCCACGAAAAGCTCCGCGACGGGGACGATATCCTTGCGATAGCCGGAGGTTCGGGGATCACGCCCTTCGTCTCGATGGCCGGGGCGATCCGCGACGGCGCCGAGGACTTTGGCCTGACGCTTCTCTACGGAGCAAAAGACCGCGGCGGCCTGCTCTACCGCGAGCAGCTCGACCGCATCTCCGCCGTCTGCGGCAGAGTCAGGGTCGTTTACGTGCTCGAGGAGGGGGCCGACGCGGACAAAGGCGAGGAAAGCGGCTTTATCACGGCGGATATCATAAGAAAATACAAACCTGAAGGCGACTGCGGGGTTTTCGTCTGCGGCTCGGCCGCGATGAAAAGATATATCCGCGGGCAGCTTGCGGAGCTCGGCGTCCCGTCCGGGCGGATCCGTGCCGAGGGCTCCCCTTTCGACGGCGACCTGACAGAGCAGCCGGGCTATCCGAAGGCCGACGGGCTGCCGGATACTTTCCCGCTGACGGTGCGGCTCGGGCTCGTCGAGACCGTCATCGAGGCCCGGCGCGACGAGCCGCTGCTCGTGTCGATCGAGCGGGCGGGCATCGCGGCGCCGTCGCGCTGCCGTTCGGGCGAGTGCGGCTGGTGCAGAGCGAAGATCGTCTCGGGGGACGTCTATGTCCCGCCCGAGTACGACGTCTCACGCCGCAGGATGGACCGGGAGTTCGGATACGCGCACATCTGCTGCACCTTCCCGCTGTCCCCCGTGACCGTCGAGATCAGCTATACCTGACAGGGTAAAGAGAGCGGGCCGGCTACACGTCTTTGCGCGGCAGACGCATCATGAGCGCGGGGCCGTTCTCCCGGAGCCACCTTTCGCACCTGCGGTAGTCGGGAAAAGCCGCGACGACCTCGGCGTAAAACCTGTCCGAGTGGTTCATCTCCTTCAGATGGCAGAGCTCGTGCACTACGACGCTGTCGAGGACCTCGGGGGGCGCCAGCATCAGCAGACAGTTGAAATTCAGGTTGCCGCGGCTGCTGCAGCTGCCCCACTTGGTCCTCTGCGCCCTGACGGTCAGCCTTCCGTAGGAAACGCCGACGATCTTTGAGTAATGATCCGCCCGGGCCGGGATGACGGTCCGGGCAGCTTCAGCGAGAGCTCTGAGCTCTTCCGCGGTAAGCGGTTCGATGTCCGGGAGGGCTTTTTGCCTCTCGGCTTCTTTTTTCATATGATTTTCGATCCATTCGCCGTGCCGCGACACGAACTCCTCGATGTCGCGGCAGGGCGTCCGCAGCGGGGATCTGACGATGACCTCGCCGTTTTTTATCTCTATCGACAGCGTTTTTCTCCGGCTGCGGACGATCTTGCCGATCCGGTACATCCAGCACTGATTACTGCGTTTTTCTGTTCTTCTTCTCGCGGAGCGCGAGCTGGCGGAGCTTAAGGCCGGTGTTGTAGAAATCCTTGTTCGAGCAGCCGGCTCTGCCGCCTCCGGCGCAGGCGCAGGCGCACGCACAGGCACAGGCGCATGAGCTGTGAGCGCACGAACTGTGTGCGCAGGAGCTGCTTCTGGAAGAAGATGAAGAAGTCGAAGAGGAGGAGAAGCGCGGGAGGACCACCGGCACCACATGCACCCGCATGAAGGTGTTGGGATCGGTGCTGTATCGGTAGTCGCCGTCGGTCGTGTGCTTCTTCATATCCTCCGGGATCTCCTCTTCGGTGACCGTCTCCCGGCTCTTGACAAAGCTGCGTCCGCAGTATTCGCAGTTCTCCTTGCCCTCCGGACGCGGCGCGCCGCAGCCCTGGCAGGCGGGATAGTACACTATCTTCTCGCGGGTGACCTTTTTCGTCGTTTCACCCGAGAAGCCCGAGGTCCTGCTGAACACGCCTTTGCTCAGAAGAGCGATGACGATAAGAATGACGGTGATGAAAAACCCGAAAGAGAACAGGGATGATATGATCCCCAGAGCGATGCTTCCGAAGTCGGCGCCGCCGTAGTCCTGTTCCCCCGTATCGATGGTCTTGGTCTCGTCGAACGCGAAGGCGCCGTTCGGATAGGTTATGCTGACGGTCAGCATCTCGCCGTCGGAAAGCGATCTCTCCCAGGTGTAGTATCCGGCGCTGTCGACGGTGCACGACGGGCTCATCGACGTCGCGCCCCTGCTGTTCCACTTGAGCGAGAAGCTGTCGACGTCGATGCCGTCGAACCAGCCGGGTGTGAACTGATATACCGTCTCGCCTTCGGTAAGATAGTTCATCTGGTACAGATAGTCCTGAACGAAGCTGAAATCGAAGGATATGACCTCGTCCTTAAAGTACTCCCGGTCGAAATCGACGCGGATGAAGCTGCCGTAGTCGGAATAGTATCCGATCGACGAGATATTGTCCGAGAGCGCCTGTACCGACGAGCAGTGGTCGTTCGGTATGCCGATCTTGACCCAGGAGAGGGGGCCTTCGCTGTCGGAATCGAGTACCTTCCACTCTATGTGGCAGTTGAAGAAGACGGTGGCGTCGTCGTTTATGTCAGCCCTGATGCTGTATACGAGTATCTCGTCGAGGGCCGCTGCCGAAGCCGTAAAAGGCACAAGGAAGACGATGAGGAGAGATGCGAGAAAGGCTGCCGCCGCGGCGGATATCTTTTTTAACGAAGCCCTGTTTTTCATTCCGCGCTCCCCTTCTTTTCCGCGTTCTTTTTGATCCTGAGCGGGCATTCGCCCTCCATTTTCGCCGAGTATTCGCGGCGCTCCGCGCACGCTGCGCCGTTCCAGATCCTGTCCCAGCCGGTCTCGAGGAGGTTTCCGAGCGGTTCGCCGTCGAGCCAGCTCTGACACGGCACCGCGTTCCCGCCGGGCGTTACGGCCATGTTCGAGAGGCACGCGCCGCACGTCGGGGCAGCGATGCCGATCTCTTCGCAGAATCCGGAGGGCACCCATCCGGGAGAGGTGAAGTTTATCTCCATCCCGTTCGAGAAGCAGTAGCCGGCGGCGCCGGCGAGTATCTCCTTTATCTCGTCCCCCGGGAGCTGCAGGCTCTCGGATTCCGCGGTCCGCGCGTTTCCGGTCGTGATGAGACCCGAGCAGGTGACGTAGATGACGCCCTTCTCATGCAGGAACTCGAGCGTCTTCAGGTAGTCGCGGTTGAGCGTGCAGAGCGGCGTGTTGACGCTGAGGCTCATTCCGGCGGCGAGAGCGTTTTCGATGGCCGCGACGGTCCTCTCGTACTGCGGGGCGCCGACGAGCCTGTTGTGGACGGCCTCGTCGGCCGAATAGAAGGTGATCTGGAGGCTGTCGAGCGACGCCTCCTTCAGTTTTGCGACGTATTCCCGGTCGAGCAGCACGCCGTTCGTATTGAGGCGTGTGATGAACCACCTGGCGTAGGAGATGAGCTCGAAGAGGTCGGGACGCATCGTCGGCTCGCCTCCGGTGAAGGTGACCTGCGTCACTCCGGCGTCGCGGAGGATGTCGATGATCCTCTTCCATTCTTCCGTCGTAAGCTCCGCCTCGGAGGAGTGTACCTGCCCGGCTGCATAGCAGTGCACGCAGTGCTGGTTGCAGTTCCAGACGCCGTTCTTTTCCATCGCGCTGACCATGAGGTCCATCCGGTGCGGGGCGCGCATGAAGGGCGCGTAGTCGCCGATCGAGATGTAGCCGATCTGCTCGTCCGGTTCTTCGCCGCGCGCGATCTTTGTGAAAGTGTCCATGATCGTGTAGATGTCGCGGTCGGTCTTGCGTCTGCCGAGCAGGGGATAGACCTTCCTCACCGCCCTGCAGGCCGCTTTTCTTATGAGCTTCGCCTCTTTGTCGGAGACAGGGTGTCCCGAGTATTTGTTGACCTCTTTTATGAACTCGCAGAGCAGGATGCTCCAGGAGACTCCGACGGGGATTATGTCCTGGCCGTTGATGATCGCCAGGCTCGGCGCGATCTCGTCCCCCGAAACGACGGGCGGGACGAGGTGTATCCGCACTGCTCCCGGGCCTTCGGGGTTCAGCGTGGTGTGAAACACCTCTCCGAAGTTCGAGCGCGCGTATCTCAGCTCGCGTTTGGTTGCCTTCATCCGGTTTTCCTCCGTATTTCCGCCGCGGTCTCCCGGCCGCCGGCACCGCGGCGGACGGCCCTTCGTACCCTGCCGCCCGGCGCGCTCCGGCCGGAAGCGCGTTTTTAAAGTAGTATCATTTAACTATAATTATATCACAACAGGCTGCTTTTTTCAAAAAAAACACCGAGGCGGTTGAAAAACCGGGGCATTTATGCTATAATTCACATGTTATTATTTATTCGAACAGGAGCAATGCCAGCATGAAAAAAATATCAGGTATCATACCCGCGCTCATCACGCCGTTCAACAAGGGAGGCAACGTCGACTTCGACTCGCTGGGGCAGCTCGTCGAGAAGACTCTCGCCGGCGGAGCCTCGGGCTTCTACGTCACCGGGACATCGGGCGAGGCGTTTCTGCTGTCCGACGCCGAACGACGCGACATCCTCCGCTTCGTCGCCCGGGTCAATGACGGCCGTGCGGTGCTCATCGCACACGTCGGCGCGATGTCCACCGGCAAGGCCTGCGCCTTCGCCCGTATCGCCGCCGAGGCGGGCTACGACTGCGTTTCGTCGGTCGCTCCGATCTACAACCCCTACACCTTCGACGAGATCAAAAAGTACTACCTCGACATCGCCGACGCCTCCGGGCTCCCGATGTTCGTCTACAACTATCCGGCGGCGTCGGGCGTGAATTTCAGCGCCGCGAACATTGCCGAGCTGCTCTCCGACAGCCGGTTCGTCGGCGTCAAGCACACCTGCTCCGACTATTTCATGCTCCGCAAGCTGAAGACTGCCTTCCCCGACAGGATACTTCTCAACGGCTACGACGAGACCTTCCTCGCCGGCCTCGCGATGGGCGCCGACGGGGCCGTCGGCACGACGTTCAACTTCATGCCGGAGAAGATGCGCAGCGTCTTCGATCTCTTCGGACAGAGCAGGATAGCCGAGGCGGGCGAAGTCCAGAAACAGGCCGACGTGATCATCGCCGCCCTGATCGAAGCCGGAGTCATACCCGGGACCAAGGCCATCCTCACCGCCATGGGGATCAACTGCGGAGACGCCAGAGCGCCGTTCGCTCCGCTGTCGAAGGAGAAGAGAAAGAAGCTCCTCGACACGGTGATGCCTCTCATCTGAAGCCATGTATTCAGTACAGCACATCATATGGATCGGCATCTGCATCGCCGTGATCGGAATCTCGCTGCTGCTGATCCGCAGGTATAAGCCGGACGATAAGACGGTATTCACCGCCGCGTGCGTGGTTTGCCTGCTGTCCGAGGTCACCAAGGTCCTCTCGACGGTAAAGATGCTGCCGCTGGCCGACGGCTCGACCTGCGTGCCGTTCATCGACCGCCAGGAGCTCCCGCTGCACCTCTGTTCGATCCAGATCATATTCATTCTCGTCATAAGATTCGTACTGCGGAAGGAAAGCGGCCTCAAGACGTCGCTGCTCGGGTTCATGTTCCCGACGATGACGATAGGCGCCCTGTTCGCGATCTTCCTGCCGTCGGTCTTCTCGAACATACCGGCGTCCCAGGCCTTCATACACCCGCAGTTCTACCAGATGTTCCTCTTCCACGCGATGCTCATCGTGCTCGGGATATATATCTACACGAGCCGCTTCTCCGAGTGGAAGACGAAGCATTATTTCCAGGCGCTCGGCGGACTCATCGGTCTGTCGTTCATCGGCATCTACGTGAATTCGCTGCTTGCGTACGTGACGGTGGGCGCCGACCACCAGGTCGCGTCGGTCGAGAGGATCACCAACTTCTTCTTCGTCGTCAAGACGCCGGTGGGCATCGCGCTGACCGAAAAAGCGCACTGGTTCATATACCTGGCGATAATCATCGCGCTGGCCTTCGTGACCGTCGGGCTGCCCTTCATCCCCGTCTTTATCCGGGATGCAAAGGCGCGACGCGCGGCGAAGGCGGCGCCGGAAGACAGCCATTATTAACAGACATACAAGGAGTTTTAATTCATGAAGATCGGATTTGAGCAGCTGCGCTCCCTTGCAAGCGGATACTTTTCCGCCGAATGCAAAGACGGAGAGATCATCTTCCACAGGTTTACCGCCGCCCAGGAGAAATACTACCTGGAGACAAGCCCGCGTGACTTTTACGTAAAGACCGCCGCGACCTCGGGTATCCGGCTCGACTTTTACACCGACGCCGACAGCTTCGGCTTCGATTACAGAGTCACCAGGGCCTCGAGCCGCACCTTCTATTTCTTCGACATTCTGATCGACGGCGTGCTGAAGTATCACCTCGGCGAGGAACAGATGTGGATCAACAAAGGCAGGATCGACATCCCCCTGCCCGCCGGCGAGCACCGCCTGACCGTCTGGTTCCCCTGCCTCACTGCTGCCGTGATCTCGAACGTCACCGCTTCCGACGGAGCCTCCTTCCGTCCGGCGTCATACTCCCGCAGGATGATCTGCTTCGGTGACTCGATCTCGCAGGGATACGACGCGCTGTACCCCATGCTCTGCTACACCAACCGGCTCGCAGATCACTTCGACGCGTATATGCTCAATCTCGCGATCGGCGGCGAGAAGTTCGTCCCCGGTCTGCTCAGCAGAGAGTTCGCCGGCGCCTTCAGGCCCGACATCATAACCGTCGCCTACGGCACCAACGACTGGTCGGGATTCGACCGCGACACTTTCTTCAGACGCTGCGACGGCTTCCTCGAGAAGCTCGCGGAGTACTATCCCGACAGCGAGCGGTTCGTCATCACTCCGCTCTGGCGCGCCGACCGCGACCGCATCACCAGGTTCGGCAGCTTCGACGAGGCCGTCGGGTACATAGCCGACAAGGCGGCCGCCTGCGGGCATCACGTTATCGACGGCTACGGCTTCCTGCCGCACTACCCGGGGTTCTTCTCCGACCTCAGACTCCATCCGAACGACCTCGGCTACGGCGAATATGTCAGAGGCCTGGTCGCAGCTATGGAGAAGGTGCTTGACAGGTAACGCGATAATCACGAAAAAAGCCGGTCCTCATGAAGAAGATGAGGACCGGCTTTACTGACGATAAGGCAGTGCGCTCTCTCAGCTTGCGGGATTATCAGCACTTTAACTGCCAGAAACAACCGAATAGAAAGAAAGCCGCGATCTTTCAATCTTTCTTCAACCCTCATCTGTTATTATGTGTACAGCAATAACGGATGAAGGTTGTTGTTTTCAGAAGATAAACAAAAAAGGAGAAGCGGAAAAAAATGAAAAAGATATTTGCACTCATCCTCGCTGTGATCATAGCGCTTGGGCTTGCCGCATGCGGAACGGCAAACGGTTCAGCGACGTACAGTACGGCTGACACGGCAAGCGACGACGCGGAGCCGGTCGTGGATCAGAACATCACGGCTGAAGAAGCAACAGGCGATTTTGCAATGACTACGTCGGACGGTACGTTCACCAGCTCCGGGAACGTATATACGATCACCTCGGCGGGGACCTATACAGCGTCGGGCCTGCTCGAAGGACAGATCATCGTTGACGCCGGAGAGGATGACGAGGTCGTTATCGAACTTTCCGGCGCTACGGTAAACTGCGGAAGTGATTCACCGATCAAGATCATCTCCGCCGGTGACGCCGATATCTCTGCAAAAAAGAATACGGAAAACGTGATAAACGATACCCGCGGAACAAAAACGGCAGACGACGAAAACCAGGGCGAGGGCGCGATCTGCGCGACTTGCGATCTTAAAATCAAAGGAAACGGAACGCTCGTGGTCAATGCGGCGTATAACAACGGCATCCACACGACCGATGACCTGGAGATCCAGAAGCTTTCTCTGAAAGTTACGGCATACAACAACGCGCTGAAAGGCAACGATTCGATAAGCGTGACAAGCGGAAACGTGGTTGCGATCTCCACGAACGGCGACGGCGTTAAGACAGAGAACACCGACGTCAGCAAAAACGGCGTTACAAGAGGGGACATCACCGTTTCCGGCGGCACGGTCACCGTTTACGCGGCGGGCGACGGCTTCCAGGCGGCGCACAACTTTGAGATGACGGCGGGCGAAGAAGGAACGGCCCCGACCGTTACGGTATATACGGGTTCGTACAGCGGTTACACCGCGTCAAGCGCCTCGACGACCTCGTATAAGGGTGTCAAGGTTCAGAATGAACTGAACATCAAAGACGGTACAATTACGCTTCAGACCTACGACGACGGTCTGCACGCCGATTACGGAACTTCGTTCGATGACGGGTCGAAAGGTTCGGGAACGGTCAGTATTTCTGGCGGCACGGTCAATATGAGTGTTTACGCACCCGAAAACAAGACTGCCGGCGGACGTCAGGGCCCCGGAGGCTGGGGCGGACAGAAGACCGTATCCGGAGCGGACGCGATCCACGCGGATAACGTGCTGAATATTACCGGCGGCACGGTCAACATCGACAGCGCATACGAGGGACTGGAGGCAAACGTGATCAACATTTCCGGCGGCAAGACGACCGTCGCGGCGAATGACGACGGCGTAAACGCGACGAAAGGCAATTCCGCGGCGCAGATCAACGTAACGGGCGGATACCTTGACGTGACCGTTTCTCCGAGCGGCGACACCGACGGAATCGACAGCAACGGATACTACACGCAGACGGGCGGCGTGGTGATCACCAGAGGTCCGAACAGCCAGAATGCAGCGGCGATCGACGCTGACGGATCCGTCAGCATTTCCGGCGGCACGCTGATTGTTCTCGGTTACGGCAGAGTCAGTAAGAGCGGCAGCGTCAGGACAGTTTCACTTTCGCTCCACTCATCCGGCAGCCATACGGTGAAGATCGACGGAACGCCGTACACCTTCACCAACGCGAACTCCTACGGCGCCACGAACTGCTACAGCGACGCGACGGTCTCGTCCTGAAAGATATGAGGAAAGACCGATGAAAATCCTGTTTGCCGCACCTGACAGGGACCTGCTCGAGTGCTTCAGGCAGCTGCTTGAAACAGACCTCGGAGAGACCGTCACGGCGTTCGACGGAACGCAGGTGATCTCCCTGCTTATGTCAGAGAACTTCGACGTCCTGGTCCTCGACCGGAATATCCCGCGCGTCGATCATAAGACGGTCATCGAACGCGCGAACGAAAAAAACGTCTCCGTTATAGTGCTGACGGACGAACCCGCCGGGGTGCGGCGGACGGGGGAACCTTCGGCGAGCGGCAGGCTGTCTTATCCGTTCACGTTCGCGGAAATCAAGAAAGCGATCCTCGAAACGTTTGAAAAGCGCGGAGTCAAAGAAACGGAAGGGCCGGTGATCAAAGATGAATAAAGCGGAAAAGAAATTCAGGCTGTACGCGATCCTCGTGATCTTTGTCCTTCTGACAACGCTTCTTGCCGTCATCAACGGCGTGAACTTTACAATGGTCGCAAGCGACGCCGACATGCTCACGCAGACGCTCGCCGACAGACAGGGCTCTTTTGAACGTAAAGAAAAAGCCCCCGGAGATATGCAGACCCAGCCGGATCAGCCGAGGGAAAAGGATTTCAGAATGGGTCCGATGGGCCCCGATTCGCCGGAGATGAACGAATCCCTGCGGTACTTTACGGTCGCGTTCTCCGGAAAGGGAGAGAAGGTCGAAACGGTCGCGTTCCATATCTCCGCCGTAACGGAGGAAGAAGCCGGGGAATGGGCTTCCGGGCTCATTAAGCAAAATACCGGCTGGACGAGAGGA
>JAFTCN010000019.1 GCA_017454675.1 Clostridia bacterium
TATCGGGTATGAACCGATTGCTCTAGCCAACTGAGCTATTCCGCCGCGACAGCTTGAATATTATACCACCGGGAAGAACGAATGTCAACTGTTTTTTTGTCAAAAGACGTTATTTTTTCGAAAAAAACCGCCTGCGGGTGCAGTCTGCCAAATTAATGTTGAATTTCGGCCTCTGTTATTGTATAATTATACTTAATTATGAGCAGTTCCGGCGGAGCGCCGGACCGGCGCGAAAGCGCCGCTAAGCGATAAGGAGACATTCCGTATGGGAACACCCGTATACACCTTCAGGGGCGGTACTCACGTTGAAGAATACAAGAACACCCGCGGGAAAAAGATAGAGAAGCTCCCGCTTCCCGAAGTCGTCGAGATCCCGCTGGCACAGCATATAGGCGTCGTATGCAGGCCGGTCGTCAAGGCCGGAGACCACGTATACCGCGGGCAGCTGATCGGCGAGGCGTCGTCGGGGCTGTACTGCCTCGTGCATTCGTCGGTGTCGGGGACGGTCTCCGAGATCAAGGTCAGGCACAACGCGCAGGCACAGCCGATCGAGACAGTCGTGATAAAGAGCGACGGCCTTCAGGAACTGGATCCCGGGATACACCCGCACGACAGGAAACTGTCAGAGACGAGCCCCGACGAGATAGTCGAGATCATAAGGAAGGCCGGGATCTCCGGCATGGGCGGCGCGATGTTCCCGACCCACGCGAAGATAAAGTCATCGATGGGCAGGGTGAACCGGCTGATAGTCAACTGCGCCGAGTGCGAGCCGTTCATAACCGCCAACCACCGGCTCATGCTCGAGCGACCTCAGGATATCGTCAACGGAGCCAAGATCTTGCTGCGCGCTCTCGGGCTTACGCTCGCGGAGCTCGCCGTCGAGGACAACAAGGCCGACGCGATAAACCGCCTGCTCGAGGTCATCGGAAAGAGCAGCTTCATCAAGGTCAGAGTCATGCAGACCAAGTACCCGCAGGGCGACGAACGTCAGCTGATCTACGCTCTGACGGGCCGCGAGGTCCCGGCCGGCAAGCTTCCGGTCGACGTAGGCTGCGTCGTTTTCAACGCCGAGACCTGCGCCGTCATCTACCGGGCGTTCGCCTACGGGCTGCCGCTGATAGAGCGGTGCATAACCGTCGACGGCGACTGCATAGCCGAGCCGAAGAACCTGCTCGTACCGCTTGGCGCAAGCTACCGCTCGCTGATCGAATGCTGCGGCGGCCTCGTGAAAAAGCCGTACAAGATCATCAACGGCGGGCCTATGATGGGAGCCGCCAGGTGGGAGATCGACGCCCCGGTGACCAAGGGCACCTCCGCCGTGCTCGTCTTCTCGGAGGATTTCGCGAAGCAGAGCGACTATTCCGCATGCATCAGGTGCGGCAGGTGCGTAAAGAACTGCCCGATGCACCTCATGCCGGTCTACCTCGCGCAATACGCGATGGCAAGAAGGTACGACGACGCCGAAAAGATGGGTGTGATGAGCTGTGTCGAGTGCGGCACCTGCTCGTACAACTGCCCCGGAAACGTTCAGATAGTCCAGTACATCAGAGTCGCCAAGGGCGCGATCAAAGCCAGGAGAAGCTGAGGATGTCCGAAGAAACAAGAGAAAAGAATAAAGCGGCGGCAGCGGCGGGAAAAGATGTCGGAGTGCCTGAGCTGCTCACAGTCTCGCCTCCGCCGCACATAAAGCACACCGACACGACTGCCACGATCATGCTCGACGTGATCATCGCACTGATCCCGGCCGCCGCCTGGGGCGCCGTCGTGTTCGGACTGAGGGCGCTCTTCATAATGCTGCTCTCGGTAGCGTCGGCCGTGCTCTTCGAGTATCTCTCGAGGCTTGTTTTCCGCCGGAAATGCACGGTGGGCGACCTTTCCGCCGTCGTGACCGGTCTCCTGCTCGGGATGAACCTTCCTCCTTCGGTGTCATACTGGATACCCGTGGTCGGCTCGTTCTTCGCTATTGTGGTTGTGAAGCAGCTCTTTGGCGGGATCGGAAAGAACTTCATCAATCCCGCGCTTGCCGGAAGGGCCTTCCTGTTTGCCTGGCCTTCGGAGATGACGACGTTCGCCGCCGCCTTCGAGAAGCCTGACTGGAAGGTGATGTCGCTGCCGGCGGCCGACGCCGTCGCGGGAGCGACGCCCCTCGCGTCACTCAAGGCGGGGGCGATACCGTCCGAATCGCTGGGCGACATGTTCCTCGGCAAGTGCCCGGGGTCGATCGGCGAGATATCCGCGCTGCTTCTGCTGCTCGGTGGAGTATATCTGCTCGGCAGAAGGGTCATCACCTGGCATATCCCCGTCGCGTACATCGGTACCGTCGCGGCCCTGACCGCGGTCTTTCCGCCCAGCGGAAACCGGTTTGAATCGGTGGGATACGAGCTGCTCTCGGGCGGCCTTATCCTCGGCGCCGTCTTCATGGCGACCGACTACTGCACGTCGCCGGTGACGGCGAGCGGCAGGCTGTGGTACGGAGCCGGCTGCGGGGCGGTGACAGTCTTCATCCGCTATTTCGGCGGATACAACGAGGGCGTGTCGTTCGCGATACTGATAATGAACATGCTCGTGTGGTATTTCGACCGCATGACAAAGCCCAGGATATTCGGAACTCATGCGGCAGGGATCGGTGCGAAAGGCGGCGCGAAAGGCGGCGCGGCCCCGGCCGGAAAGCAGCCGGCACCGACGGCCGATATCAAAGAAAATATCAAAGAAAAAGACGGAAAGGGGGAGAATGACGGATGAATAACAGCGACGGAAAGAAAAGCGGAAACGTAAAGTCTGGTAAAAGATTCATCGCCCCCGTGCTCTCGCTCGCCGTCATCTGCATGGCCGTCGGCCTGCTCCTCTCGACCGTTCACGGACTGACCGGCGAAAAGATCGAAGAGAACCTGAAGGCGGCCGAACGCAGCGCGATCGCAGAGGTCTACGGCCTCTCCGGAGAGCGCGCCTCAGAGGTGGAGTACACCGCCCTCGACGGCTGTCCCGACGGCGTCAACGCGGTATACGCCGTGAAGACCGGATGGACCGATGCCGGATACTGCGTGTCGGTGTCGCCGAACGGATTCGGCGGGAACATAGACATGGTCGTAGGCGTCGGGGCCGACGGGAAGATCGTCGGAGTGGCGATAGTCGCTCTTTCAGAGACTCCCGGGCTCGGCAGCCGCGTCGACGACCCCGCATACCTGTCCGGCTATAACGGAAAGGGCCGCGGCCTCGTTCTGAAGAAGGACGTGGATGCGATCTCCGGAGCGACGATCAGTTCCAGATCGGTGCTGACCGGCGTAAACCGCGCCACCGAGGCCCTTGCCTCGATGGGCCTTGCCGGCTGAGAGGCGGTGAGCGAACTTGAATGAACAGACAGTAAACGGTATCTCCGCAAAGGAGACCGGAAAGAAAAAGGCCGGATGGGCGGCGCAGATACTGAAGACGGGGCTTTTCACCGAGAACCCGACCTTCGTACAGCTTCTCGGGATGTGTCCGACTCTTGCCACGACAACCTCGGTGAAGAACGCGCTCGGCATGGGGCTCGCGTCGACCGCCGTGCTCATTTGCTCCAACACGCTCATCTCGCTGCTGCGGAAGTTCATACCGAAACAGGTGAGGATCGCAGCCTACATTGTGATAATATCGGGGTTCGTTACCGCCGTCGAGATGCTCATGAAGGCGTATTTCTACGACCTTTACGAGTCGCTGGGGCTCTTTATCCCGCTCATCGTGGTCAACTGCATCATACTCGCGAGGGCGGAGGCCTTCGCGTCGAAGAACGGCGTGCTGCCGTCTGCGCTCGACGGCCTTGCCTGCGGCCTCGGATTCACCGGAGCGCTCTTCCTCATCGCGACGGTCAGGGAGATCGTCGGAGCCGGCACCTTCTTCGGATACCGGGTGCTCGGAGAGGGATACAGTCCCGCCGTGATCTTCGTTCTGCCCGCGGGAGCCTTCTTCACGCTCGGCTTTCTCATCGCGGCGGTGCAGAAGATAAGGAACGTGAAGTCGGACCGGCAGAGGCACGACAGACTGTCCGACATCAGGCAGGCGTCCGACATACCGGCAAATATCGACTACTACTGCGTGTCTGAGGCCGACGGTGTATCGAAGCTCACCGTGGCTTCCGATTCCGACCCCGATTCCGAGCTCTCGCTCGACTTCTACCCGCCCGAGACCGAGATCCCGCCCGACGAAAAGAGCGGCGAGCCGGCCGGCGGAAAAAATACTGCGGACGCGGATGACAGCGATTATCCCGACGCGGACTGGGGGATGCCGCTGTGAACACCGTTCAGCTTTCACTTACCGACACGCTGCTGCTGATGCTCGGCGCTGTCCTGACCGAGAACTTCATTTTCTCGAAATTCTACGGCTGCTGCCCCTTTCTGGGCGTCTCGGACAAGCCCGACAAGGCCGTCGGGATGGGCATGGCTGTCACCTTCGTTATGACGGTCTCCGGAGCGGTCACCTGGGCGGCGTACTATTTCGTGCTTGTGCCGCTCGGACTAGAATACCTGCGTACGGTGGCGTTCATACTCATCATCGCCTCTCTCGTGCAGATCATCGAGATGTTCCTGCGCAAATTCGTCCCGGCCCTGTACAGCGCGCTCGGCATATACCTGCCGCTGATAACCACTAACTGCGCCGTCCTCGGCGCGGCGCTCGTCAACATACAGGAGGGCTACGGATTCATCCCGTCGGTCTGCTACGGCTTTGCCGCCGGACTCGGGTTCACTCTCGCGATCGTTATCTTCGCCGGCGTCAGGGCAAAGATGGAATTCGCCGACCCGCCCAGGGCCTTCAGGGGATTCCCGCTGACTCTCATCGCCGCGGGACTGCTCGCGATGATCTTCTCCGGCTTTTCCGGGATCAGCTTCTGAGCCGCGTCGCCGCTCTGTCCGGAACGGACGTCCGGGCACCGGAGACACAGAAGGGAATAGGAAAGGAACAAGACCTGACATATGGATTATATTGAGATACTGAAGACCGCTGGCGTGTTCGCCGGGCTCGGGGTCGCGGCGGGCCTTTTGCTCGTCATCGCGTCGAAGCTCTTCACGGTAAAGCGCGACGAGAGGATCGACAGGATAGCGGAGGTCCTTCCCGGGGCAAACTGCGGCGGCTGCGGACGCAGCGGCTGCGCCGCTCTCGCGGCCGACATCGCTGCCGGGAAGGCTCCGGTGACCGCGTGCACCGTCGGCGGCGCCGCGACGGCGCAGAAGATCGCCGGCATCATGGGAGTCAGGGCCGAAGCCCCGATGAGGATGCGAGCGCAGGTGATGTGCTCGGGCACCGAGGAGTACGCAAAGAAAAAGTACGCGTATTCGGGGGCCCGCGACTGCATCGCCGCGGTCAGGATGGGCGGGGGCGACAAGCTCTGCCCGAACGGCTGCATCGGGCTCGGGACCTGTGTCGCGACATGCAGGTTCGGCGCGATCTCGGTCATAAACCGCGTGGCCGTCGTGGACTACAAAAAATGCGAGGGCTGCGGCGCCTGCACCAAGGCCTGCCCCAAGCAGATAATCAAACTGATACCCTACGACAGCGCCCACTGGGTGGGATGCATGTCGGTCGACAAGGGTGCAGTCGTGCGCAAGCAGTGCGACGTCGGCTGCATCTCATGCAAAAAGTGCGAGAAAAACTGCCCGTCGGGCGCGATCAGGGTGGTGAATTTCGTGGCGTCGATCGACTATACGAAATGCACCGGCTGCGGGATCTGCGTCGACAACTGCCCTCGCCGCATCATCTGGTCGGCCACGAGGCAGAACGGCGAGCTCGTGATAACGAGGCTCGCGCCCGATACCGGGGACAACTGACATCTTACGCCCTTTTTACCGAAAGGAAACTTTGCCGCTATGAAACACAGGAAAATCAAAACACCGGCCGCCTGCCTTGCATGTCTGTTCACGGCGGCCATGCTGCTTGCGGCCTGCACACCGGCCGCGCTGCCGGCAGGCACGTCTTCTGACATGCCCGCCGATACTTCGGAGGAGATCACCGAAGCCGCCGCCGAGCCGTTCCTGCTGAGCTCGGGAGGAAAGGCGGTCTGCACCGTCATAAGGCCGATCGACGCCTCTGATGACGTAGTCGCTCAGGCGATCAAGCTCCGCGAGAAACTCGAGAAGGCCACCGGCCTCAAGGTGGGGATCGGGAACGATTTCGTAAAGCCCGGCACCGTGCACAACACCGATAAGTACGAGATACTTGTAGGAGAGACGTCATACAGCGAGACCGCCGAGGTCATGGAAGAGCTGCGCTACAACGACTACGCCGTGGCGGTGAAGGGACGCAAGATCGTCGTCACCGCCGGCCACGAGGCAATTCTGTCGAAAGCGGTCTCGTGGTTCCTGAGCACCGGCATCGAAGGCCTTGAGAAGAACGCGGGCGGCGATTTCACACTGAAGTTCGACGACTACAGGTTCAACGCGGCGTACTCTATGGATTCGCTGAGCATTCTCGGCGTCCCGCTGGACAGATACCGCATAGTATACGGAAAGAACGGGAACGTCGGACAGATCGGGGCGGATGCCGTCGCGGAGGTCTTTGCGCAGCTGACGGGATACATGCTGAAAACGGTGCCCGACACCGCCGCCGCCGAGGAGTACGAGATCCTCGTCGGTTCCACCAACAGGCTCGAAAAGATGACGTCGACTATCTCGACGTTCGCTGTATACATGAGCGGGAAAAAGCCGGTCATCGACTGCTGCGGGCCGGTCACCGCGGAAGGAGCGGTAAGAAGAATGTATTCGGATAAAATGAGGGGACAGAAGGATTACGACATCGGCGCCGATTTCTCGCTCTCCGGCTACGCATCGGCGGACCTGCCGATCGAACGCGCAGAGGGCACCGACATCCGGGTCATGAGCTACAACATCCTCTGCGAGAAGTGGGGCGGGACCGCCACGGCTCCGCGCGCCGAACTGTTCGGAACGATGCTCGACGCCTACAGCCCCGACGTCGTCGGCATACAGGAAGTCGACTCGATCTGGTGTAAGTACATCCCGATGTACTGCATCGGATATCGGCATATCTGCACCGTGCGGCCGGACGGGGGAGAGAACTACTCCACCATCCTCTACAAGGAGGACAAGTACGACCTCGTGGCGAGCGGAGTCGTGCCGTATTCCATGTCGGCCAATCTCTTCTGCCGCAACATGGGCTGGGCCATCCTCTCGGACAAGGCGACCGGCTCGAAGATCGGCATAATCTCGACGCACTGGGATTTCGACAACGCCGAGAACGACAGGTCATCCTACCGCAAGGTCCAGGCTGAAGAGATGGCAGCGAAGGTCGCCGAGCTGGCGAAGAAATACAAATGCCCCGTTTTCACCACCGGAGACTACAACTGCCGCCACGACAGCACGTCGATGAATTATTTCCGCAGCATCAACAACATGTGGTGCTTCAAGTTCGATTCGGTAAAGCTCATCAACAACTTCGGCTCGGCCTCGACGCTCGGCACACTGCCGGGCAGCGGCGGCGGAGTCATCGACTTCGTCTTCGGGACGAAGGACACGCAGGCTCTTTCGAGCTTCGTCGTGGTCAATTTCGACACAAAGGATATCTCCGACCATCAGCCGGTAGTTTCGGATATTAAATTCGGAGCGAAGGCAGGCTGATCCGGGACCCGGTACAAACCGAATGATCGTTCTCAGCGTCGGCGGCGTTTCGTTCTCGTTCGGCGCCGACAGTCTGCTCGAGGGCGTCTCGTTCTCGCTCTCCTCCGGAGACAGAGTCGGCATCGTCGGTCCGAACGGCTGCGGAAAGACGACACTTCTGAAGATAATAGCGGGGCAGACCGAGCCCGATTCGGGCAGCGTTTTCCGCGCGAAGGACACGACGCTCGGCATGCTGGGCCAGAACGAGGCTTTCGACCTGTCCCCGTCCGGAAACGCGTCCGAGACCGTTCTCGAACGCGCCAGCCGCGCTGCCTTCCCGGAACTCACAGAGATCGGGCGGCGCCTCGACGTCCTCGCGAAGGAACTCGAGGCCGGTGAGAAGACGCCGGGCGGAGGATTCGCCGCGGCGGCTGCCGAATACAGCTCGCTGTCTGACGAGTTTGCGCGCGCCGGAGGTCATACATATATGGCGGTATGCCGGTCGGTCCTCGACAGGATGGGCTTCTCCGGCATGCTGGGAGAGGCTGTGTCGTCGCTCTCGGGAGGGCAGAAGACGAGGCTCGCCCTGGCGTCGGAGCTCTGCCGCGAGCCCGACATACTCATGCTCGACGAACCGACGAACCACCTCGATGCCGAGACCGTCGGCTGGCTCGAGAACTATCTGTCCGGATACCGCAAATGCCTCATCGCGGTCTCGCACGACAGGTACTTCCTTGACCGTGTCACCAACCGCACTCTGTTCATATCGAACAGGCACGCGAAGATATACGACGGCGGATACACCGCCAGCGCCGGAAAGAGGGCCGCTGACCGCGAGATATACGAGAGGCAGTACAACAACCAGCAAAAGGAGATCGCGCGTCAGGAGGCCATTATAGAGCAGCAGAGGCGGTGGAACAGAGAGCGGAACATCATCGCAGCCGAGAGCCGTCAGAAGATGCTCGACCGTATGGTGAAACTCGCTCCACCCGAGAGGGAAAAGAACGCGAAGCCCGGAATGAGCTTCAAATCGGCTATGAAGAGCGGTGAGGAGCTCTTTACGGTGAAGGACCTGTCATTCGCCTATCCGGGCTCCGATAAGCTCTTTGACAGCCTGAACTTCACGCTGAGAAGAGGCGAGCGGGTGTTTGCCGTCGGCCCCAACGGCTGCGGAAAATCCACGCTTCTGAAGCTCATATGCGGAAAGCTCATGCCGTCCTCTGGCCGCATCGACGCCGGATACAACGTCACGCCCGGCTATTACGATCAGGAGAACCAGAACCTCGACCCCGACGGCACCGTGCTGTCGGAGCTGGAGAGGACCTACCCCGGTATGACCGAGAGGGAGGTCCGCACCGCGCTCGGCCGCTTTCTGTTCACCGGCGACGAAGTAAAGAAGCGGATAGACGTGCTCAGCGGCGGCGAGCGCGCGAGGCTGACCCTCGCGAAGCTCATGCTGTCGTCGGTCAATACGCTGGTGCTCGACGAACCGACGAACCACCTCGACATCTCCGCACGCGAGGCGCTCGAGGAGGCCGTCGCGTCGTACGACGGGAGCGTCATATGCGTCTCTCACGACAGGACATTCATAAACCGGCTGGCAGACAGGATCATCGGTTTTACGTCCGACGGGATATATTCGCTGCCTCTCGGCTCTGCCGGACGCGGCTGGGAAGAGTGGGTCGCATGCACAGGCGACGGCATGAGATTTGCCGTCCGGATCGGCAGCGTGCCGCGTGCGGAAAAGGCCGGGAAAGGCAGCCACGGCGGAACGAACGGGGAACCCCCGCCCGGTGTGAGAAGCGACGCAGGCGGCGCGAAGCCCGCGGCGCCGCTCACCGGAAAAGAGGAATACCTGAGAAGAAAGCGCGAGCAGGCCGAGGAGCGTCGGGCCGCGGCGAGGACCGAAAGACTGAAAAAGGAGGCCGCGGAGCTCGAAAAGTCGGTCGACATGATGAACGCGGAGCTGTTCGGCGAGGCCGCTGGAGACTACCTCAGGGCGGCCGAACTCACCTCCCGGATCGAAGAGGCGGAAAACAGGCTGCTTGAGATCTATTGCGAGCTCGGCTGAGGCCGGGACGGGGCCGGAGGGGCCGCCCGACGCGCCGGATGCGGTCACACGCTGCCCGGACACACGAACGCAGCAATAAAAAACAAATAAAGAACGGGAAAGGGAAAAGGAAAAGGATGAAAATCGGAGTGCTCACGTCTCTCAACGGCAGTGTTGAGGAAAACATCAGGAAAGTCGCGGAGCTCGGGATCACCACCGCCCAGCTCAAATGCTGGAACAGTGCCTTCCTCACCGACGCCATGGCCGACAGGGCGGCCGCCGCGTCGAAAGAATACGGAGTGGAGATCACAGGCTTCTGGTGCGGCTGGGACGGCATGTCGTACTGGAATTTCTACGAGGGGCCGCTGACGCTCGGCATCGTGCCGAAGGAATACAGGGCCGAGAGACTGAACATGCTCCTGCGCGGGGCTGCCGTCGCGAAACGCATGGGAGTGACCGACGTCATCACGCACGCCGGATTCCTGCCCGAGAACCCCGCAACGACTGAATTCAGCGAGGTCGTAGCGGCGATCAGATGGCTGGCGAAGCGCCTTCTGGCGAACGGCCAGTACTTTCTCTTCGAGACCGGCCAGGAGACTCCGGTGACGCTCCGCCGCACCATCGAGGAGGTAGGCACCGGAAACCTCGGCATCAATCTCGATCCGGCCAACCTGCTTCTGTACGGCAAGGGAAATCCCGTCGATGCCCTCGACGTCTTCGGGGAATATGTCCGGGGAATCCACGCCAAGGACGGTGAATATCCGACCGACGGCCGGCATCTCGGCGCCGAGAAGCCGCTTGGACAGGGAAGAGTCAACTACCCGCTCTTCATCTCGAAGCTGAAGGAGATCGGCTACGACGGCGCGCTCACGATCGAAAGAGAGATCACGGGCGAGCGCCAGATCGAGGACATCAAGTCGGCGAAGGCACTGCTCGAATCGCTGATATGATCTCTGACGGAGAAGAAAAAAAAGCCTCCCCGGAGACGGCCCCGGGAGAGGAGAGCTCATTCGTTCCAGCGACGGCGGAGGAGATAGCAAGGATCCCCGGACGTATCCTGGGAGTGGATTTCGGGGACGTCAGGACCGGACTTGCCGTGTCGGACGTATCGAGGTATCTCGCCTCGGGCATCGGGACGGTGAAGCCGGGAGGCATCGCCGCGACTGTCGCCGCCGTGGCGGCCGCAGCGCTCGAAAGAGGGGTCACGGCGGCCGTTGTGGGCTTGCCCGTCAATATGGACGGCACCGAGGGCAAAAGGGCCGGGAGATGCCGCGAATTTGCCCGTATGCTGTCCGAGAAGGCCGGCATCCCGGTGATGATGTGTGACGAGCGCCTGTCGACAGTTGCCGCGTCGAGATATCTGAACGAGACCGACACGCGAGGGCGCGCCAGGAAGAAGGTCATAGACGCCCTGTCGGCCGAACTGATACTCCAGAGCGCACTTGACAGGATCCGCAATCTGAACAGATGATCAACTGAATACAGATCGCCGGGGCTTCGTATGAAGCCCCGGCGATCTGCGGATATTGACTTTCGGCGGGATCAATACATTCCGCCGCCGGCGTTCATGGCTGCGTTTGCGGCAGCCGCGGCAGCCGGATCCTCCTTCTGGTTCGCTACGACGCTCTCGGTGGTGAGTATGATCGAAGCGATCGATTCGGCGTTCTGCAGGGCGGAACGGGTGACCTTGGTCGGGTCGACGATGCCGGCGCCCATCATGTCGGTGTACTTCTCATTGTAGGCGTCGAATCCGTATCCGGTCTTGCCCGAGGATACGATCTTGTCGATCACGACGGCGCCGTCGAATCCGGCGTTCTCGGCGATCTGACGCACAGGCGACTCAAGAGCCTTGAGTACGATGCGCACGCCCGTCTTTTCGTCGCCATCGACGGTATCGAGCAGCTTCTCGACCTCGGGGATGACGTTGATGTAGGCGACTCCGCCGCCCGGTACGATGCCTTCCTCAACGGCGGCCTTCGTCGCGTTGAGAGCATCCTCGATGCGGAGCTTCTTTTCCTTCATCTCGACTTCGGTGGCGGCGCCGACCTTGATGACGGCAACTCCGCCGGCGAGCTTCGCGAGCCTCTCCTGGAGCTTCTCTCTGTCGTAGGAGACGGTGGTGTTCTCGAGGGCCACTCTGATCTGAGCGACTCTGTCCTTGATGGCAGCGGGATCGCCTGCGCCGTCGACTATGATGGTGTTCTCCTTTGTGACCTTTACCTGGCGGGCGCGTCCGAGTTCCTGGATGGTCGCGTCCTTGAGCTCGAGTCCGAGTTCGGAGGTGATGACCTGGCCGCCGGTGAGGATGGCGATATCGCGGAGCATCTCCTTGCGTTTCTCGCCGAAGGACGGGGCCTTGACTGCAACGCAGGTGAAGGTGCCGCGCAGCTTGTTGAGGATGATGGTGGTGAGGGCTTCACCGTCGAGATCCTCGGCGATGATCAGCAGCTTCTTGCCGGCCTGAACGATCTGTTCGAGCAGCGGCAGGATGTCCTGAACGGCTGAGATCTTCTTGTCGGTGATGAGGATGTAGCAGTCGTCGAGGACGGCTTCCATCTTCTCCATATCGGTTGCCATGTAGGGAGATACATAGCCTCTGTCGAACTGCATGCCTTCGACGACCTCGGAGGACGTTTCTGCGGACTTGGATTCCTCGACGGTGATGACGCCGTCGGAGCTCACCTTTTCCATCGCGTCGGCGATCAGCTGGCCGATGACTTCGTCGCCCGCTGAGATCGTTCCGACTCTCGCGATGTCAGCGGAGCCCGATACCGGCTTCGAATTCGCGGCGAGGCACTCGACGGCCTTGTCGATGGCTTTCTTCATGCCCTTGCGGATGATCATCGGATTCGCGCCGGCGGTCACGTTCTTCATGCCTTCGTGGATCATCGACTGAGCGAGCAGGGTGGCGGTCGTTGTGCCGTCGCCGGCCGCGTCGTTGGTCTTCGTGGCGACTTCCTTGACGAGCTGGGCGCCCATGTTCTCGGCGTTGTCGTCGAGTTCGATCTCCTTGGCGATCGTCACGCCGTCATTGGTGATCAGCGGTGCTCCGTACTTCTTGTCGAGCACAACGTTCCTGCCCTTGGGGCCGAGCGTGATCTTTACCGTGTCGGCGAGTTTGTCAACGCCGCGGAGAAGGGCGTTTCTGGCGTCTATGCCGTAAAAAATATCCTTTGCCATATCTATTGCTTCCTTTCGTTATTATGCTGTCCCGGGGTCAGTCCTCGATCTTCGCAAGGATGTCCTTCTCGGATATGATGGTGTATTCCTGACCGTCGATCTTTACTTCGGTCCCCGAATACTTGCCGGCGATGACTTTGTCGCCAACCTTGAGCGCAACCGGAGTCAGCGATCCGTCGTCATTGGTCTTGCCGGGTCCCACGGCGATGACTTCGGCGATCTGCGGCTTTTCCTGCGCGTTGGCGGTCAGGAAAATCCCGCCCTGTGTTTTTTCTTCCGCTTCGACGAGCTTGATGACTACTCTGTCAGCCAACGGTTTGATGTTCATGTTTTTCCTCCCGGGCACTCGGCCCTTTATGAATTATTATTATGTGCACGGTATGACGGAAGGTCTGTCTGACCTTTGTCAGCAAGGTTTTGGCACTCTTTTTGCCTGAGTGCTAACCGACTGTATATATTTTACTCCTTTTTCGAAAAAAATCAAGTGTTTTTTTCGTGATTCGTGAAAAAAATTTGCCGAAATTAGCAATTGCCCCGTTTTGATGCCATTTTTTCTGCCCCGAGCAGCTCGAGATAGAGCTTTTCCGTCATCGAGGCTGTCTTTTCGGCGGAAAACCGTGTGTGCGCACGCTCCGCCGCCTTGCGCGAGAGCAGGGAGACTAGATCGGGGTCGCGAAGCAGGCGCAGGATCGCTTCGGCGAGAGCCGACGGGTCGTCGGGAGCCGTGACCGCCCCGCAGTCGCCGACGAGCCTCCGGCTGCCTCCCGTGTCGGATACTACCGGGACGAGGCCCATGCCCATTCCCTCGATCACCGAGAGGCTCGACGTCTCGACCGACGTCGACGCGCTCACGATGACCCTGCACAGCGACATGACGGGGGCCGGGTCGGGAAGGAAACCGGTGAATACGGCATTGCCGCCGAGGCCGTACCTCGGGATGAGGCTTTCGAGTTCCTTCCTCCGGCTGCCGTCGCCGGCCACGACGAAAGCTATGTCACCTGTGAACCGCAGACATATCGCCGCTGCCCGCAGGAATGTCTCGACCGACTTTTCGGGCTCGAGTCTGCAGAACATGCCGACGGTGAACAGCCGCCCGCCGCCGACGCTCGAGAGCAGGCGTGCCGCCGCTTCCTTCTCGGCCGCGCCCGGCGCTTTCCGTTCAGGTGCGCCGTTATAAATAATGTGTATCTTCTTTCGCGGCACACCTCCGGCCCTGAGTGCCGCGGCGGCGCTGTCATCGGTGGCGATCGCCGCGTCGAGCGAGACCGAGTATCCGAGAGAGCACAGCTGCCGCAGCGGGAAGGTCCTCACGGCACGCGGGGGAAAGTCGGACGAATGCTTGGTCATGATCCGCAGCGGGACACGGCGCAGTACGGCTGCGTGTCTGCCGGTCATCGCGGAGTGGGTGTGCGCGATGTCGGGACGAAGCTCACCGAGCGCCGAAAAAACACGGCCGAAGGCCCTGGGGCTGAACGACGAGTCGAACCCCGGCACACTTATGATCCTCGTCGCTCCTGCCGCCTCGAGCGCCGGCGCCGCGGCGGATCCTTCGGGGAGAATGACGGAGAAGTCGAATCTGTCCCTGTCGGACGCACCGATCAGATACTGCAGGTGACGTCCGGCACCGCCGACGTTCATGTCGGTCAGCATATGGACGACTTTTATCTTTTTTTCTTCCATTCGGTCACTCGCAGAGCGGCCGGATCCCGTCGGTGAGCCCGGGGATGATGATGTCGTCCGGGCCGGCCTTCGTCCATCTGTATGCGGGAAGGTCCTCTGACGGGCGCAGTGCCGCCTCGATGATGTCGGATACGACGGCGGAGGCCGTCGGCAGCTTGCCTGCGCCGCAACCGTACAGCAGCGTCCTGCCGGCGGCGTTGCTGTTTATCTCGACGGCGTTGAAGGGACCGTCGACCGAATACAGCATGGAACCGGGAGACGTGAGCCGCGGCGACACCGAGCAGGAGATCCTGCCGCCGGTCCTCGTCGCCTCGGCGACGAGCTTTATCTTCTTTCCTTCAGCGGCGGCCGCCGAGATGTCGCCGGGAGTGATGCCGGTGATGCCGACGGTGCTGACAGCGTCGAGCGGGAGCAGTTTTCCCCAGGCCATCGCGGCGAGTATAATAATCTTGCGGGCGGCGTCGAATCCGCCGACGTCTGCCGTCGGGTCCGCCTCGAGATATCCGAGAGCGCGAGCCTCTGGCAGTATGTCGCCGTAGCCGATGCCGCGCTTTGTCATCTCGGTCAGCATGTAGTTCGTCGAGCCGTTGAGGATGCCTCTTACAGATATTATATCGTTGCACGACAGGCTGTCGGCGAGGGTGCGCAGGCAGGGGATCCCGCCTCCGACCGATGCCTCGAAGAGATATCTCACTCCGTGCTTCCTTGCGAGCCGCAGGAGCTTGTCGCCCTCCTCGGCGACTACTGCCTTGTTCGAAGTGACTACGCTCTTGCCCGCCTCGATTGCCGCCTTCGTGAAATCCGCGGCGGGGTGGACACCGCCCATCATCTCGGCAACGATCTTCACCTCGGGATCGGCTAGTATCGTGTCGATGTCATGCACTATCTTTCCGGCGTAGGGGCTGTCCGGAAAATCGCGAAGATCGAGTATGTGAGCTATCTCCGTCTGTTCTCCGAGACGGCGCGATATGACGCGGCGGTTGTTTTCGATGACCTCGGCTACTCCGCTTCCCACCGTGCCGAATCCGAGAAGTGCGATCTTTATCATTGCGGTCCGTGACCTCCGGTATATCAGGTATAGAAATAAAATATACTATATGATATCACAAAACGGAGGAAAAGGCAAATAAAATGTTGAAGAAATCGCCGTTTTGTGGTAAGATAATACTACGGCGGCTTGAAAGGACGGCAAAAACTGACATGGCATCCCCTGTAGGCGACAAAAGAGCGGTCAAGATTTTCGTGCTCTACCTTCTCGAGAACATCGGCTATCCGATGGAACTCTGCACGGTGAGCGATATAGTTATGAAGAGCGACTACGTGCTCTACCTCGATTTCGCCGAGGCTTTCAACGAGATGCTCGACGCCGGACTCATCGAAGAGGTCAGTCTTGAAGGCAGCCCCGACGGAGACGGTGAAGGCAGCCCTGAAGGCAGCGCTCCCGCCGGGCCCTTTTACGCCGTGAGCGCAAAGGGCAGGGTGGTGGCAGAGGGCCTCCGCTCCGACATCCTCCCGTCGATACTCGACAAAGCTCTCGCAGCCGCGATGAAATACCTCGACTTCTCGAGGCGCGGCATCTCGGCCGAGTGCGAAATCACGGGAGCCGCGGACGGCGGATACGACATCCGCTGCCGGCTTACCGAGAAAAAAAGGACGCTCATGTCGGTCGACCTTCACGTCGACAGCATGAACCGCGCCGTGGGTATGAAAAAGGTCTTCGAGGAGCGGCCGGAAGTGGTCTTCCGCGGAGTCAATGCGCTGCTGTCGGGCAACGTCAGCTTTCTCGGCGGAGAGTAAGAAGAGAACAAAAAAAGAAGATCCGCAAGGGATGAACCCTTGCGGATCTTCGGGACTGTGTCTTCTTTGATTCGATCAACATCCCGGAGCAATGCCGTTCCCGAACCGGTCAGCGGGCGTTTCTCCTCTTCTCGAAGCAGGCGCTGCAGTATACAGGCTTGTCCTTGGAAGGTTGGAAGGTGAGTTTCGCTTCACCGCCGCACTCGCTGCATACAGCATAGAAATACTCTCTGGGCGGCTTGTTTGCGTTCTTCTTCGCGTCACGGCAGGCTTTGCATCTCTTGGGCTTGTTTGTGTATCCCTTTTCGGCATAAAATGCCTGCTCGCCGGCTGTGAAAACAAATTCATTGCCGCATTCAACGCATACCAGAGTCTCGTCCTGATACTCTACAGGAGCAGTTTCGGCAGCTTCAGCTTCAGTCTCTTCGGCCTTCACTTCGTCTTCGTACATGTTCTACCTCTGAAATTGGTGTTATTTCTTGCCCAGGGACGGGATCGCACCGCCACCTTTGATGGATCAACGCTCTTGTTTTAAGCTAACCGGGCATATGGATGTATGACTGACGGAACGCGTCCGCGGTTCAGCGGCGTTCCGAAAGAATCGAACGCAGTTTTTTCCTGATCCTGAAAACGGCATTTTCCACCGATTTCTGGCTCTTGCCGAGTTTTTCGGCTATCGTCCTTGCCGGCATACCGGAATAGTATGCCCACCAGACTTTGTTCTCGAGATCGGAGAGGTTTTCCCTGATGAGAGCGCGCAGCTTTTCTGCATTCTCTCTCTCAATGACCTCTTCAGCCGGATCGGCACCGAATCCGCAGGTCTGCCCTTCTCCGGTATCGGAGAGCGGCAGGGGAGCGCCGGCATCAGTCCTTGCGATCCTGCGCAGTTCGCTCCGCAGGGCGTTCTCCACACAGACCTTGGCATAGTATCCGAAACCGACTTCGCGGAAGAGCGGGTCGTATGTCCCGACGGCGCGGAAGAAGGCGAGCAGTGCCTCCTGCGACAGTTCGTCCCTGTGACGTCCTCCGTCTTTTGCCGAATAGGACGCGACGGCCGACTCGAGCAGCGGGCGGTAGATCACTGATAGTTTCTCGAAGGCTTTCTCACTGCCGTCCCGGGCCTCTATCAGAAGGGAAAGGATCATGTCGCTGTTATCGCCGTAGTTCTTGTCTTTTTTCCCGCCTGACACCGCAAACTCCGTTATTGTTTAATTTTTACACGCTTTTATTATAGCATACCGGAAAAAATTTGTCAATACGAAATTTCAGTTATTTTTCACCTGATTTCAAGAAAAATTCATATAATCGGGCTTTAAAAGCAAAAAGCAGCGCACATTATTTCCAAACACGGTATAAAAAACACAAACCGTTCCGCCGCGGCGGGCCGCCGGGCAGGCCGTGGGGCGGGGAAGATCCACAGGAGGAAAAGAACATGGAAACAGTCGAAAAGATCATGATAAGCAGTGACCGCTTGTTTGCTCTGATCTCGCCGAAGGGCGGCGAGCTGGTCTCGCTGAAGCTCCGGGAGGACCGGAGAGGGGCGCGGGAGCTGATCTGGCAGGGAAGGTCGGAAGGGTACGACCCGGATGTCTCCGGGCAGTGCTGGGAGGGACATTCCCCCAACCTCTTCCCGGTCTGCGGAAGGCTGTTCGGAGGAGTTCATCAGGGAAGCGACGGGAAGGAATACGGGATGCCGCTGCACGGTTTTCTTCAGAGCCTTGAGCCTCTCGGAACCGGGATCTCCGGAAACTCCGCGACGTTCATATTCTGCTCGGGACCCGATACCCGGAAATACTATCCGTACGGTTTTTGTCTGTTTTTGACGCACAGCGTGCGGGAGAACGTTTATTCGCTCTCTGTAACGGTCGTAAACACGGGAGATGAGGAGATGCCCTTTTCATGGGGCGGACACCCCGGCTTTTCGCTCCCGCTCGAGGACGGACTCGCATTCGAAGACTACTGTCTCGAACTGGGGGAGGGAAGCGTACCGCGGCGTATCGGCATCACTCCGCGCGGCTTCCGCGACGGAAAGACATACCCCGTCGACATGGAGGACGGAAGGATCCTGCGCCTGAGCCACCGGCTCTTCGACGAAGAGGGCATCTTCCTCCGCGGTGTTGGCGGCTCCGTCACCCTGCGTCCGTATTCGGGACGCGGCAGGACCGTCACTCTCAGAGCGCCTGGCTGCCCGGTGTTCGGTTTCTGGCACGACGCCGGTCTTCCCGTGCCGTACGTGTGCATCGAACCGTGGCACGGGAGCCCCGACGCCGAAATACCCGGGTGCAGCCTCCGGACGAAGGACGACATGATAAAACTCGCCCCCGGCTGCTGCTACACCGGGGGCTACGAGATCGAAGTCGGAAATGTCTGAGGGCCGCCTTCGCTACATTAAGGAATCGCAGAGAACCGGAGCAATCGCCGGTTCTCTGTTTTTTCTCAGGCTTTCGCCCGGGCCTTGTCGTATTTCGCGATGAGATATCTTCCGGTCTGCTCCATGAACTTGCAGGCCTGCGGGATGTAGTCGTTATCGAAGTACCTGAGAAAGCCGTCGGCCTCGTATGTGAACTCGCCGGTGTAGTCGATGTCGGCGAGCGCCTGCATGATGTTGTCCCAGTTCATCATTCCGAGTCCCGGGAGCGTGTGCCTGTCGCCCTGGTAGTCGTTGTCGTGCACGTGGAGCGCCTTCAGTCTGTCGTGTCCGAGGATGCGTATGGCGTCCTCGGCCTCCTCGCCGACTAGGCTGCAGTGACCGACGTCGAGGCATGCGACGACCCATTCGCTGCCGATCTCGTCGATGTACGACGCGAGATCAGCCGCTCTCGAACCGACGTCGTCGGAGATGCACTTGCGCTTGACTTCCTTCTGCCACATGTTCTCGAAGGCGATGCGTATGCCGCAGTCGCGGGCGACGGGTATGAGCGAACGGTAGTATTCCAGGTTTATCTTTCTTATCTCCTCCTCATGGCCCTTGAAGGGGAACCAGTGGAGCGGATGGACGATTATCGAGCTCGCGCCGAGCATAGCGGCGATCTTTATCGACCTCTCGACTCTGGGGTCGGCCTTTTCTTTTTTGATCGTCTCGTTTGCCCAGTTGAAGCCAAACGGGGCGTGGGCCTGGTTGAAGACGATCCCGTTCGCGTCGGCAAAGGCGCGTCTCGACTCGGCGAGCGCCTCCCACCCCGGGGCGTTCCACTCGTCTCCGTCGGCGATCATGTCGAAGAGGGAATAGTCGAGGCAGTCGTAGCCGGCGCCGTGAAGGATGAGGGCGCCCTTTTCGAAACCGAACCTGCGCATGGCGCCGCCGGTCTGGGTTGAAAGAAGCATTATGGGTTCCTCCCGTTAATATAAAAATGATTTTTACGGAAATGGGTAAACGCGGATACCCGCCCGCGGCAGGCCGGAGGCGTTCCGCGGGCGGGTGATCGCATGGAGAGATCACAGCTTGTGCTCAAAGAGCCAGAGCCGGATCCTGGTGAACGGATTTACGTGGCGTTTGTATTCGTATGCGTACATGCGCCTGAAGAAGCGTGACATGAGCGGCATCGACGAGACGTCGGCGCCGTATCCGAACTCCTCGGCGGCGAAGCCGTCGAACACTTCGGAGACCTCTTTGCCGCGAAGGGCGAATCTTGCCTCCTTCTGTTCGGTGAGCTTTTCCTCCTCGACCGGCTTGATCAGCGCGCCTGGGTTGTGCGACGCGATCCTCGCGGCGTATTCGTCCCTGAACTCTCCCGTACGGGGAGCCAGGCCGCACTTGTCGAGCATGAGCGTGACGAGCCCGTGCATCCTTCGCACGTCGTCGCCGGAGGGAATGCCGGTGCTGCCGGCGTCGCAGGCGTGAGCGAGACGCTCGGCGAGAGCGTTTCTGTCCCGTTCGGCCTTTCTGGCGCCGACGTAGAAGTAGAAGAATACCAGCGCTATGAGAGCGAGGACAGCGAGGACGATCAGCGAGACCGTCACGATCTTACGGATGAGCGCCCTGCGTTCGGCTTCCTGCTGCTGCCTTATGAGCTCGGCGAGCTCCTCGTCGGTCATCGTGTCTGTTTCATCGGTTTCGTCCTCGGAGGAGTCGCTCGTGTTGCCCGACGAGGAATGTCCGGGCTGTGACGACGAGCTCTGCTGCTGATACATCGCATCGTAGTAGAGCGGAGTCGCCTCGTACTGCACCCAGCCTATGCCGTCGTACCAGACTTCGACCCAGGCGTGCGCGTTGCTGTCCCTGACCGTCGTGATATACTGGGCGACCTTGTCGGGGTTGTAATTGGTATAGAAGTTCGACGCGATGAGTCCGTCGACGAACCTGGCGGGTATGCCTGCGTTCCGCAGCATCAGCACGAGCGACGTCGCGAACTGCACGCACGAGCCTTCTCGGTCGCCCGCGAGGAACTTCTCGACACCCACGAGGGTCGTATCGGCCGTGACCGAGGGAGTGAGGGAATAGGTGTAGTGCTTCTCGTCGACGAGGTAGTTTATGAACTCCATGACGAGTCTGTGGCGCTGGCGGTAGACCTCGGAGTCAGTGACGAGTTCCTTCGGCTCAAAGGAAGTAGTCTTGTTCTTCGACGAGTTGTCGACATACTCGAGATAGGTGTTCTTTTCCGCGGCGCGGGAGAAGTCTGCGGGGACCTTGATCGGCCGGCTGAGGGTGTAGACCTCTCCGGTCTCGGGATCGGTCTCTTCATATTCCTCGTATTCAGTGACTGTGGCCTCGGAGATTATCCTGTCTGTCAGTTCCGAAACGATCGCACTCGAGGACTTGCCCGTGTATACAGAGTAGACGAACGGGGTGTAGAAGTTCTGGATGTTGTAGGCGTATCTGAGCCGGTTCTGCTCCTCTTCCGTCATAAGCGTGTAGTATCTGACCGCCAGCGGCAGTTCCGGGACCGGATAGACGATCTCGTTTCCTTCGGTGTCGAAGCGGAGCTCTGGGGGGATGTTCTCGGTCGACTTGCGTATCGTGCCCGACGGCAGGACGGAGTAGATATAATCCCCGATCTCGCCCTTCATGACGATGTAGAAGTTGCCGTCGCCTCCTTCGGGATCCCATACCCACTCGCTCACGCCTTCCGAGTTCGTGACGAATCTGCCGGATAAGGTACCTTCGGAGGTGCGGTATTCGGTGTGCCACTTCAGCACGGTGCCGTCGGAGAGAGTGATCGATCTGTATGATGTCGGTCCCGTACCGCCCGATACCGGTCCGGAGGACCCGACCACGGCGGCATAGGTGTTGTTGAAGTCGGCGATCGAGTCGGCCATGTTCCGGTAGAAGCTCGAGATCTTCATAGTCGGGACCATGGCGACGGTCGCGTAACCGTCCTTGTCGCGCGATGCGCGGTAGCTGGTGTAGAGACCGTCGAAGAAATCGGCGTAGGTTATCTTGCTGGCTTCGTTCGAACCGGGCAGGCGCAGGAATACGGCGGGTTTTCCGGCGAGCGTCTTGCCCGCGACGTTGAACGCGCGGATATTGTACGACGGCATGTAAAGCAGCTTCGAATCGAGCTCGAGGCGCTTCATGTTGATCTGGGTCACGACGTATCCGTCGGCGGTGTGGCTGTTCGTCTTTGTTGAATAGTCACGGTCCGAGGCGGAGGGGATGGCACCGGGATCGAAGGCGGTGTAGAAGCTGTACATCAGCGTCTCGGAGGGATCGATCGTCGTTCCGAAGAGCGAGCGGTAGCGCCTCATCGTTTCGCTGTCGGGAGATGCGGTCTCCCAGCATCCGGTCTCGTCGTTGTATCCGGTCGCGATCCAGCCGCGCAGATATGTGTTGTAGCGCGAGTTGCTCTCGACCTGCACCACCGGTTTGCCGGTGTAGTAGATCGCGTGGGGCTCGGTCGTGCGCGGCGCGAAGTTGCTGCTGTTGTTCTCGTAGGAGAGCAGGTCGAGCGCCGGGTCGTCGCCCATGAGGATTGCTGTGACGTATTCTCTGATGTAGTCGAATTTCTTGTCGACCGCCTTGACCGTGTGGAAGCTGTCGTGAACGCTGAGAGCGGGGATGATCAGCATGACCATCGCCAGAGCGAACATGCCGATCCCGGCGAATCCGCCCATTGCGCATCTGGCGTCGACGACTCGTCTTTTGTATCCGAGATATGCCGCGACCTTGCGCTTTTCCTCGCGCGCGGCCGCTTTTTCGGCCTTTTTGCGCTCCGTTTCGGCTTTTTTCTCAGCCGGGGTGAGCTTCGGTTTTTTTGCCTTTCCGGCCTTTTCGGCTTTGTTTACTGACCTGTTCTTCTTCTTTTTGCCGGCAGAGAAGTAGTCGCTGAGCTCCTCGTCGACGGTCAGCGTGTTATCCTTCTTTCCGACATTGCGCTTTTTCTTTCTCAGTTCGGCGCGCCGCAGCTTTTCCGCGGCCTTCCGCGCCTTCCGGTCCTCCTTCTCAAGGCGAGCTTCGCGCCTGGCTGCGAGCGATTCCGGAAGTTCGGGTTCTTCGCGGTCGGGAAAGACGGATGTCCCGGTATCCTCGTCGGTGCCTCCCTTCGGCTGCGCCCGCACGTATGTCCTGTCGAACACGAACATGACGAGCAGCGCGGCGAACGACGCGATGATCAGAACGACGCCCCAGTTGGAGCGGGAGATGTTGTAGGTGAATACGAGCCAGATTATCCCGGCCGACACGATACCCGGCACGATGAGCTGCCACACTCTGATACGCCTGATGAGACATACGGTGTAGAGCACGGAGATGAAGGCGGTAAAGAGCATGACGGCCGCGCGGACCAGCGATTCGACCGTCCCCGCCGTCATGTTGAAGGCGTATTCCTTCTCGTACATCGCGAGGTATCCGACCGCGGTCATGTGCTCCAGAGCGGCGTTGTACGCCGCGAGCGGCGCCTGCCATACCGCCCCTGCGGGATCGGGCAGCAGCCCCAGCAGTATGATCCCGGCGATCGCGACGATGCCTCCCGCTACGGCGGGCACTCTGTATTTTATCAGAGAGGCCGCAGCCGTTATCGCGGTGAAGAGCAGAGCGTACAGAAATATGCGTCCAGCTCCGAAATTCCCGGCCCCGGCCTCACGCAGACCGAAGGCGTCGCATACGAAGAAGGTCACGGCGAACGAGGCGAAGACTATTATCAGCGCCCTGGCGATATAACCGGCGACGATCCGGCCGGTGCCGCTGACCGCCCTGTCGGGAGGACAGACGATCGGCCGTTTGTTCACGGGGACCGTCTTCATTCGCTTCTCGTATTCGCGGCGGAGTTTCCTCGTCTCTTTTCTGCGTCTTCTTTTTTCTTTTCGGGCTGCCCTGGCCGCGGCGCGGTTCTCTTTGCGGGTCGAGTCGGCCGCAGGTTCGGAGGGATTCTCAACGGAGGCTCCGGCGGCTGCTGTATCCGCGGCGGTATCTTCGGCCGTCGCGGTCAGTTTTTCGTCATTTTCCGGCATTTATACCGATGCCTCCTTTCTTATGGACGGCGGAGGTCTCCTCCGGCAGCGGCATGACGCCGTCGAGCGAGCCCTTGATGAGCTTGAGGCCGTGTTCCGCGAGCTGCGTGCGGCAGCTGTCGAGATAGTTTTCGCGCTCCGACGGATGTGCGAACCTCTCCGGAGCGGAATAGACTATCACTTCGTTCTCCTCGTACGACGAGCTGTCGGATGCGCAGGGCATCGTGCACAGGCTCGTGACTGTGGGATCGTCGAGCGTGGGAAGGACGAATATGTACTTCGCGTCCTCCGAGTCGCCGACGAGCGCCGACAGCCCCGCGACCGTCTTTTCGGCTGGCGCGATGGGGGCTGTGGCGAAAAGATTGAATATCACGTCGAAGTCGGCCGGCGAGCGGAGCTCGAACGAGAAGGCGCCGATGACGGCCCGCTCGTCGTACCATAAGAGCACGACGGTCCGTCCGGCGCGAAGCTCGCGCAGTACCGAGGCAACGGTCAGCTCGACGACGCCGTCGGCGCAGAACTCGTTCATGTCCTCGTACGCGGCGGCCGATGCCAGTTCGTTTATGTCGGGCAGACAGTTCGGGTCGGGCTCTGCGTACGGGTCGGTGAAGGGCTTGTCGGGCACTTCGGTCGGAAAGCGCATCGACAGATCCGAAAAGATATACGTCGTGTCGGTGGTGCCGGTGTTGTAGTCCTTTACTATCAGGTCCTCGGTCTTCGACGACAGCTTCCAGTGAATGCTCTTGAGCGGATCGCCGAGGCGGTAGTCGCGGATGTCTGAGACCTCGATCTTCTCATAGCTGTTCGACGCCTTCTTCGTCTTCGACGCCGAGTCGGACACGCTCTGCGCCCCGTCTTCGTCGATCACGAGCTTGCGCGGGAGGACGTAGACGGTCGTATAGCTGAATATCTCCGACTTTACGCGTATAATCTTAAAGAAGTCGTATATGTAAAGGCAGCTGACCCCTATCTCGTAGGTCCCGCGGAACCTGAAGCTTATCTCGTTCGTGATCTCGTAGTCCGACAGCGGGGCCATCGAGACCTTGACGCAGCGCTCCGCGGTCCTGACGCTGTTGGTCTGGGGGAGCTTGATGTAGGCGTCGATGAAGGGACAGGGAAAGACCGACTCGTTGATGAGCCTGAAATCGTATTCAGCCGGCCTGTTCTTCTCGGTCGTCGCCGTATCTGAGATCATGTAGAGCTTGACCGACGCCCTGCATATCAGCGCGTAGATCAGCGACGCGAGAGGGAAGAAGGTAACGAAACCGAAAAATATGTTAGACGCCGGCGAGCGCAGCAGCTGGGTGAACAGCAGCGCGCCGAGCCACAGCGCTCCCCATATCGCGAAGCGGGGCGTCACCGATATCTTCTTCCATCTGTCGGCGGCCGGGACGTTCGAAGCGGCCTTCTTTCCGCGCGACGGCCCTGCTGCGGCGCGCGTCGCTGAGCGGATCTTTTTTCCGCCGCCGGTCCCGCTGTTTTTTACTTTTGTCTTCGGCATTGGTCAGTTCCGGTATCCGGTATCCTCACCCGTTCACTGCCTGCGGCCCTTGTAGGGGACGTCGGTGGACCGCAGTATCTCGCCGAGGACCTCGTCGGCAGTCGTTCCTTTCAGCCTCGCGTCCTGTTTGAGCATGAGACGGTGCCCGATCGCCGGACGGAAGATGGCGGCGATGTCGTCGGGAAGGACGTACGAGCGGCCTCTGATGAAAGCGTATGCCTGGGACAGCTTCATGAGGGCGACCGAGGCGCGCGGAGAGGCGCCGAGGGCGAGCGAGCCGTGCTTGCGCGTCGCTCCGACGAGAGAGACGATGTATCTGTAGAGTTCGCCGTCGATCCTGATGTCGGAAACTCCCTCCTTGATGCGGCGGATGTCGTCGGCCGAGATGACGTTCTCGACGCCGTCGAGCGGGTTGACACCGCGTCTTGCCATGACTATGCTGAGCTCCTCCTCGGGAGAGGGGTAGCCCATCCTGATCTTGAGGGCGAAACGGTCGAGCTGGGCCTCGGGCAGCGGATATGTGCCGACATAGCCGGTCGGGTTCTGGGTGGCGATGACCATGAAGGGGTCAGGGACGGGGTAGGTGACGCCGTCTACCGTCACCTTGTTCTCCTCCATCGCCTCGAGCAGCGCCGACTGCGTCTTGGGCGACGCGCGGTTGATCTCGTCTGCCAGCATGAGGTTGCACATGACGAGGCCCTGACGGAACTCGAACTCCTCCTTCTGGCGGTTGTAGATATTGTATCCGGTGATGTCGGATGCCATGACGTCCGGAGTGAACTGGGCTCTTCTGAACTCAAGTCCGGTGACCTTCGCGACGGTGGCCGCGAGAGTGGTCTTTCCTGTGCCGGGGACATCCTCGATGAGCACGTGCGAACCCGCGAACATGGCGGTGAGAAGGAGGATTATCTCGGGGCGCTTGCCCACGATGACCTTCTCGATCTCGCCGATGACTTTCGATACCTTGTCGCGATAGGCGTCAAGACCGTTTCCGGCTTCGTTTTCGTTGATGACGGTTTCGTTTTCCATAGCTTGAATATTCCTTTCGGGTAGTATAAAAATATTATATTACATTGGCGCTTTCATTTCAAGTGTAAATTATGTGATTTTCTCATGAACAGAAGATCTGCGACGTTCCGTTGCCCGAAAAACGCCCCGGCTATTGATTGTTTGAGGAAAATATGGTAGAATATAAAAAGGTCCCCGCGGACCGACGAAGAATGAAAGGGGTATGACCCATGACCGACAGAGAACTTCAGGCTCAGAAAGAAAAGTTCACGAGCATCTACAGAAGCAAGATCCACAGGGAGGGCGCTGACAAGCTTCTCGAGTGGCTGTGCTCCGAACAGAGCGACTTCTTCCTCGCGCCGGCATCGACCAGATACCACGGAGCCGAGAACGGCGGGCTCTGCCGCCACAGCCTCAACGTGTACGAGTGTCTTGTCGACATACTCGCCCGCAAGAGGGTGAAGGAGGTCTACAATATAAGCTATTCCGAGGAGAGCGTCGCCGTCGCGGCTCTGCTCCACGACATCTGCAAGGTGAATTTCTACACATACGACACCCGCAACGTCAAAAAGAACGGCGTCTGGGAGTCGGTGCCGTATTATGCTATCGACGACAGACTGCCGTACGGACACGGCGAGAAGTCGGTCTACATCGTGTCGGGATTCATGAAGCTCACCCGCGACGAGGCCTTCGCCATCAGATATCACATGGGCTTCTCGGGTCCCGAGGACAACAACACCATCGGAAAGGCCCTGGAGATGTTCCCGCTGGCCTTCGCGCTGTGCGTGGCCGATATGGAGGCCGCGTATTTTCTCGAGGGCATGCCCGACGCCGGCAGGGGCGTCTGATTCGGGGGTGTTCGCTTGAGCGGAGGATTCAAAAAAACAGCCGGCTGCGCAGCGGTATATCTGAGCGCGGCCGCGCCGGTGCTTTCGACCGCGGCATCGCTCGTGTTCTGCGGGCTCGACGTCTGGACACTCTCTAACGGAGACGGGACCCGCCGCGCGGCGCAGTCGGTGTACGGCATCCTGTCTTCCTCGGCGAAGTCGTCGGCGGCAACGCTGTCGAACGCCGGCGCGGAGCCGGTCGACATTGCGCTGGCAAAGTGGCTGAGGCCGCTCCCGGCGGTCGTGTGGACCGTTTTCGGGATCCTGATATTCCTGTCGCTCTGGCAGGCCGTCTTCACCGCCGCGGCATATGCGAAGGCCCCGGGCAGCCGGGAGTCGAACCGTATAAAGGTATGGTTCGGGCTGTTATTCAGAGGGAGATTCCTCCATCCGGCGCTGCCGTTTCTGGCGGTCATACCGCAGCTCGTCCCCTATTACGTCATCGACAGATTCGGGGAGTTCTACCGGGTGAGCGGAATGGACGGCGGGAAACCGACGTACTACGAGTATTCGGTGTCGGCGTCATTCAACACCGCCGTCGCTTCGCTCGTCATCGCGCTTTTGTCGCTGCTCCTCTTCATAGCCGCCATGCGTCCCGCGCGACGCTCGCGGCTCGATATGTACACGAAGTATGAGCCGGCGGCCGAAACCCGGACTGACTCCCCGCGCACCCGCCGGCCCTGATCCTGGCGATGCGCGGAGGCCGGCTCTCCTTCCGGCCGGTCCTCTCATTATTCCGACAAGAACCGGCCTTTGCGCTTGTTCCCATAAGGGTGTTATTAGTGTTTTTCGCGTTTTCGGTTAGGACGGACAGTAAAATGCCCGTCCTTTTCCGTTTTGTCAGGCAACCGTTGTTTACGCGTTTTTTGCTCTGTATCCGATCACATCCGCCTGATCCACCGAAAAAATGTTTCCGATGAATCTGAAACAGATGTCGATCCGCTGAGTAGACGTTTTGCAGTGCGGTACCTCGCGTTCATGGATCACGATCTATGAGATAAACGTCCGGAGTTGGACTGGTATGGAATTGCA
>JAFTCN010000020.1 GCA_017454675.1 Clostridia bacterium
AGGCGGGGAACTGAGTCACGCCTACGTTCTTCGCGTTTTCGCCTGTGATGTACGATGTGGCGCTCGCGCTGATCGTGCTGTAGGTGTTGTACGTGCCGAGATACCTGTCGCTTCCGGCGACGTTCGCGATGAGCACGGCGCTTCCGGCATCGAAGGTATATACGGCGGACGGAGTGTCGGTGATCCTGACGCCGGCCTTGCCCGCGGTATACTCGTGAATGTCGAGATAGTTCTTCTTGCCGTCCTTCATGAAGTACATGCGGTATCCGCCGTCCTGAGCCTCAAGGAAGACGTCGACGCCCTTCTCGAGCTTTTCTTCAAGCGCGAAGTAGTTGCCGCTCATCTCTCCGCTGAACCAGAGGTCTTTTCCGAGTTTGGCCTGAGTGAGACCCAGCTTGTATGCCTTGCCCGTCTCGGGAGACGTGACTTTGGTCACGGTGTACTCCTTTGTGGATGCCGCATCGACCGTCACGGTGTAGTCGGCGGTCGCAGTCTCGGTGCCGCACTTGAAGGTGGCGGTGAGCTTGACCTTCGTCTCGGCGGCCGGGAGCTTCACGGTGAGCTTTCCGCCGCTGACCGCGGCGCAGGCGTTGTCGGACGCGTAGCTGATCGCGACGTCGGTGTAGCTCCTGCCGGATGTCTGCAGTTCGATGTCGCCGTCCTTTGTCACCTTATCGGGGACGGTAAGGTTGGCTTTTTCAAATTCGATCTTCTCGGCCGCAGTCTTTTCGCCGAGCGACCTGTATTCGAAAGCGTCCTTCGAGACGGGGGTTAGATAGAACGCTCCGTCGTACACGCAGACGACGCCGGTGGCGTCGGCGGTCCAGCCGAGGTGCTCGGCGTGAGCCTTCTTGAAGGCCTCGGCGTCCTCCTTCCCGATCGGGCAGACAGAGGAGGAGATCCTTATGTAGGACTCGAGCTCGCCGAGCTTGAATTTGTAATAGCCGCTGCCGGCGTCCTCGCCGGTGATCTCAACGCCCTTTATCGTGACGAGAGCGGCCTGTTTGCCGGTGAGAGCCTCGTCCTTGAGGGATTTGGCGTTCTTAAAGGCTTCGGTGTAGTCGGCAGGTGTTACGGCTTCGCCGTCTCCGGTCTTCTCGACAGTCGCGTCGATTATTTCGAGTGTCCCGTTGTATGTGTCTTTTTTGCCGGTGATCGATACGGTCGAACCCGCGGCAAGGCCGAGGTCGGCTGCCGGATCGGCGGACATGTTGTAGACGTAGTAGCCTCCGCCGATGCCCTCCACGTAGAGTCCGTTCGACGAATTGCCTTTGGATTTCGCGATGATGCCGGTGACGGTGCCCCTGACGACCACGGGCGATTTGTTCTCGGCCGCCGCAAATTCGGCATAGCCGGATTCGGCATACGCGGGGATCGTGTAGTCGAAGGAGAGGTCGGTCTTGTTGCCTTCGGCGTCGGAGATCGTCGCGGTGAGTTTGTATTTCACCTCTTCGGGGGTCTTCTCGTCGACGTCGATCGCGGCGAACTTGCCGTCGTCGGTGATAGCCACCTTGTCGGAGTCGGCAGACCAGGCCACTTTGTAGTCGGTGTCGCCTATGCGGACCACGCTGACTCTCCTGAAATCGGAGGGTGTCACGGCAGGTTCGTTCTTGTACATCTCGAACAGATAGCCGCGGGCCGATTCGAGAGTGGACGACGGTCCGTCGGGCTTATCGGTCTTGCACCCGGCAAGACTTAATATCAGCATCAGCGCGCAGAGAGCGATGCAGATCAAACTTATTTTCTTCATTGATCATTTCTGCCTTTCGTTTTGTTTGTTTTGTAAACGCGGGGACGTGACGCCGCGGTGCTCAGCCGGCTACGGTGATGTCGGAGGGCGTGAAGACCTTGATCTGATAATTGCCGTCGTATTTGTCTATCATGCCCCTGACTCCGATCGTCTTACCCTCGTATTCCTTCGCGGTGATCAGTTCACCCGATGAGTCGCGGAGGACAGCGGTGCGGACGGTGAAGGTGCTGCCTCCGGCCTCGACGGTCAGTGTCATCGCTCCGAACTGTGAGCTTTCAGTGTTGTCAGTCGTGTAGACGCTCACGACCTTCAGGCCGTCCATCGATACCGTGGTGTTGACGGAGAGCTCGGCGAGACGGTGTTTTCCGGTCTTTCCATCGGAGTCCGTGATCTCGACCTCAGAGGAGATGAACTCCTCCGGTGTGAGCTTTACGAACGCCGGAGCGAAGCCGTCGCCGATCTTCTGTATGTTGCCGGGGTCGTCCGGCTTCATCTGACGGTAGGTGAGTCCGCTGACCTGCCAGCTGTCTCCCGCCTCGTAGTACTGGACCGTGCCAACGATGCGCGAGCGGTTGCCGACAGAGAGTATCTCAAGGCCCTCTCCCGACAGCCCGTAGCCGTAGTATACCGTCATACCGAAGTAGATGCCGGATTCGGCGTCATAGTCCTCAACGTATACGGTATTGGAGTTGTTGATCGTGATTACGCCTTCGAAAGCGACCTTCTTGCCGTTGTAGTCGGATACGTGCAGTCGCAGCTCGCGCAGTGTCAGCTCGACGGCGTCTCCGTAGTAGAAATCGGGGTCGCGTTTTCCGGAGTGGATGTTGAGTTTCTGCGCCTTCGCCTGGGCGATCGCCGCGGTGCAGGTGCTTCCGTAGATGTTGTTCGCCGAAGATGAGGCGATCGCGAGTCCGTTCTGCAGGATCTCGATGTTCAGGTTCCGGTAATCGCTGCTGTTTGGCGTCCTGTACCAGACCCATACGAGGTATCTGCCGCCCGTGGAGTCGGCGTTCCATTCGGCGGTATCCGATTCGATGTAAATTGACGTGGCTCCCGAGAGCTTTTCTTTGGTGAAATCGGAGGCCTTCTTGCCCCACTCCTCGATCTTGCCGGTCGATTCGGGGGTGTTGATGGCTATGTATCTCGCTTTGAACAGGCCCGATTCCATGACTGTCTCGGGAACATTGAAATGGGTGGTGTCGCCGTCGACAAAGGTGTGGACGGTGACCTCCTGCTTCTTCGTAGCGGTCCCGCCGATGTCAAGCTTCACCTCGGCCGCGTAGTCCTTCACGTCTCCGGACTGGGGGCTGTCGGTGCCGCTGTCGCTCCCGCCCGTACTCTTGCAGGAGGAAAGGAGGAGCGGCAGCATGACGAATGCGGCCAGCAGACACGATACAAGCGTCAGGTGCGCCTTTTTAATGTGTGGCATTTTATTCAGATGAGCTGAGCCGCGGCGGTGATCAGCCGTTGTACTCGCACTCGTCGATCGCGTCGGCGAATGCCTTGTTGATCGCGGCGTCGAGGTCCGCTCCGCCGTCGAGAGTGAGGCACTTAGTGAGCAGAGCTCCTACCTGGTCTCTCGCCGTAGAGGAGCCCTTGAAGGCGGGCGAGGTGTAGTAGGCGGCTTCCTGATCAAGGCAGACCTTGGCGGAGAGAGCCGAGACGTAGCTTCCGCCGTCGGCCTTCTCAAGGAATGCGGCGTACTGCGGGTTGTCCTTTACCGACTTGATGACAGGGACGTAGCCCGACGACATCGAGAATTCGGCCTGGAACTCTACGCTCGTGGTAAGGAATTTCACGAAGAGCCACGAAGCGATGACTTCCTGCGGATCGGATTTCTTGAATATGCAGATCGAAGGGCCCTGGGAGATCACCTTCGGGTTCGACGCGTCTACCTGAGGGATGCTGGCGATGCCTACCTCGAACGGATACTTCCCGTCAGCACCGGCGGCGGGACGCTGATGCGTTGCACCTGCTGACGAGCCGATAGACATGTAGCTCTTCGTGCCGCTATCGGCGGTGAAGAGTCCCGAGGTGTAGGAACCGTAGAGCGACTGTGTGGTGAGATAGGAGGACTGATACCAGCTTCTGAACGTCTTGATGAATTCCTTGTTCTTCGCGTTGTCGAAGAGATAGTGGTCGCCTGTAGCGGAGGTGTAGGGCGAGCCGTACTGTTCGCACATCGTGATGAACCAGTTCGCCTCGGAGTCGTATCCGAGCGGGATCGAGCCGGGGTCGATCTCCTTGATCCTCTTGCAGACATCTTCGAGCTCTGTCCATGTCGTCGGGACCTTGAGGCCGTTCTGATCGAAGAAGGTCTTGTTGTAGTAGAGGACTTCAGTGGACTTTGAGAAGGGCATAGAGTACATGAGACCGTCGCCGAACTGTCTGCCTTCATCGTAGTAGCCTTTGATGAAGTCGGCCTTCTGTTCGTCGGTGAGACCGAGGATCTCGGTAGAGCCGTCGGCTCTGTTGACGGTGAGCTTGCTGTCGATCAGATTGTCGAGCGTGGCGACGGCTCCGGCGATATTGTAGAGCGCTACGTGGTCGGGATAGCAGTATGCGAGGTTCGGCTGTCCGCCGACCGTGATCTCGGTGGAGATCTGGTCTCTCACATCGTCATATCCTCCGACCTGTTCCGATACCACGGTGATATTGGGATAGAGCTTGTTGAACTCCTCGATGTAGATGTTGAGCACATCGGAGAGATTCGAGCCCATCGTGTGGTAGAAGGTGATCGTGACGGGAGAACCGCTGTATCCGCCTTCCGGGACTTCGAAGTTGGGGATCGCCCTCTTCGGCGAGCACGCCGCGAACGAAGCGAGCGCGAGGACGGTCAGCATCATGACCGCCGCGATTTTGAGCATTTTTTTCTTCATTGTGTTTTCCGTTCCCTGATGTGACATCGCCGGGCGTCAGCCCTTTATACCGCTTCTGGAAACGCCTTTCATAATGTATTTTCTGAGGAAAACGAATACGAGGAAGAGCGGGATCGAGACAAGCGCGACAGCGGCCATCTGGACCGGGAAGTTCGTCGTGCCGTCATCGTAGACCAGGTTCATTGAACGCAGTCCGTTCGTGATAAGCTTGTGGGCGTCGTCGTTGGCGACAAGTCGGGGCCAGATATACGAGTTCCAGGCGCCCATCATCTTGAGTATCGTGATCGATATCAGCGTCGGCAGCGACAGCGGGACCATGACCTTCCACAGGTACTTGAGGTCGGACGTCCCGTCGACTTTGGCGGCAAGATACAGCTCGTCGGGGATCTGGAGAAAGTTCTGCCGGAGCAGATAGATGTAGAATACGCTCACGAGGAAGGGGATTATCAGGACGCGGTAGGTGTGCATCCAGTCGAGCTCGTTGACCGTTATGTAGTTCGTGATGGTGAAGAGCTCGCCGGGGATCATCATCGTGGCGAGCATCCCGGCGAACAGGATGTTCTTTCCCTTGAACTCCAGCCTTGCCAGCGCGAAAGCGGTTATGACGGTGATCACGAGAGAGAGGAGCGTCGAGGATACGCCGACTATCATGGTATTGATGAACAGACGGCCGAGATTGCCTGCCCTGAAGGCTTCCGCATAGTTTGAGAACATGAACTTGCGCGGGATGAAGGTCGGAACGCTGAGTTCGTATTCCTCTCTGTCCTTGAGCGACGAGTTGATCATCCAGTAGAAGGGGAAGATGACGGCCAGTGCGATGATTATCAGGAAAATGTAGACGAGTATCTTTGATATGATGACGGATGCCCGCTGTCCGCGCTTTACGCCGGACATGTCCTTTGCCGTCATTACGTGATTCGTGTTATCAGACATGGCGGCACCTCAATAGTGTGTTCTTTTCCTGCTGACGTACAGGTTTATCATGGTCACTATGAAAATAATGACGAAGAGTATGAGAGCGGCTGCCGAAGCGCGTCCCTGGTTGTCGTTCTCGAGCGCGTCGTATATGAATCCGACCATCGTGTTGAGGCGCTTCGAGTCTCCCACGGGTCCCATCTCGGGTCCGAAAACGCCGACCACGCTCGAGTACTCCTTGAATCCGCCGATGAAGCCGGTGATCACGACATAGGCGATCATGGGGGAGAGCAGCGGCACGGTGATTCGGAAGAAGGTCCTCACGCGCGAAGTGCCGTCGACCTTGGCGGCGTCGTAGTACTGCTTGTTGACGCTCTGCAGACCGCCGAGCAGCACGAGGATCTTGAAGGGCAGCGCGTTCCAGACGATATATATGACCATGACCGCGATATTCGCTGCGTATGTCGAGCCGGCGTTGATCCATACGATCGGCTGACCGCCGAAGAACTCGATGATGTTGTTAATTATGCCGGCGGTAACGATGATGTTGGAGGAGTTCCCGAGGTCCGGGCTGACTATCGTCCCGACGATGTTGAACATCGCGGCAAATACCATTCCTATGGCGATCGAGTTGGTCACATAGGGAAGGAAGTAGATCGTCTGAAGGAACCGGTTGAGGAACTTGATCGAGTTGAGGCAGACCGAGATGAGCAGGGCCAGCATGGTCGAGATCGGGACGGTGAGCACGCAGAGGAGCATCGTCGTGGTCAGACACGACAGGAACCTCTTATACTGAAGGACCTTGACGAAGTTGGCGATGCCTACCTTGAAGACGGTCCCGCCGTGTTCGCTCATCAGTCCGTAGTCGTTGAGGAAAGCCATACGGATGGTGTTGATCATCGGCCAGAGGGTGAACACTGCCATGAGGATCAGCGCCGGAGCCAGGTAGAGCCAGGCCTTCCACTGACGTTTGTTGTAAACCATTCCCGACCTCCGTCACTTTCCGAGCGGCATCAGTTCCGCGAAGATCCTCTCTTCGGTGTCTTTCCTGAAGACGAACACCTTGTACGGTTTGAGTGAGAAGCCGACATGGCCGCTCGACGGTACTGACGTGTCTGAGGCGATTATCGAACGGACGAAGGGATTGTGCGAAGCGGGATTCTTCGTTACGACGCTTATGTCGCGTCCCATGACCTCGATGCTCTCGATGAGGCAGGAGAGACTGCCTCCGTCGGGTATGAAGCCCTCGGGACGTACGCCGACCGTGACCTCGCAGTCTTCGTGGGCGATAGAGAAGACGGCGTCGGTGCCGATGTAGAGCACGCCTTTTTCGATCTTTCCGTCGAAGACGTTGATGGGAGGAGTGCCGAGGAACTTTGCGACGAAGAGGTTGACGGGGCTGTCGTAGACCGCCTGGGGGGCGCCGGTCTGCTGGACCGTTCCGTCCTTCATGACCACGATCTCGTCGGAGATCGACATCGCCTCCTCCTGGTCGTGCGTCACGAAGATAGTGGTGATACCGGTCTCGCGCTGGATGCGGCGGATCTCTTCGCGGGTCTGGAGCCTCAGCCTCGCGTCGAGGTTGGAGAGCGGCTCGTCGAGCAGGAGCACGCGGGGCATCTTGACGAGGGCGCGTGCGATCGCGACGCGCTGCTGCTGGCCGCCGGAAAGCTCGCTGGGCTTGCGGTCGAGCAGTTCATCGAGCTGGACGAGCTTCGCGGCCTCGACGGTGCGTCTCAGCATCTCGTCCTTGGTGAGCCTGTCCTTTCCCTTCAAATTCTGGAGAGGGAAGAGGATGTTCTGCTTGACGGTAAGATGGGGATAGAGCGCGTAGTTCTGAAAGACCATGCCGACTCCGCGGTTTTCGGGAGACAGCTCGGTGACGTCGTCGTCGCCGAAGAAGATCTTTCCTCTTGTCGGCTTTTCGAGTCCGCTGATCATGTAGAGCGTCGTCGACTTGCCGCAGCCAGAAGGTCCGAGCAGACCGATGAGCTTGCCGTCGGGGATCTCGAAATTGAAATCGTTCACCGCAACGACGTCCTTCTTGATCTTCTTGTTCCGGTTGGGGAACACTTTTGTGAGGTTCTGAAGTGCGACTTTCATTTGTGCTCCTTATATTTGTTTTTTTATAATGCGCGATGTCAGTGTTTTTCCTGCTCACGTTCTGCGTAGCCGTCCGGGTCCTCCAGATACCTGTTCAGGGATTCCTCGTCCGGGAAGATGTTCTGGCTGCCGAAATCGACGACCACGGTGTCGGCGAGCAGATCGTGTATCGCCTGGTTCTTTTTCGTTACGATGATGAAGACGGTCTGCAGCACGGCAATGCCGAACAGGAGGATGAATCCGAGTCCGCCCAGGGTCCCGAAATAGATCATGATCGCGATGAGCACCGGGATCATGGTCTCGAATGTGAATTTGCCGAGCATCGAACGCACGAAGATCTGTGCGTTTCCCGCCTTTACAGAGTTCGTGCGCATGACGGCTAGCCCGAAGACCTTTTTCCCGACCGTCATCCCGTTCCCGAAGACGAGCGGCATGACGAACTCGAATACCGCGAACGACAGGAAAAGGCTCACCGAGATCATGAAGAGCGTGAGGTTTATGACGGTGTTGTAGTCGTATACCGCATCAGGATCGCTCTCGAGCGCGGCCTTGGCCTCGTCGTATACCGCCTTTTCTGCGTCGGTCAGCTTTTCGTAGTCCTCGGGGAGGATGTCGAAATCGATGCCGTATCGCTCCTCATAGGTGTTGTAGTACTCCTCGAGCCTGTCGGCGTAGCTGTCGTAGCGCGTGATCTTCGAGAGCAGCGTCATGAGTATCACGGTGAGCACGACGATCAGCAGCGCGTCGAGCAGCAGCGCCGAGATACGCTTGGACACGGCGGCTTTCTGGATGTCAGTCATCGAAATATCCCCTGTAGTTGACGGTGTACCGGCGGTCAGGGAAGAGACGCCTGAAGATGTCGATGAAGTAGTCGTCGGTCATGCTGGCTATATAGTCAATGACCAGCTGATCGGGGTCGGTGTCCTCGTAAGGCTCCCTGCGCCTGTAATGCGCGGCGTTGACGTAGTCGATGTGATGCCTGTAGATCGGCGATCTCCTGTTGCCTGTGCGCAGATCCTCTATGAACCTGTCATAGAGCAGCGTCATCATCGGCCTTATGTTCTCGTCGAGGCGGGCGGCGGCGGTCGCCGGGTGGTAGATCATCGAATAGTTATCGTGGAGAGCGGCGATCATCGCGTCGAAGTGGCGCCTGTCCATCTTGATGTACGGCTTTCCGTAGCTGTTCTCGATGATGTTGATCTCGAGGTTGTTGATGATCTCCGCGTTGATGCTGCCGATGGCGCTGTTCCCGAAGGTCGATTCGGACAGGAATCCGGCCCTGTCGGCGTCCTGCCTGTCCTTGCCGAGGTAGGCGATGATGTCGGAGAACCTCACGACGCAGCCTTCGAGCGTCGACGGGATCAGCTCGGCAATGTGCTTCTTGTCCTCTGTGCAGCTGCGCATGAGGGCGTCGAACTCCTCGAAGCTGTCAAGCTTTTTCGGATGATATTCGTCAACGAGCAGCTCGCCGTTGTGGCAGGCTATCCCGATGAGAGTCTGAAGGCTCATGTTGTACTGGAAGATGCTGTCGAGCACTCTCACCGAGTGGATATTGTGAGAGAAGTGTCTTCCGCAGCGGCTGAAGCTGAGCTCGTCGAGATATTTCTCGCCCGAGTGGGCGAACGGAGGATGACCTATGTCGTGTCCGAGCGAGATCGCCTCTATAAGGTTGAGATTGAGGTTCAGGGCGGCTCCGATCGTCCGCGCCACTCTCGAGACGAGCTGCACGTGGAGCCCGCGCCTCGTTATGTCGTCGTTGCGGTAGAGCGGGAAGACCTGTGTCTTGTCGGCGTATCTGTTGTAAAATGGACAGTACAGGATCTTGTCGGTGTCCTGCATGAAAGTCGAGCGAAGCAGAGACGATTTGCCCCGTGACGGCGGATAGCGCCGTATCGCCGTGGATTCGTCGAATCCGAGCTTCTCGAAAGTCCCGGTCGCCTTTTCGTACTGCATGCGCTCGACGAGTTCGGGGCTGAGCGCTTCGTATTTCGGTATTTTCATGTGTAATAAACTTCTTCTTTATCCTGTGAGTCATCCGGCCCGGCATCATCTGCGGCGGTATCGCCTTCCGATTCGCGGACGGGGAACGGTGGCTCGTAATCGACTTCGGTTCCGGCGTCGTAGGCAGGGTCGTGCCCCTTCATGAGCTGGCCGTATTCGGCTGCGAAGCATACGAATGAGACAGAGAGCGTGAGCATGACGGGAAGACCGAGGGTGTCGAGCCTGTCGGTGATGTTGAAGATAAAGGCCGCGGCGGCGGGAACGGACGATATGAGAGCCGCGGGGAGCGTCTTCTTCCTCATTGCGCATACGAAGCAAAGGACGGCGGAACCGAAGACGAGCAGCGTCAGCGCGAGTCCGGCCCGGAAATCGGCGCCGTCGAGGCTGCCGAAGAATTTCTCTTTCATCTCGCCCGGATCGATCTGCCGGTTGAAGTGGTAATAGAGCTCGCGGGCGGCGTCGGTGCCCCTGTTCTCGTATGAATCTATGACCATGCGCAGGAGCCGGGGGCTGCCCTTGAACTTGTCGCTGATCTTGATACCGTTCTCCTCAAGCTTTGTCAGGCCGTCGCTTATGACGTAAAGGCCGTGCTGATAGACGCTGCAGACCGAGCATATCGCGAGAGATACGGCTGTCGCCGCCAGCCCGGCGCGGCTGAGCGTCATAGAACCCGTCAGTCTGTCCTGCCAGGCGCAGAGGATGAGATCGCCCGCCGCTATGACGGCGGCGAAGATCGTCAGCACCATCGGGCGCTTGGTCAGCTGACCGTTGGCGTAGAGCTGAAGCACGAAGGCGCAAAGCATGACGGCGACGAAGAGAGGAAATGCCGGCTTCTTTTTGAAGAGGATGCCTGAGAGCGCCGCGAGCGAGAAGAAAAGGAGGAGCCTTATGTAGTCGCGGTTGAACTGCGCCTGCTCGACGAAAGCCCGTACCTTGGATATCCCTGCTTCGGCCTTCGCGTCGGGGAGGGTGAATTTCGCGTATGTCGCGAGAAGGTATATGAGTATGAAGACGGCAAGCATGACTGCCAGTCCGTTTACGAATGCTCTGAGAGTTTTCATATTCGTTCCTTTCGGAAAAGGGAGGTGACTCTGAAAGACGGTATCAGCCCGGGATCCGCCTGAATCCTTCGTTGCCCCTTACGGCGGCGCCCGGAAAAGCGGCGGCGAACGTCAGTCCTTTCCTGTACGCCCCGATGACCGCCCGGACGTCGTCCGGCTTCTCGACGGTAAAGATGAAGTGCGTGCCGCTAAGTCCCGCGGCGGCGATGTCGCCTCTCCTGTCGGCCGTCCAGAATGGGACGGAGTTGAATATCAGCGTCCGTCCGGAGATATCGAGGGCGGGAAATGAGACGCCGCGTCTGTCGGTCAGCCGGAAGAAATGAGGCCCGCCGGATCCGGCATTCCTGTCAGTGCGTCTTCCTCCGACATATACCCCTGTCGTCATAAGCGGAATCCGGCCGTAGACGACGGCCAGCTTTCTTCCTCCGATGTCGCGCATGCGCGGCAGAGTTAGCTCGGGCGAGAGGATGAAATCGCGGAAACCCTCCTCAGACGCTATTAGCGCCGACGGCGAGTTCGTTATGTTCAGCCGATAGTCGCCGTGCGGAGTCATCCCGGACTCTTCGGCAAATCCCAGGTGCCCGATGTTGCCGACGAGCATGTCGGTCGCTCCGGCCTCCGCGGCTGCCTTCAGGAGAGACCTCACCCTGCCTGTCTCGCTGTCGGTTATGACGGGCGGGAGCATTACTCCCCGCGGAGCATTTCCGGACTTCGCGGCTTCGGCGTAGTATTCAAGCGGGATATAGGAGATGTCGAAGAACGAAGCGGCTTCCCCGGTATACGACGCCGGATCGAAGAAGACAGCCGTTTTCAAACGCACCGGCCTGCCGGCTGCGGAGGAGGCGTCCTTTAGTGCGCTTTTGATCTCTGCGTCTGTGAAGGCAGGATGCGCGGGCGGGGCGGCCTGAGCGGCATCGACGGCGGAACGGGGGCGTGCGGAAAGTTTCCTGCGTCCGGAGAAATACATATTTGCGCTTTTGGCAGGGACCGTCTGTCCGGCGTCCTCGCGGCGCCGCCCGAACATCGAAGCCGAGCGTTCTCCGGTAAAGTATGCGTCGGTGAAGCCGTCTCTCGAGAATACGGAGGAAAGATAGTCCATCTCGACGGATGAGGCTGCCCGTCTTTCGTCGAGCAGACGGCGGAATACTGAAACCGCGGCACCAACGTACGCGGGCGATTTCATCCTGCCTTCGATCTTGAGCGACGACACCCCGAGGTCAAGGATCTCAGGTATGCGGCATGCCAGCGACAGGTCGCGCAGACTCAGCGGGTATGACGTCTTTCCTCCGACTGTGTAAGGCAGTCTGCAGGGCTGCGCGCACTCGCCTCTGTTGCCCGATCTGCCGCCGACGAGAGAGGAGAAGAGGCACTGTCCGGAGCATGAGACGCAAAGCGCCCCGTGAACGAAGATCTCTGTCTCGGCGCCCGTGTTCTTTACGAAATATCTTATGTCTTCGCGGCTCATCTCCCTGGCGGGAACGATTCGCGAAAAACCGGCTTCGATTAGTCGACGGCCGCCCTCGGCATTGTGTACCGACATCTGCGTGCTCGCGTGAAGCGGTATCTCCGGGATAAAGCGGCGCAGCAGAGAGGCCCCTCCCGCGTCTGCGACGATCAGCGCGTCGGCGCCGAGTTCGGCGGCTTTCTCTGCCGCCCTCAGCCATTCGGGAAACTCTCTGTCGTATATGAGCGTGTTGAGCGTTATATAGATCTTTACCGAACTGCCGTGAGCCAGCGATACCGCGTCCCTCAGCGCCGCTTCTCCGAAGTTCTTCGCGCTGGCCCTGGCGTTGAACGACGTCATTCCGAGATATACTGCGTCGGCTCCCGCAAAGACGGCAGCTTCGAGCGACTCGAACGAGCCGGCAGGAGCGAGCAGTTCGGGAATGCCGGCCGGCTCCGCAATATCGGATCTTGTCTTTTCTTTTTCCATTCGGTGCTCCGGCCGTCTCGCCCGCGTCAGGCGTTCTCGTCGAAATCTGCGGCTGTAAGTTTTATGAGAAGGGAAGTGTCGTCGGGGAACACTTTCGCGCCGTATGCGGCTTTGCAGCGGGATATCTTCCCGCATTTCGTGCATCTGTGGATGATGACGAAGCCCTTCCTGCTGTCGGGGACAGCCTTGACGGGCTCCATGAGCCCTCCGCAGCCGGCTGCCCGGTCTCCGGGGTTTATATCAAGGTGTACCGACCACAGGCAGCGGGGGCAGTGGTTGCGTGACGTCTGCCCGAGCGGAGGCACTTCGCAGCCGCAGTGCGCGCAGACGAATCCCTCGTCGTTCTTAACGAAGCGTTTCATCGGGAAGATGCGCGGAGCATTCAGGGCTTAATGATCTCCTGACCGCCCATGTAGGGACGCAGGACCTCGGGGAGCGTCACTGTGCCGTCGGCCTGCAGATGGTTCTCAAGGAAGGCGATGAGCATGCGCGGAGGCGCGACGACGGTGTTGTTGAGGGTATGAGGCAGATACATCTTTCCGTCCGGGCCCTTCACGCGCATCTTGAGTCTTCTCGACTGGGCGTCGCCCAGGTTCGAGCAGGAGCAGACTTCGAAGTATTTCTTCTGTCTCGGCGACCATGCCTCGATGTCGCACGATTTGACCTTGAGGTCGGCGAGGTCTCCCGAGCAGCATTCGAGCTGACGGACGGGGATACCCATCGATCTGAAGAGCTCGACGGAGAACCTCCACATCTTTTCATACCACGCCATGCTGTCTTCGGGCCGGCAAATAACTATCATCTCCTGCTTCTCGAACTGATGGATGCGGTAAACTCCGCGCTCCTCGATCCCGTGTGCGCCCTTTTCCTTCCTGAAGCAGGGAGAATAGCTGGTGAGTGTGAGCGGCAGGTCGCCCTCGGGGATGATCTGATCGATGAATCTGCCGATCATCGAGTGCTCGGACGTGCCGATGAGATAGAGGTCCTCACCCTCGATCTTGTACATCATCGCGTCCATGTCGGTCTGGCTCATGACTCCTTCGACGACGTTCCCGTGGATCATGAATGGCGGGATGCAGTAGGTGAAGCCTTTGCCGATCATGAAGTCGCGGGCGTAGGCGAGCACTGCGGAGTGAAGTCTGGCGACGTCGCCCAGCAGATAGTAGAATCCGTTACCGGAGACTCTGCCGGCCGCATCCATGTCGATGCCGTGAAGTCTCTCCATTATCTCGGTGTGATAGGGTATCTCGTAATCGGGGACCGACGGCTCGCCGAATCTCTCGACTTCGACGTTCTCGCTGTCGTCGCGGCCGATCGGCACGCTGGGATCGATGATATTGGGGATCTGGAGCAGGATCTTTCTGATCTTCTCCTGATAGACCGGCTCAAGCTTTTCGAGATCGGAGAGCCGCACGGCCGATTCGGCGACCTGCTGCTTTACGGCGGCGGCCTCATCCCGTTTGCCCTGCGCCATGAGGGCGCCGATCTGCTTCGAGAGCCTGTTCTTGTCGGCGCGCAGCTGTGACGCTTCGGTGATGGTCCTGCGGCAGTCGTTGTCGAGCGATATGACCTCGTCTACCAGCGGGAGCTTCCAGTCCTGGAATTTATTTCTGATGTTCTGTTTCACGATCTCGGGGTTGTCTCTTACGAATTTGATGTCAAGCATTTTTCTTTTCCTGCGTTTCCTTTTATGTTGATTTTTGAATTGTATCCGGTCCGGAGCGGCCGTGCGGGTCCGTCTGGTGATCAGGCTCTGAGAGCCGCGACTGCGTCCGCCTTTTCACGGGCGAGCCGGAGGAATCCCATGGCGTCGAGTCCTGCGTAGATATCGTGTGTGTGCCTTCCCGGCTTTGATCTCGAGGTGAGCTCGTACATCATGCAGCCGTTGAAATTCTCCCTGTCGAGACGGGCGGCGATACCTGTCCAGTCGGCAAGGCCGTCGAAGGGCATGAGATGGGAGTCGTCGAGCCAGGTGATCACATCGGGGTCGGTCTGCTTCATGTTGTCGTTGAGGTGCAGACAGACGAGTTTGCCTTCAAAGAGAGCGGGGACGTCGGCGCAGGCGTTGTAGCACATCTCGTGTCCGGTATCCCAGCAGTATCCCACGGCAGGCGACATGCCGAGCGAGTCGCGGAGCTTGATAAGGTATTCGATGCCCTCGACGTTCTCTATGGCGACCGTCACGCCGCACTTTTCGGCCTCATACACGACTTTAGCGAAACGCGATACGCCGAGCATGTTTGGCGAGTGTTTGTCCATTCCGATGATCGAATGCGCGACCATGATCCCTACACCGTTCTCGGCGCAGGCGTGCAGGCAGCGGATGAGCTCGTCGGCCGCGGCATCGCCCTCTTCGCCTTCGTTCCAGATCCTGTCCATCCTCTGGAACGGGGCGTGTACAGACTGATATTCCAGCCCGCATTCCTTTCCGAGCGCGGCCAGTGAGCGTATGTCGCTTCCGTCGCTCCATCCGGTGAAGAAGGCGTCAAATCCGGCTTCGGCAATCATCGGGATCAGTTCCGCGTCGGATTTTCCGAGGCCCATCCCGGTCGAGATCCCCGATCTGATCTTTTTTTCTGACATAGTGGGTATCCTGCCTTTCGTTCGCTGCCGCCTGTCGCCCGATCACAGTACGGCAATTTAAATTTTACTTATTATATAGGAGAATTATGTACTGTGTTTTAACAAAAAAACAGATAATTGTTAATTGAGTTTTAATCCGCCGTTAATGTGACTGCCGCAGCCGCGTATGCGATGCGATATTGACAAAAGCGCGCGAAAATGGTAAAATGATAAAGCAAAAAACCGGTTCGGTGTATAGTGATTTCGAATATGGAACGGACAGGGAAGAACTTGAGCCCGGAAGACGGGAGATCTGACGGAAGCAGAAATGCCGCGCGTGTTTTAGCCGCGGTATCCTTTGCCGCGCTCGCGCTTGCCGCCGCTGCGGCTGTGTTCATATTCGTTATGTCCTCCGATCCCGCCATCGAATCCGACGCAAGGAGCGGCAGACTGATAATACTGCTCCTGAAGATCTCCGGAAAGGATCCCGGATCCATGTCCGCTTCCGAACTTGAGGAACTGACTGACAGCCTTTCCCGTACGGTTAGAAAGACCGCTCATTTCCTCGAATTCTTCGCGCTCGGCGCAACCTCTTCCGTACACGCGCTGTCTGCGGGTCTTTCGTCCGTCATCCGTCGCTCCGGCGGATATGACGGTATAGCGCAGATCTGGCGCCGCGTATTCATTCCCGGGGCGGTCTCCGCGACTGTGTTCAGTCTCCTGTATGCCGCGTCTGACGAGTTCCACCAGACCTTCGTTCCCGGCAGGAGCGGGGCGCTTTCCGACGTCATGATCGATTTTGCCGGCTCGTCCGCCGGCATCGCCGCCGCCTGCGCGGCTTTCGTTCCTGTATTCATCCCACTGATAAAAAAGACCGCCGGAGAGCGGTATCGCTCCGGCATCCGTGGAAAGGCGGAAAAAGACAACTGAATTGAAACAGGCAAAAAAGATCAATCTCCGATTCATCGCCGCAATGACTGCGGCGAAGCTCTCACGCTTCGCGCTGCGTGCGCTCGGGCGCGACGGTTCGTGCACTCCCGGAATCATCGCCGTAAAGATCTGCCCCGACTTCCTGTCGAGGCTGAAGATGCCGGACCTTCTGATCTGCGTCACCGGTACGAACGGCAAGACCACGACGAGCAACCTCATATGCTCGGTCCTGCGCAGGGCAGGATTCGGCGTCACGAACAACTCCACCGGCTCCAATGTCGAGGGAGGCGTCGCGACGGCACTTCTCGCCGCGTCGACCTTCACCGGAAAGCCGAAGAACGAGACGGCAGTCATCGAGGTCGACGAACGGAGCTCGCTCCGGATCTACAGACACATGACGCCCGACTATCTCGTCTGCAACAATATAATGCGGGACTCGCTCAAGCGTAACGCTCACACCGATTTCATCGCATACATACTCGGAGCCGCCGTTCCTCCGGAAACGAAGCTCATACTCAACGCCGACGACGCGATCTGCTCAGGCCTGTGTCCTGATTCGGAGAACAGGAAGTATTTCGGGATATCGGCGGAACCCGGGGAGGACACCGTTCTCCGGTCACGCGACATAGTGTATTGCCCGGTGTGCGGCGCAAGACTTGCCGCCGACTACGTGAGATACGACCATATCGGCAGGCTGCGCTGCCCCTCCTGCGGTTTCCGGAGCCCCGATCCCGACTACTGCGTGACCGGGATCGACAGGATATCGGGCAGGTTCACTCTGTCGTACGGCGGCGGAAAGACGCTCACGCTGAAGACGGTGAACAGCAATATAGTGAATATCTACAACTGCTGCGGAGCCGCGGCGGTGCTGCTCGAGGCTGGTTTCCCGCCGGAGAAGATACAGGCGGCCTTCGAATCCCTCGAGATCGTGAAGAGCAGATTCAACACCCTCACCGCGGGGGGAGTGAAGGTCACGATGCAGCTGGCCAAGGGTCAGAATCCCGTGGCGTGCGCGAGGGCTTTCTCGTATGTCGCGTCGCTGCCCGGTGAGGACAAGCGGCTGCTCGTCATGATAGACGACAAGAGCGACAACACGAACAACTCTGAGAGCGTGTGCTGGATATACGACTGCGACTATTCGGCGCTGAAGGATCCTTCTGTCGGGGTCATAGTATTCGCCGGCAAGCGCTGCCGCGACCACAGGCTGCGCGCACTTATCGCCGGAGTCGACGGCGGGAAGATCAGGATCTGCGACGGTCTCGACGAAGGCGGAAAGCTGATACTGTCATCCGGCGGCGGTGACATATATATCCTGAACGACCCGTATATACTTAAGGAATCGACGGCTGTCCGCGATGCCATTGCCGGGAGGTTATCAAATGCTGATTGAAAATCTGTTCCCCGAGGTGTGCAACCTGTTCGGTGATCCGCAGAACGCTGTCTACCTCCGCATGTCGGCCGAAGGAGCGGAGGAGATCAGAACTCCGCTCGACGGAATCCCTTATTTCGTATCGGGCAGGCCCGACATCATATTGATGGGTTCGATGAGCGAGAGTACTCAGAGACGCGTCACAGAGAAGCTCCGTCCGTACAGGGAGAGAATAACCGGACTTATCGAATCGGGTTGTGTGTTCCTCATGACCGGAAACGCCCTCGACGTCTTCTGCCGAAGGATCACTTACGTTACAGAAAATATTGTGACCGACGGCCTCGGCATCTTCGACGGATTCGAAGTAACTACTGACTGGTTCAAACGCAAAAACGGCAAGATCATCGGCAAGTGCGACGGCGTGACGGTAACCGGATTCCGCTCTCAGTTTGCTGAGATCTCAGGAGATAATTCACAAATGTATTTTGTGAAGGCGGACAGGGGCGACGGCATACGCGCGGGCATCCCGTACGAAGGTATAAGATACAGGAATTTTATAGGAACTCAGATCCTGGGACCGATCCTTCCGCTGAATCCGGGATTCACCTCGTATCTGATAAAACTCTGCGGAGGGAACCCGCGTCCGGCTTTCGAAAAAGAGGCCGTCGAGGCGTTCGACCGCAGGGTGGAGGAGTTCCTCGATCCTTCGGTGAAGTTCTGACGGCCAGATTATAGCAGCGGAGTCCTGGTTCAGTTCCTGGGTCCGGAATAGATCCCCGCCGCTCTGGAGGGCAGAGAATAAACGATAGAGAGCCCGTACTGCGCATAGGTATAGCCGCCGTAAGGCGTGCTTCCGTTTCCGGGCGTCAGCAGCGGATGCTTGTTGTCGATGAAATTGCCCGACCCTATATATCCGCTGCCTTTGAATATGTCCTCTGTGTCGTTGCGGCAGAAATAAAGCCAGCAGGTGTTCCCGCCGTTGTCGTCGTAGGTGACGTCGACCCAGTACCACTTGCCGTCGTCGAATTTCACGAGGTTCCAGGCGTGGCTGAGGTTGACGACGTATACGTTGTCGATCCCCATGACGTTCATCGCCATCTGGAAAGTCTTGGCGAAGCATTCGCAGACGCCGCCGGTCTTTTTGAAATAGCCGAGAACGCAGTGCGCCTCGTGCTCTTCGGAAGGCAGTCCGTCGGAGCCGTATCTGTAATCGATCGCGGACGTGATCCTGTCGTGGACCGACAGTGCGATGCCGAAGACAGATGAATTCGCCGCCGCTTCGGTGCACATATCCGCCATCTCCGCGTAGATCGCGCCGTTGAGCTGCTGCCGTACCGTCGCGCTCCCGTATTCATCGGCGCAGAGGACGGGGAAGTAGACATCGGAGCCGATGCTGTAGCTGATGTACTGGCTGGGGAACCAGTAGTAGAGCGGATGGTCGTAGCGGAAGAGCAGGAAGGTCTCCGCGATCTCGTCGTTCGAAAGACCCGTGACTTTAATCTCGGCGGCTACGCTGCAGGATATGCTCTTCAGTTTGTCGACCTGGCCGTTGTAGAATCCGGCGTCGATCTTCTGGCAGAACATCGAGTAGCCTGCGTTTCCGTTCCCGTGGAACGCGAGAGAGGCGGCAGCGAGGTCCGAATAGAAGGTCCGTCTTGCTCCGGCGTTGGATAGCCCGGCTATGTAATCGTAACCGTATCCGCCCGCATAGAGAGACGGATCGGTGAAGTCGGGAAGCGTCACGGACGGCGATGACGTGAGTGGCGTCTGCGTAGTGACGGGGACCGTCGTGAGAGGCGTCTGCGTTGTGACGGGGGCCGTCGTAATTGGCTTCTGTGTCGTGACGGGGACCGTCGTAATCGGCTTCTGTGTCGTGACGGGAGCCGTCGTGACCGGCGTCTGTGAGGTGACGGGAGCCGTCGTGAGAGGCGTCTGCGTGGTGACGGGAGCCGTCGTGACCGGCGTCTGCGCGGTGACTGGAGCCGTCGTGAGCTGCTCTTCGGTTGTGACGATGTCCTGTCCGGGCTCTGTCCTCGGTCCCGTGACATATGACGAATCATCCTCCGCGGATGTTCCTCCGCCGATCTTCGTGACCGATATGATCCCGCAGCCGGCGGCC
>JAFTCN010000021.1 GCA_017454675.1 Clostridia bacterium
CGCGTCTTGACGGCTCTTTTTGCGCCTGTTATGACGTCGAAATCTTGAAAAACCGCCTGTTTTCCTGCGATTTCTCAGTCAAAACAGGCACAAAAATCTCTCGCCAATACACGCACGCGAATTGTGCGGTATTGCCTTAAATGAGTTGTCCGCCATACTCAGGCCGGCGGTCCTTGCCGGGGCGGCTGCTGCGGTTCAGCTCTTTCCGGCAAATTCGCGGAAGAGCCTCGATGCCTCGGTGAAACGGATCTCCTTCACTCCTTTGAGCCCGAAAAGGCCCACGTACAGTATGCGTTCGCCGGCTGCCGAGGTATCCCGGAAAGCCGCGATGATGCAGTCTCCGGCCTGGGGAGTGTATCCCGTCTTCAGGCCTATGCACTTTTCGTTGTATACCTTGCTCTCCTTATCGAGCAGGAGGTTCGTGCTCTCGAGTTCGAGCGTGCCTCCGCTGTCGAGGAAGACGGTCTTTTTCCAGACACCGGCCGTTTTCCTTATGAAGGGGTCGTTCATCGCGGCCTGAGCAATGATTATCAGGTCGTTCATGGTCGAATAGTGGCCTGCGTCGTGGTAGCCGTCGGGATTTTTCCAGTAAGAACCGGTGAGGCGGTTGCGCACCGACCACGCGTTCATCTCCTTCACGAAGGCTGCCACAGCCGCGGTGGCGGTCCTGGCTCCCGGATCGGCTTTCCTTCCGGCATAGGCCGCGAGGGTGTATGCGGCGTCGTTGCCGGAAGATATAAGCATTGCTTCGATGAGTTCGGGGACGGTCAGCACGTCGCCCTTCGCGAGGCCGCTGACCGACGACCCCGGCTTCACCAGAGAGAGCTCGTCTCCGACTTTCACCGCCGATGTGTCGTTTCCGACCAGCTCGATTGCCGTCATCGCCGATACCAGCTTCGTGACCGAGGCCGGATAAAGCCTGCGGTCAAGGTCACCCCGGATGAAGAGAAGTCTGCCGTCTGACGAGAAAACGAATTCATTCGGCTGGTCCGACGGTACAGTCTTCGCCGATGTCGCCGGCGTTACGGGAGCCGTCGCCGGGGCCGGTGAACTCTCCTCCGGTGCCTTTGAGCTTTCCGCGGGCCCGGTCGCGGTATCTTCCGGCGACTGTGAACTATCAGCCTGTCCGTCCGTGGTATCTTCCGTCTTCTGTGATGTGTCCGCGGGCCCCTGCGTCTCCGGTGCGGACGTCGATGCCGGCCCCGCCGGCACGGTGTCTCCGTTATTCCCGTCACGCGACGTGACATCGGGAGGAGTCAGCGTCTGCGCCGGGGTGTGTTCCGGGGTGCCGGCCGGCGAAGCAGCCGCCCCGCCGTTTCTGTCGGCGAGCACAGCCACGGCGACTATCACGGCCAGGGCTGCGACGGCCAGTACCGAGATCAGCAGCGTTTTTACTTTTTCCTGAAATATCGACATTTTCCTACCTGAGTGAAGTCAATAGCGGCCGTCGCGGGAAGAGCACAGTCTGCGTATCATCCAACCGGCCATGATGAGTCCCGCGGCCGCGGGAACGAAGGATATGCTCCCGGGAGGCGAGGCTTTCCCGGCAGTCGCAACGGAGTCTTTTTCGCCGTCGCCGTCCGTCTCCGCTTTTCCTCTTTCGAAGGGAGGCTCGTCCGACCATACGCAGGGAAGGGAGCTTATCCCGGCCTCGCGCAGCCCCTTCCTCACCGCACGTGCGAGAGGGTCGCCGTGCGTCGAAAAAACATCGGAGATGCGGAAGAGCTCGGGGTGCAGTTTTTTTCCGGCACCCATCGACGAGATCAGCGGTATGCCGGAATCCGCCGCGGCCTTCGCGATACCGATCTTGGCCGTCACGGTGTCGACGCAGTCTGCAATTATGTCGAACCGCGAAAAGTCGATCCCGCTCTCCCCGGGAAGATAAAACATCCTGACGGGGAATATACGGCATTCCGGATTGATCGAGGCCGCGCGCATGGCGACAGCTTCGACTTTCGGCATCCCTATCGTTTCCGCGGTCGCGACGATCTGCCGGTTGAGGTTGCTGGGGGCGACGTTATCTCCGTCAATGACCGTCAGAGCGCCGATCCCGGCGCGTATGAGCGCCTCGCAAACGTATCCCCCGACGCCTCCTGCCCCGAAGACCGCCGCGTGTGCGCCGGCGAGACGCCGCACGGCGTCTTTGCCTATCAGTTTTTCGGTGCGGGAGTTGTCGAACGCCATTCCTCGTGCCTGCCTTTACGGTCCTTGCGGCGGCCGCGTTTCTTCCGCTCCGCCATCTGCCTATTTTATCACACAAGACACGATTATTCAAGTTTTTTCTTGGCGCGCGGAAAAAAACTTTACAAAAAACCGCTTTTATAGTATACTTTATCCTGTATTAAATAATAAGCGCCGGGCCGGCGGCTGCATTTCGCCGTCCCTAATAACACCGGAAGGCAAGGTGACAGTTTTGAAACTGAACTACAAGCGCACACTGCTCGTCGGATTCGCATTTTTCCTGATATGCACTTTCTGGCAGGCTTACGACACGATCATCCCCAAGATCCTCACCGACAGATTCGGAATGTCCCAGACGCTGTCCGGCATCATAATGGCTATCGACAACGTCCTGGCGCTCTTCATGCTCCCCTTCTTCGGGGCGCTGTCCGACAGATGCAGGAGCAAAAGAGGGAAGAGGACGCCCTTCATTTTCATAGGGACGGTCGCCGCCGTCGTCTTCTTCATGCTCCTGACCGCCGCCGATGCCTCCCAGCTGAAAAAGATAGAGAGCGTCTCGACGATAGACGATCCCGGCAATCTTTCCGCCATATACGAAAAGGTGGCCGACGATAAGATCCGCACTCCCGAGGGCGACGAGTTCACTCTCCGCTCGCTCTACACCGGGAGCGGGTTCTCCGACATCCGCTCGAGCGTCTATGAGACGGCCTTCGCCTCGGGCAAGATCCTCTATACGAAGTCGGGCACCGACGGCCCCGGGACCGCGGAGAACGGAAAGTACAAGAACCATTTCGTAACGTACGACGGCGAAAACTTCTATCTGCGCGACCGTAAGACACTTGCCGACACACCGATAAATCCCGTCATAACCGTAGACGGCAAAACGGTCTCGCTGAAGGCTCTCTTCGACGGCACCGCCGAATACGAAGGCATTCCCGCCTTCAGTCAGGGTACCAACGCCGTCTACACCAATTACGTCGTTCCAGCCAGGCAGGCATATATCCATCAGATAACGCGCAACGATCCGTCTTCGCTGATCTGGTTCATGATCATACTCATGATGGTGCTGATATCGATGTCGATCTTCCGCTCGCCGGCCGTCGCGCTCATGCCCGACGTCACGGTAAAGCCGCTGCGCTCCAAGGCCAACGCGATGATCAACCTCATGGGAACCGTCGGCGGAATGACCGTGCTCGTGCTGGGGATGGGGTTTGCCTTCGCGAACAGCGCGATAAAGAACACATTCCGGCCGTATTTCGGTTTCTTCGCGGTAGTCAGCGGTATTATGCTGGCCGCGCTCGCGGTGTTCATGCTGACGGTGAAGGAACCGCAGTGGAACGCCGATATGCTGAGGGAATCGCAGGAACTGGGGCTTGAGGAGGCCCCCGAGCCCGCGCCTGATCCCGACTCCATGACGAAAGAGGAGATCCGCGCGGAAAAGAAGAGAAAAAAAGAGAAAAAGCGGCTGGAGAAAGAGGAGAAAAGAAAAAACCGGCTGTCGGGCCCCGAACTCGCGTCGCTGCTCTTCATACTCCTGTCGGTCGCGCTGTGGTATTTCGGATACAACGCCGTGACGTCGAAGTATTCGGTATACGCCACGAACGTACTTGATCTCGACTACAGCACGACGCTGCTCATCGCGAACGCCGCCGCCGTGATCTCGTACATACCGGTCGGCATCATCTCGTCGAAGGTGGGCCGCAAAAAGACGATCCTCGCCGGCGTCGTGATGCTCGCCGTGGCTTTCGGAGTGGCCTGCTTCATGAGAGTCGGCTCTCCCGCGATCGTCATGAATATCATGTTCGCCCTCGCCGGGATCGGATGGGCGACGATAAACGTCAATTCCTTCCCGATGGTAGTCGAGCTAAGCAGGAACGGCAACATCGGAAAATACACCGGCTACTACTATTCGGCCAGCATGGCGGCCCAGGCGCTGACCCCCTTCGTTTCGGGGATCTTCATGGACAGGTTCGGAATGACCGCCCTGTTCCCGTACGCGACCGTTTTCGTCTGCCTGGCTTTCATCACTATGATGCTCGTGAAGCACGGCGACTCGAAGCCCGAACCTGCAAAATCAAAGCTTGAGGCGTTCGACGTCGACAACTGATAACTCAAAGAGGAAGAAGGAAGGAAGGATACACATATGCCATTCGTGATCGGAGCCGTCGTACTCATTGCGGCGGTCATCGTCCTTTATCTGCTGGCCCTGAAGCCGAGGCCCGAACCCAAGACCTCGGTCGAGCCGCTGCGCGTCGACTACGCCCACAGGGGACTCCACGGACGCGACGGGGCCGTCGAGAACACCATGTCCGCTTTCAGAGCGGCATCGGAAGCCGGATACGGCATCGAGCTCGACGTGCGGCTCTCGTCCGACGGCGAGGTCGTCGTGTTCCACGACAGTACGCTCGAGCGTCTCTGCGGTATCCGGAAGCGCGTCGACGAGATGACGGCGTCGGAACTCAGCTGGGTAGATATTCGCGGCACATACGAGAAGATACCGCTCTTCTCCGACGTTCTCCGGTCGATAGACCCGTCGACGCCCCTCATCATCGAACTCAAGGAAGAGGGACGCAGCACCGAGCTCTGCGAGAAGGTCGCGAAGATGCTCGACGAATACGACGGATACTTTTCGGTGGAGTCGTTCAACCCGCTGATGCTGAACTGGTTCCGCAAGTACAGGCCGCGTTTCGTGCGCGGGCAGCTCACTACCGACCTTTTTAAGAGCGGAAAGGATCAGAGCCTCTTCAACAAGATCGGCTGCAAGTCGATGTTCCTCAACTTCCTGTCCAAGCCCGACTATATCTCGTATGACTGCAGATATCCGGACTATTTCTCGCTGAAGGTGTGTGAAAAGCTTTATCACGCGCTCATGTTCACCTGGTGCGTCGATAACGACAAGGACTATGCCGAGGCAAAGGCGTCAGGCAGGATCGTGATCTTCCAGGACTATCTCCCTCCTTCTCCGAAGGAAGCGAGGAAGTCGGGATATATTAGAAGATGATCTCCCGCAGAGGAAAGACGAAGTCATGGAAGATGTGACTAGGAGTACCGGATACGATTCGCTGCGGACCGAGGACAGAAATCCCCGGACCGCACATATCGACCGCCTTTCCACCCTCGGGATGGTAAGGCTGATCAATTCGGAGAACCGGCGTGTCGAGGACGCCGTCGACGAAGCCGCGGAGGATATCGCCGCCGCGGTGGACGTAATCTCGGAAAGGCTCGGGCGGGGCGGGCATCTGGTATACTTCGGAGCCGGGACTTCGGGCAGGCTCGGGATCGTCGACGCCTCAGAATGTCCTCCCACCTTCGGCGTGTCACCCGACCTTGTGCGGGGCGTCATGGCCGGCGGCCGCGGCGCGATGTTCGAGGCGGTCGAAGGGGCAGAGGACAGCGAGGAGCAGGGAGCGGCGGCGGTCGACGCCGAAAAGATATGCCCCGACGACGCCGTCGTCTGCATTTCGGCCTCCGGCAGCGCGAGGTTCGTGCTGGGCGCGGCAAAACGCGCCGGTGAACTCGGAGCCGCCGTGATCGGCCTTTGCTGCAATCCCGGCTCTGCGCTCTCCGGGGTATGCGGGATCACGGTCACCGTCAACACCGGCCCCGAGGTGATCTCGGGATCGACGAGACTCAAGGCCGGCACCGCGCAGAAGCTGGTGCTCAACATCTTCTCGACCTGCGCGATGATAAAGACTGGCAGGGTCATGAGCAATCTCATGATAAACGTAAGACCGACGAACAAAAAGCTCGTCGAGAGGGCTCTGCGGCTCGTCGTTACCCTTTCGGGGTGCGGCAGGGAGGAAGCGGAGAAAGCCCTGAAACAGGCTGGCGACGTCCCCGGGGCTCTGGCTCTGCTGGGAGTGTCGAACGGCGAACGGGATCTGTAAGCATGGAAAGAAACGAACCGGTCACCGACAGGAAGACGAAGCGCCTGCGGGTGATGAAGATAATACAGACAGTTCTGACGGTCGCCGTAAACGTCTTCTTCGTGATGTACCTCAGCATGATAATCAAGCTCGCGGCGTCTGACGGAGGCTTCACAAAGACCGCAGCGGCCATGATGGTGTTCGAATACTTCTTCGGATATCTCCCGGCGGCGGTGATGCTGCTCATTCTTCTCGTTTTCAATCTCGCCCTGACGCACCTCTTCGTGCGCGGCTGGGAGATCAGCGCGGCAGCCGTGATCGCCGTGGGGCTGTTTGAGTATATCTCGTTCGTGACCGGCCTGTGCGACATCACCGCAGGGGCAGTCGCGGTCGCCTTTGTCAGCGCGCTGGCTCCGCTCTTCCTGATCCTCTTTGAGGTTTATACCTTCGAGAAGATGTACAGGGAGCACAGAAACAGGAAGAACGCGCCGGGCGGCGGATCATAAAACGCGTTAACGGAAAAAACATCCCGGAAGGCTTGAACCTTCCGGGATGTTTTTTACCTTAACGGGTGATCATTTCAGCATGAGCTTCTTGAAAGCTTTCTTGCCCCGGCGGAGCAGGATGCCCTCACGGAGCCTGTCGCCTGAGAACGACGCCCTGATGTCGGTGACTTTCTCGCCGTCGGCGGTGACTCCGCCCTGCTCAACGGCCCGTCTCGCCTCCGAGCGGGAGGATACGAGGCCGGCTCCGACGAGCATCGTGAGGATGTCGGCGGTGCCGTCGGCCTGAAGGTCGGACTCCGGGATCTGTGCTGTGGGGACCTCGGCGCCGTCGCCCGCCCCGAAGAGGGCACGTGCGGATGCCTCGGCGGCGTCTGCCGCCTCCTTTCCGTGCACGGTCTCGGTGAGCTCGTGCGCAAGGATCTCCTTGGCGCGGTTGAGCATGCTTCCGTCCCACTTCGACATCTCGTCGATCTCGTCCACCGGTATGAAGGTCAGCATGCGGATGCACTTGAGCACGTCGCTGTCGCCGACGTTCCTCCAGTACTGGTAGAAATCGTACGGAGAGGTCTTGTTCGCGTCGAGCCAGACGGCGTTTCCGGCGGTCTTGCCCATCTTTTTGCCCTGTGAGTCGGTCAGCAGCGTGATCGTCATGGCGTGGGCGTCGGCGCCGAGCTTGCGTCTGATCAGTTCGGTGCCGCCCAGCATGTTGCTCCACTGGTCGTCGCCGCCGAACTGCATGTTGCAGCCGTAGGTCTTGTAAAGATGATAGAAGTCGTACGACTGCATGATCATATAGTTGAATTCGAGGAACGACAGCCCTTTTTCCATCCGCTGCCTGTAGCATTCGGCTCTGAGCATGTTGTTCACCGAGAAGCAGGCTCCGACTTCGCGGAGCAGATCGACGTAGTTGAGCTCAAGCAGCCAGTCCGCGTTGTTGACCATCGTCGCTCCGCCTTCGCCGAAATTGATGAATCTCGACATCTGGCGTCTGAAGCATTCGGCGTTGTGTTCTATGTCCTCGCGGGTGAGCATCTTGCGCATGTCGGTCCGTCCCGACGGGTCGCCTATCATAGTCGTGCCCCCGCCTATCAGCGCGAAGGGGCTGTTTCCTGCCTGCTGGAGCCGTTTCATGAGCGTCAGGGCCATGAAATGCCCCGCGGTCAGCGAATCCGCGGTGCAGTCGAAGCCGATGTAGAATTTTGCCTTTCCGGCATTTATCATTCCGCTGACTTCGGCTTCGTCGGTGACCTGGGCGATAAGGCCGCGGGCCAGCAGTTCCTCATAGAGTGTCATTTGTGTTTCCTTAACAATTCAGTTTACGGATCCCGCGGAAGCGGGTGCCCCGGGTCTTGCGGTTCAGGGATTGAATACGGCGTTCGGGCCTTCGAGGAGCTTGTTGATCTTCTTGGCGTTCATCGAGGCCAGCGTCTTCCAGTGTGAGCCCTGGTTCGACTTGATGCAGTTCCTCCATACCGAGTATGACAGGTTGTCAAGCTCGGTCGTGAAGATCCTTCCGAGTTCGAAGCAGATCGTGTCGTGGATGAGGTCGTACATCTGGGCGTCGTTCGCCTCGCTCGAATACCTCGACTTCATCGACTGGTCGAAGAGGGCGGGGGAGATGAGCATGTAGCTCTCGTAAGCCATGTCCTCAAGGGTGGCGGCGGCCGCTTCACCCTGAGTCGTGGCGGTGGACATCGAATAGAAGGTGAACGGGAAGGCCATGCAGGAGACGTAGTTCTCCTGGTCGGTGTTGTACATCGGGACGGGGATGAGTCCGTATTCGACGTCCGAATTCTTCAGCGTACCTGAGGCGATGTACACGCGGTCCATCGCGAAGAGGGCTTCGCCTCTCGAGAAGGCGGCGGCTGAAGAGTCCTTGCTCGTCGTGCCCGAGCCGTAGGCGTTGCCGGACTTGAAGAGGAAGTTGCAGACCTTTTCCGCGAGGTCGATGGCGGTCTCGCCTTCAAAGTCGGGAGAGATCACGAGGTTGCCGGCTTCGTCGATCACGATGTTGGTAAGTCCCGCGCCGATGTAGAAGGCGTCGAAGTGGAGGTCGATCGACTGGAAACCGAATCTGTCGCCGTAGTCGGATACGTTGTTGTTGTTGAGGTCCTCATATACACCCTCGGACAGTTCGACAAGCTTGTCTATCGTCCACTCTTTGTTCTTTACTACCTCGTAGATGTTTTCCTTGCCCCTGTGGACGTTTTCGTATACCGACTTGTTGAAGAAGACGCCGTACATCATGTAGAGCACGTTGGTCGAGATATCGCCGGATACGAAGAATGTCTTTCCGTTGATCGTGGCCTTGGATACGAGCGATTCGGGCCACCAGGGAAGTTCAAGGTCGATGATGGGATATTCTCCCAGCGCCTTTGTGAGACCCTTGACGGCAAGCGTGGGGGCCGTCATCGAGTATCCGCAGAAGAAATCGTATGTGTCGGTCCCGCCGGCGTTGATGTTGTTCTGGGCGGTCGTCACGAAGGCGGCCTGGTTGCCGTAGTTGCCGGGGGTGCCGATCCAGTCGAGTTTTATGCCGAGCTGTTCCTCGACATGGATGTTTCTGGTGTAGATGGCGTCGTTGACCGGTTCGCCGCTCTCGTTCTCAACGAAGAACTCGGGGCGCTCGACGTCGTTCCAGTACATGAAGCGTACCGTCTGTCCGGGGAACTTCAGGTCATCCGGGACGTTGTTCTTTACCATTCCGTCGTCGGGAGCTTCCGTTGTCTGTCCGCTGACCGGGTTGCTGTCGGCCGCGGGTGCCGGAGTGGTCTCGGCGGGTCCGGTGGTCTCACCGCACGATGCGGCCGCCATCGCGGAGAGAAGCAGCGTCAGTGCGATGATAAGTGATAATACTTTTTTCATTGTCGATCCTCCATTGTAATAAAGATTGTAATAACGATACTTATGGCAATATTGTACTATAAACCGAAAGTAATGTCAAGAAAAAAAGATTGACGCTTGATTTTGCATAAAAATGAGTATATAATTATTTAAGGTAATACCGCACAATGCGCGTGCGTTGAATTGTGCGGTATTGCCTTAAAGTTTAAAGTGTAAATCGGTTCACCAGCGTGTTTATGCCGGCCTTGGAGACGACGCGGGCACGGACGGTATCCGCGGTAACACCACCGCTCAGCGCGACGGACGGGGCTCCCTGCCACGCGCGGTTCCGCTCGGAGTATGATTCGTCCGGCGTAATATTTACGAAAGGCGCGAACCGATTGCGTAAAATCATTGTAATTAATATTGATAGGAAGAACGGCCGGTCTTATACGTTCCGTTGAGAGGGGGATTTATAAGAAATGAAAAAAGAACGCTCCCGGATAAAATTTTTTTTCAAATAAACGAACCTTTCACGCATTTCGAACGTCTTACTTAATGAAACGGTATTGCGGAGCTTCAGATGACAAAGAACGAACTTGAGATGCTCTTGGACGAGCAGGGGCAGAGCCTGTCCGCCTTCTGCTACACCATAGGCAAAAGCAGAGACGCAGCCGAGGAGATCTTTCAGGAGGTCTGCCTCAGGCTTCTGCGGAAAAAGACGGCGGTCAGAATAGAAAAGAACGCCGCGTCTTATCTGTACAGGACTGCTTTGAACGTTTATCGGGACATGTGCAGAAAAGCCGCCAGGCGGCCCGAGATAAGTATCGAAGACGCCGACGCGGTCGAGTACGTCTCAGCCGTTGCAAAAACTGAAGACGAATACGCCGAATACGAAGCGCTTTACCGCGCGATCGGAAGACTGCCGCTCAGATACAGAGAGGTCATCCATCTCGTTTATTTCCGCAGCATCTCGGTAAGCGGCGCCGCGTCGGTTCTCGGAGTTCCCGAAGGTACCGTGAAATCCCGCCTGCACAAGGCCAGGCAACTTCTTAAAAAGGAGCTTGAAAATGAAGATCAGTGACGAAAAACTCGACCGGATGCTGAAGAACGAGGAAAACCCGACCTTTAACGGCCGATTCGTGCTTAAGGCATCGGGAAATCCTGCCCCGGGGAAAAAAGGCAGAATAACGGCCGTCGCGTCCATCGCTGCGGCGCTTGTTCTCGCACTTCTCGTACCGGCGGTATATTTCGCGCTGCGTTCCAGGGACGGCGGTCCGACCGGTCCGGCAGTCGATCACGTTCTTTCCGCGGATAACACTTCGCGGGGAACGTCAGATTCCTCTGTGGAACCGACGGGCCCCGTTACTGACGGGACCGCGGCTGATACCTCCTCTGAAACGCACGCCGCGGATCCGTATGTTTCCGTGAACGTGATAAAGGTCTATACCGTCAGTTCGCTTCAGCAGTACAGTGCGGTTTCATTCCCGGAAAGCAGTGAAAACAGACTGGTGGAGGGAATGAACGAAGCGAATATAAACCGCATAACCGGCGGCAGATATATCAATTTCACTTCCGCAAGAGAGGGGTCGGGGCACGAGGGCCACGGCGGCCTGATCTACGACGCCGTGGAGGACAGGCTGTTCTGTGCTACCTGCGCGCTTGCCGGCATTTCCGGAAGGATACCCGCGGGTGAAAACGACAGCGTCGTCGCGGACAACTCGTCGACGCCGGAAAAAATACTGTTCTCTGTCTTTAGCGGCGAAGAAAAAAAGATTTCCGGAATATTCGTTTACGACGTTAAATCAGATGCCTTGACCGCGCTTCCGGTTCCCGATCTGGCAAAAAACGACCGGAACTCGATGGCGGCGTCCGAGGATTTCCGTTTTATAGCGGTACACTCGTACAGAAAAACCGACCTCTCGCTTGACGACGTCTGGCTGATAGATACGGCGACGGGAGAGATGAAAACGGTCTCGGGCGATTATCCGACGTTCGCGCTCAGCCGCTTTACTCCTGACGGCAGGTTCCTGATGAGTACGGTAAAGAGGTACGGATCGACCGAGGAATTCGATTCCGAGTTATGCAGGTTTATCGTTACCGGTACCGGCGGGACGGCGACGACCGAGTGCGTCGGAAAGATCCTGCGCTACAGCGACGGAAAACTGCTTACGAGAGACGCAGGTTCGGCTCATCATTTATACGATCTGACGGCGGGCAAGGAGATCGAAATACCCGAGGGAACGCTTTACTGGGATCTCTCGGGCGGAGCCCTCTGCCTCGGAGACGCGCACGGAAATCTTTTGAAAAAGGTCGAAAAATCGGTTTCGGCATACTGCGTATCCGCCGACGGGAACACCGCTTTTACCTATAAAAAGGGATCCGAGTCGCTGATGCAGCGCGGACTCGACGGGTCGGAATGCAAAGTCCCGCTGGACGGCTCTTTCGTCATCGAAACGAAAAAACTGAGCGAAACGCACGACCTTTATTTCAGTCTTCAGGAAAAAGACGGAATCGCCGTGCTCCTTTACAATTCGGTGATAAAGCCGGACAAGCCGGCGGGATCCGGTACTCAGCAGCCGGTAAGCAACAGCAACGCGTTTTCGATAGTTCTGCACGACGGGACCACGGCTTCGATCAGCGACGTGGTGACGCTGCTGACGGAAAACTATCCGGACAACGATTTCGGGTATACCGCGGCATTGGGCGACGGTTATATTTGCGTTTACGCTGAAACCGGCAAGAGCTACGGCCATAAATTCGTGATGGTCGAGGATTACAGGAACGGCACCTTCTCGTTATACTCCGAACTGATGAATCACGGATTCGTCAGACTGTGCGCCATCGGCCCCGGATATTTCCACAGGCGGACTCTTTCTTCGACCAGAGAGGAAACTCTGAACTATATCAGGAAATTAACCAAGAAAAACGTGATGACCGAGGTGAATGCGGATATCGATTACGCGATATTCTACCGGGACGGACAGTTCTCGGAGGAAGCGGCATACGATTACGTTTTCTCCGCGGAATACTCCGGAAAGATATCCTTCTTCTACGCCTTCTGCGGAAACTACGGTATCGAAGTCTATAAAAACGAGTACAAAGAACTTCTTTCCCGGTTCATGAGCGAGCTTGCCGAATGCGAAAGGGTGGATACCGTTGCGGATTACGGTCATTATGGAACGATCCTGACGAATACCGGACTAATGATCCGCGCCGAAAAGGATCGGGACGGCAATTTCTACGTGCTCTTTATGAACGAAGACCGGTACAAAGTCCCGGAATACGTCTATGCGGATCTTGTAAGTCTCGCGTTTTCGGGGTACGTCAGCAGCGGATTCCGGCAGATCAGTTCACCGGAGCATCCCGAATACGTATCGATCCTCGGCGGAAAAGACAGCGATCCGATGACGGTAGCCGAGCTTCAGAAGGCGCTCTCCGGCGGTGATCTTACCGCTGAAGCCTTTGCGGATCGAAAGACCAAACTGCTGGTCTTCGATTACAGCGATCTGTCGGAAACCGGAAGCGCTCTGGCGCTCGTCGCCGTGACTGACGGGAACGGGATCTGCGGATACGTTTATCTTGGATTCAGCGGTGCGAACAGGAAAGTGTTCCGTGCTGATCTTTTCGACAGAGATCTCAATTACTGCGGCGATCTTCTTACGGAAGGATTTAACGGATTTGAGGCAAAAGGGAACATAGATCTTCCCGCATACGCCGGATTCTGATCCGCAGCGACGCGATCCTGCGCCGTGAAATAGTCGACGGGGATGCTAAAAAACTCGGTCTCGGTTTTATTAGCATCCCCGTGATTTGCTTTTTTCGGGAGCGCGACGGGCCGTCGGGGGAAGGCGGATCCGATTATTGTTCTTGCGAAAAGACGGTTTTTATGGTAAAATATTTAAGGCAATACCGCACAATTCGACGGCGAAATCCGTCCCGGATTTCGCGTCGCGTCATTGACGGCTCATTTCTCGCCTGTTCTCGCGTCGAAAACGACGTGATCGTGGCCGGCGGCGGACTGACAGGCGTTGCCGCGTCCGTTTCGCTCGATGAAGACGTGTCGGTCCAGCGCGCTTCGGTCGGCAGGATCAGGAAGATCCTTGCAGAATCCGGCGCGTTCACGGGTATTTAATTGAAACGGAGGCTGTATTAAACAATGAAAAAACTAATCAAACCGGCTCCTTTGCGCAAAGGACAGACGATAGGGCTGATCGCACCCTGCAACGGAATGTCGGAGGCAGGCATCGCTCCGGCGATTGAAGCAATAAAGACTTGCGGATTCGAAGTCAAACTCGGCGAACACATATTCTCCCGCACCGACGGATACGGCGGCAGCGCGGAAGAGCGCGCATCCGATTTCAACGCGATGATCGCCGACGAAGAGGTGTCGATGCTTTTGTTTCCGGGCGGGGAGATATCCATCGAGATCCTGCCGCTTATCGATTACGAGTCGGTGAAGAAGCATCCCAAGATTATATGCAGCTACAGCGACGGAACCTTCCCGGTAGAGGCCGTTCACAGCATGACGGGACTCGTCACTTTCTACGGCGGCTCGACCAGAACCTTCGATCCGCTGACCGATTACAATTTCGCCAGCTTTTCCGACCGCCTCATAACCGGTTCGACCGAATACGTGAAGGCGTCGGAATGGAAGACCGTCTGCCCCGGGAAGGCGGAGGGAGTTATCGTCGCGGGGTATCTGGCCAACTACGACACGCTGTTGCGTTCGGATTATTATTCGGTCCCGGACGAAGACTGCATACTCGTCATCGAAGATCACGAAAAATTCTCCGACGTGCGCATCGTGTCGAGATGGTTGAACGACATGATACAGAAGGGCGCGTTCGGGCGCGCGAAGGGCCTTGTGTTCGGACACTATACGTCCGATCCGGAAAAGCTTGAAAAGCTTTTCGCCGTACTCCGCCGCGTCGGCGAAAAAGTCGGAATACCCGTCGTTTACACCGACGATTTCGGTCACGGCGCGAATATGTCGATCTTCCCGGTCGGCATAAGAGCGGCTTTCGATACCTCCGACGGAAGCTTCCGTATGTTCGAGGCGGGCGTCGATATCCGAACCGAATGAATACCGTTTTCACTGTAACTATTTAAGGTAATACCGCACAATGCGCGTGCGTTGAAATGTGCGGTATTGCCTTAAGTAATTATTCCGTTATTGTCAGCGAAACCGAAGAAAGGTATGAAAGAATGAAAAACAGGCAGAAAGCGAATACGGTCCGCCGCGTCCTCGCGGTCATCGCGGCGGCGCTGGCGGTGCTCGCCGCGTCCGCGCCGGCGATCGCCGCCGGGGCCGTCGACACCACTCCCGACGTTCCCCTTCAGGGAGGAGGCAGCGTGAAGTCGATGCTGCTGCTCGGCGACTCGATCACGACGGGTTACGGACTTGCCGGCTATTCCCCCGAGAATCCGTATGCCTGCCCCAGCTACGGCAACCGCCTCGCGGCAGACCTCGGCCTCGAAGCCGGAAGGACATATGTCAACCGGGCGGTCAACGGCGACCGCAGCGGTGACCTCCTGTCGCTGCTTCCGTCGCTGAAGGCGCAGGTGGCGTCGAGCGACCTGATCATAGTCTCGATCGGGGGCAACGACCTCCTCAAGAACCTGACCCTGCTCGCCGGCGCTATAGCCGGCAGGACGGTGTCGAGCCTCGGAGACGCCGTCACAGCCATAGCCGGAGCCGACGCCGCCGCGTATGCCGCGGCAGCGGCCGACGAGAAGGTGAGGACTGCCCTGGCCGAGGCGCAGCTGAATTTCTCGAAGAATATCGTCGAGATCATGAAGCTGTTTAAGGAATACAATCCGTCCGGCAGGGTGATCTTCCTCGCGCAGTACGACCCCACCGCAGGAGTCACCCAGTTCGCAGGATTCGACGGCATTGCCGCCCCGATGATCGCGGCGATCAACAGCTCGCTCCGTGCCGCCGGCGCTTCGGCCGGCTACGAGATAGCCGACGTCCCCTCGGTGATCGATGACGCCGCGGCCGCAAAGACCAATATCCTCGGCTTTGACATCCACCCGAACGCCGCCGGGCACGGTGAGATATACAAGCTGCTCCGCGGCATGCTCGGTCTGCCCGATGCCGCGACTGCGGAGGTCACGACGGCAGCCGAACCAACTACAGCCGAGGTCACGACAGCCGAGGTCACGACAGCTGAGATCACGACATCCGAAGTTACGACAGCCGAAGTCACGGCAGCCGAACCCGCGTCGTCAGATGAGACCGACTCCGCCGGGGCGTCAGGGGCTGACCCTGCCGGAACTTCGCCCTCCCCAGGGACCGGGAAGGCCACGGAGGAAAAGAGCGGATGCAGTTCGGTGTCCGCGTTTGCATTCTTTATCCCGCTGACGGTGCTCGCGGCTTCGATCCTCTCCCGCGGCAGGAAGAACAAATAAAAAAGAGAAGGGAGGCGCCTCTCCGCAATACCGTGCGTCTCCTCATCTCCTTCACTCATTATAATACACCGGGCGCGGCGGCTCCTGTTTCAGGGGCCGTCGCGCCCGGTTCCGTTTGTATCGTACAGCAGGGCCCTGAAGGGACACCCGCAGGGGTCTGAAAGATCAGTTATATGCGCCCACGAATGAATCCAGATAGCTGCCGATGGTCCTTGAGAAGAGCTTCAGTCCCACCGCCGCGTTGGCGCCGGCGTTCTCCTTCGCCCCGTGCATGGTGTTCCTGAACCATCTGCCTGAGTCGTTGAGAGAGAGCGTGTTCACCGTTGCGAAGTCCATGCGCAGCCCGGCTCTGCAGATTTCCAGCATCTGTCCCGACTCGCTGTCACGCATGTAGCGGTATTTGAGGACGTCGTCGAAATAAACGGGGGTGACCGTCTGATACGAGCCGGCGCTCATGAGTTCTGCCGCGGCCGCGACCATGTCGGTGTGCGTGCTTCCCCGGACGATCGAGATGAGGTTGAATGCGTCCTGCGGGACGGTGTAGTAGGAAGCCTGGTCGGCGTTGAGCTTGGGAAGGGGCAGGATCCCGAAATCCGCCTTCATGTCGGTTATGATGCTCTCGGTCGACTTGTCGAGCGTCATGACCATGAACAGAGCACGGTCGTTCGCGAACATCGTCTGGACGTTGTCGAGAGAATCGAAATAAGACGGATTCACTCCTTTGAAGTAGAGGTCCGCGGTCTTCTCGCAGGCCTCGATGACCCGGTCAGTGTTTTCGGTGAACGACCATTCCCCCGCGTCGTTCCGGACTATGAGCCCGATGTCGAGCGCGACGCCGAAGCCGTCGTACGCCTCGGACGGCGCTGTCGAGACTATGCCGAAGAAGTCGCCGGAGTCGGCCGAACCGTTGCCGTTGGCGTCGGAATAGACGTTCGACGTAAGCTCGTGCATGCGGTCTATCGTCCAGCCGCCGTCGATGACCTCCCTGTAGATGTTGAGTCCGCTGACGCGGCTGTCGAGCTCCTGCTTGTTGCAGTAGGTGACGAGCATCCGGGAGAGGGTGGTGAGATTCATGTCTCCGACGAGAAAGTAAAGTTTGCCGTTCACCGTCATGTCATCGCGGAAGGTGCTGTTCCACCATACCCTGTCGAGATCGATGAAGCGGTCGAGGTCGTATACGTTCTCGAAGTATCCGTTCGTCGCGTAGCGCGCGCCGTAGATCGAATAGGTCCCGGCGAGATCGAAATCTCCTGAACCCGAGGAATAGGACCGGGTGATGTACGCGGCGTACGCGTCGAACTCGTTGTAGCTGCCCGGGCGCTCGGTGACTTCGATGTCGATGCCGAGGCGCTCCTTGATGCGCTCGTTGCGGCGGTATACGGCGTCGTTGACCTTTATCCCGCTCTCATCCGTGGCGTAGAAATCGAGCTGCCAGCGGAACTTTGAGTCCTCGCGGGAGAGTATCTTCAGCGTTTCGCCGTCAAAACGCAGAGTCTCGGGGATGCCGTCGGTCTCGACCGGCCGGCCCCATTCGTCGAGGGCTTCGGTCGTGACTTCGGGCGCCATGGTCAGAGCGGGGCCCTCGGTCGCGGGAACGGTGCCCTCTCCGGTGCCGTTTCCGCAGGCGGAAAGACACAGCAGCGCCGCGGCGGCGAGCAGAAGAGCGGTCAGCTTTTTAATTTTCATGTTTCCTTCTCCTTAGATTTCGGGGATGTTTATCTCGACCTCGCGGCCGAGGTCCGCGGACCTCGCGATGCCGTCGATGATGACCTGGTTGATGATTATCTGGGAGGTGGGCACCGGCGCCTTCGCCGAGCTGTCGCCGGCAAGGCATGCCGCGGAGGCGTCGAGGAAGCTGCGGACCTTGCGCTCGACGCGGGAGAGGCCGGTGAGCGGAAGTACCGGGAGCTCGGTCTCGACCTGCGCTCCGGCGACCTCGTGGTATATCTTCATCGGTCCCCCGACCGAGCCGTTCCAGCACTCGGTCGACGGAATGCGCAGGCCGCCCTTCGTTCCGAGCACTATAGTGTCGCCCGATGTGTCCATGTGCATCGCCCATGAGATGCGGAAATCAAGGATCACCCCGCCCTCTAGGCGGATGAAGGCCGCGGCGAAGTCGTCGACACCGAACTTTTCCGCGAGTTCGGGGTGATCGCCGTGGTATTTCGGGTCCTTTCCGAAGAAATCGGACTTGTATCCTGTGACCGTCAGCGGCTTCGGATAGCCGAGCGCGTTCAGCACCATGTCGAGCGAATAGCAGCCGATGTCGCCGAGGGCGCCGACGCCCGCGGTGTCGTTGCGGATAAAGGAGTCTTTCTTTCCGCCGCCGGTCGGTATGCCGTGACGCCTGCCGCCGCCCGTCTGGATGTAGTATATCTTTCCCAGCTCGCCCGACTCGAAGATCTTCTTTATCATCTGCATGTTCGGGTCGAATCTCGGCTGGAAGCCGATCGAAAGGATCCTTCCGGACTTCTTTTCGGCTCTTCTGACCTCTACCGCCTCGTCGAGCGTGACGGTGAATGGCTTCTCGAGCAGGACGTTGTATCCGTGATCAAGACAGTATATCGCCGGACCCGCGTGCTGCCTGTTGTATGTGCATATCGACACGCAGTCGGGCCGCAGGTCACGGAGCATCTCCCTGTAGTCTGTGTAGCCGGCGGCGTCCGCGAGTTCGAACTCGTCGAAGAACGCCCGGGCCCTGCCGGGGATAAGATCGGCTCCTCCGGCGACCTCGACGTCGTCGAAGATCCTGTACGCCTTCATATGCGAGTGTGCGATGCCTCCGGTGCCTATGAAGGCCACGCGGAGCTTCCTTCCGAGTCTGTTCATGGCGGTCACTTCTCCTCGGTTTTTCCGGGGGCATCCCCGGCGAGTCTTATGCTCTCGATCACGACGGGCTTTTTCGGCACGTCGGAGAACCACATGTACCTGCCGGTGGGGCAGCCGGCGATCCTGTCGAGGACGTCGTAGCCGTCGGTCAGTTTTCCGAAGGCGGCGTACATGCCGTCGAGATGGGGGGCGTCTTCGTGCATCACGAAGAACTGCGACGACGCCGAGTCGGGCACCTGCGTCCTCGCCATCGAGAGCACGCCGCGGGTGTGGCGCAGCGTGTTCTGCGGGAAGCCGTTCGAGGCGAACTCTCCCTTTACGGTATCTGCGTCCTTCTGCCTGAACGAGGCGTCGTATCCGCCGCCCTGGATCATGAATCCCTCTATGACGCGGTGGAAGATGAGGCCGTCGAAGAATCTCCTTTCGACGAGCGAGAGGAAGTTCGCGACCGTGGCGGGTGCGAATTCGGGATACAGCTCGGCTCTCATGAGCCCAGTATCCTTGACTTTTATCTCGATTGACGGATGGTCCATATTGTGTGTCCTTTCTTTTTCAGATGCGGAGTTCGGGAAACGCGGCGTCGACGAGCTCGTCCGTCCTGCGGTCCCTGCCCTCCAGCCTGAGCATTCCGAACAGCGTTTCGAGTCCGGTCGCCCGCCGGTATTCGGCGGCCGTGGCCGTTTTCGGGATGTTTTTTCCGTGTCCGGCGTTCCTGCCGCGGCGGAATACCGCTTCCTCCTCCTCAGTTAGGAGAGGGAGCAGGCGTTCGGCGGCGGCCGACTGCGCCGGAGCGGTGACGTATCTGCGGGCTTCGGAATTGAGCCTCGACGAACCGCAGATCCCCAGTTTCACCAGCCGCTCCCTTATGATGAGCTCGTATACCGAATCTCCGAGATACGAGAGGGCGTCGACGGTCGGGTCCGCGGCGTCGGGCGCCGTCCTGCGGCCGCCCGGCGACTCGGCTCCGTATCCGTTCACGGCCTCTCCCCGCGGAGAGCGCGGCGGATGACGGCCTCGATGCCGTCGGCCATGAGAGTGAAGCCGAGGTCGTTCGGATGGACGCCGTCCATCGTGCACTCGTTCTCCCACTTGCCGAGGAAGAAGCTCTCTCCGTCGATGTACCAGACCTTGCGGTCGCCCGCCGCCCTGGCGGCTCTGAAGGTGTCGGATATGACGTCCTTGCGCTCCATGGCCATGCCGGGGTTAGTCGCGACGTTCGGACGGGTTATGAATATGATCGGTATGTCGGGGTGAGCGGCGCGTATTATGTCGTAGCCGCGTTTGTGCGTCTCGCGGAGGTATTCGGGGTTCGGTGCGTTGTGGTCGTAGTCGTATACGAACACCGACATGTCGAGCCCGGCGAGCCAGTTCATCATCGGGAGCTCGGCCTTCGCTGCGCCGGAGAATCCGTAGTTCAGCACGTTGCGGCCGAGGTACCGGCAGAGTATGTTGGGATATGTGAGCCCCGGGCGCGTCGCGGCGGTGCCGTGTACGATCGACGACCCGTATACCACGATCGGGGAGTCCCCGAGATACTTTTTGCCGCCTCCTACGACGGCGTCGGGCTGCAGGCCGATATACAGTTCAGACACCACCGAGTGGATGGGGAAGTGTATGGTGAAATAGCGCAGCCTGCGGCTGCCGAAGCGGATGATCTGTTCGTATCCGCCGTCCATCTTGTACGGGGGCATGAACATCTTCACGTATCTCGAGTCGGCTTCGGTGTCTTCGTAGAGGTCGAATCCCGCAGACATCGCGAGGGTCATGTGTGAATTGCGGCCGACGATCGGCTCGACGGCCTTGATGAGGATATACTGCGAGTCGGTCGAGAAGCGGACCCTGCCTCCTGCGGGCTCGCGGGCGAGCTTCGCCACCTGGGGCGACGTCGCCTCCGCGACTTCCGGCGGTACGCGCCGGAAGATAGGCTGAGTCTTAGGCTCATAGAGGTTGTACAGCTCGAAGGGGTCGTCCCTCACGCTGCGGAGCACCGCGTCTTCGGCGTCCGGGAAGACGGTTTCGACGGTCAGATTCCTGTCGTTTTCGACATATTCCTGTTTCTTTACTTCTTCCATATCCTGATCTCCATTCTGCTTTGTTCCGGCTCAACTCAAAGGAGCCCGCGCAGTACGCGCCGCATGATCCTGCCGATGCTGTCGGCCATCTTCATGAAGCCGAGGTCGGTCGGGTGAGAGCCGTCGGCGGTGCAGCTGTCCTCGTCGGCTCCGCGGCAGAGGCCGTCGCCGTCTATGTACCAGATGTTTTTGTCGCCTGCAGCCCTGGCGGCGCGGAAGGTGTCCTCGATGACCTCGCGCCGGTCGGCACCCGTTTTTTCGTTCAGGTAGAAGTCGGGCTTCGAGACGAGGATTATCGGCAGGTCCGGCTTCTTTTCCCTGACAGTGCTGTAGAGGCGGTAGTGAGTGTCGCGGAGGTAGGCGGTGTCGGGAGCGTTGTGGTCGTAGTCGGATATGAACATCGACATGTCAAGTCCGGCCATGTATTCGCAGATCGCCGGCTCCGCCCTGCCGCTGCCCGAGAATCCCAGGTTGATGTGGTCTATATTCAGTCTGCGCGAGATGATCGACTGGTATGCGAGGCCGGGCCTCGTCGCGCAGGCGCCCTGGGTGATCGACGAACCGTAGAAGACGGCGGGGGAGATCGGAAGGTATTCAAGGCCGGGCCCCAGCGTCGAGCCGGCGTCGATGCCTATCTCGAGCCTGTCGACGGCGTTGTAGAGCGGAAAATTCAGGGTGTAGTATCCGCTCCTGCAGCTCTGCGGGATGGCCTGCGTCAGCGTGAACCCGTCGGTGATCGACGGAGAAGGCTTGAAGACGAAGGCAAACTTGCTGCCAATACCGTCCCCGACGTCGGCGTAAACGTCGAATGACGACGTCCCCGTCAGCGCCATGTGGCAGAATTTGGTGACGTAGGGCATTTTAACCCTGACGCCTATGCGCGCCGAATCCGTCGAGAACCTGACGCGCCCTCCCGCCGTGTGGAAGTTCAGCCGCTTCACTCCCGTGTTCGTCGCCTCCGCGACGCTCTCGGGGAGCCGGAGATAGGGATTTGACGAGTAAAGACCGTAGAGCCGGAAGGGCGGTTCGGAAGCATCGTACCATACCATACCGTCGCTGTCGGGCTCCTGAGGCATCATCTTCGGATCGATATCCTTCGAAAATCCTGCCATTGAACAATCCTCCGTAAAGGTAAAAATTGATTTCATTGATATGTGTTCTGTTCCGCGGACCTGGTCAGCCTGCCGCGGCTTCTTTCCGGGCATCTGAAGGTCTGCCCCTTACCTGTATGCTGCGCGCTCCGCCCCGCACGGCCCCGGCGACCTCGCCGTCGTAGCCTTCGGGCGAGCCGCATCCGACGACCACCCTCATCCCGTATGTGAGGAGCAGCGACGACAGACGGCTGACTCTGTCGTACACCAGAGTCTGAGCGCTCATAAGGCCGGGTATATCGAGGTCCGACAGATCGAGTGCGAAGAAGACGCCCCGGTCGGCGAATTCCTTTACCGTTTCGCGCGCGCCGTCCGATTCGAAGAAATCGAACCCCAGCGCGATGAACACGCGGCAGCCGTTCTTCGTCCGCCCGAGCAGTTCTGCCGCAAACTCTTCGGCGTCGGATATGTCGCCCGCGCCGAAGCCCCGGAGCACGAAGTCCGAAAGGCCGAAGCGCCACAGCTCTTCGAGGAGCGCCAGCTCGTACTCGCGCATTATCTCGCGCATCGAATAGGCGGAGGTGTGGAAGGTGACGTCGAAGATGCCCGATACGCACATGACGTCGCTTCTTTTCGCCAGCAGCGCCAGGTTCCCGCCGAGGGAGGCGTCCGAGGTTTCGTCGTAGCCGTGCATCAGGGCGACGGCAGACGTATAGGCAAGCTTCATCCCTGTCCCCGTTTTCACCGGGCCGTCGGCCCCGGACGTCTGCTCTGCGCCGCTCTCTCCGTCCGGCAGATACCGCAGGACGAGGGATACCGAGTCGTATGAGAAGGGAAGATTCCCCGAAGAGCCCGGATCGCCCGTTCCGGCCGGGCCGGTCTCTGTTCCGACCGCGTCTGTGACTTCGGCCGGGGAGGTGCCGTCAGCGGATGACTGAGCGGGTTCCGTCGAAGCAGATCCGGCCGCGAAATCCGGGATCCCGTCAAAGTCGAGATGCCTCGCTATAATGCTGTCGCGCGGGATCGGTACGGCGGAGGCGGACTCTTTCGTGGAGGTCTCCGCGGCCGCCGTCGTCTCCGGCCCGCCGCGGCTGAGCTTTCCGAGATAGTTCCCGAGCAGTATCGCCGTGACGAAGAGCGCGAACGCGCAGACAAGCACGACGATGAAGAACTTTCCGTTCCACCCGATGCCCTTCTTTTTGTGCCGGCTGCGGTAAGCGAGCCGCCTGCCGGCAGAGATCCTTTTCATTTTCAAAACGGTTTCCGTCCCCGGTTCATTTCATCGCGACGAGGTCGATGCCGCTGCCGTAATCGTTGAATGCGAAGTCGAGTTTGTCCTTGAATCCGGCGAGCATCGAATTGAATTCGGAACCGACGATATCGTCGCAGAAGTCGGCGTAGTTCTTGTTTATCCAGTCCTCCTCCTTCTCGAGACGGAGGATGACGTAGTAGCCCTCGCTGCCCTCTACGACCTCTCCGACCTCGCCGGGTTTCAGCGCGAATGCGGTCTTTTCGTATTTGTCGCCGTAGTCGGATGTGTACCTCGCGAAGTAAACGCCGTGCGTCGTCGTCATCGTGTAGTCGGAGCAGTATTTTCCCTTGAGCAGAACGATCTCGAGGTCGGGCCTGTCGCTGGCCTTCAGCTGTTCAGCCAGCTTCTTCGCCAGCTCCAGCCGCTCGGGCGTCTTGTCCCTTATGTATATGTGGTTCGTGCGGATGAACTTGTCGGAGTGGAGATACCGGTCGAAATCCTCCGGAGTCGAGGGAAGCAGTCCAAGGTCGGTCTTGAGGATGATCGTGAGCTCGTTGGCGCATTCCTCGCATGAGAGGTAAAACCTGTAGAGCCTGTCGTTCAGGTAGTTCGCCGCGAGTTCGGAGAGATACTCCTTTCTCCCTCCGACGGACTCTGCCGTCTCGTTGACTTCTGCTGCAACAGCCTCCTTTATCGCGCTCTCCGAGAGCATCCGGTCGGCGCCGCCTATGTAGTATTCGTCGGCCATCGAGACCACAGCGTAGTAGTCGGACTCAAAGCCCTTCTTCACAAGGGCATAGAGCTCGTCGCTGTGTTCAGCGGCTTTCGCGGGGTCATCCCAGATCCCGGCTCCGTATTTGTCCTCGAGGTCCGCCTTCACGTTCATCGCGATATAGCGCAGTTCGTCGAAGGTCACATCGCGTCCGGCCACCCTGCCTATCGGCTTCAGTTCCGCGTCGGTCGCCTTCACCGGCTTTATGCCGGACGAGCACGACGAAAGAACCGCCGGGAGCAGCACGAAGACCGCCGCGAGAAGCAGCGACACCGCACGCGCCGCCCTTCCGCAGGATCGATTTTTACTGTCAGAATGTCCGAAAACCATAGAGATACCTCCGCGGGGAGAGATAAAAAACAGCCTCCCCATAATAAACCAAGTACTATATTATCATTTTTTTGTTACACGAATGTGAACATGACCGTTTTTTTGTCTTATCAGCGGGTATTTTCCGGGCGAGACTTTTTTTCTTTTCTTTTGCGGGGAAATATGATATACTTATAGAATTGAGAACGGCGTCCGGCGCGCCGGCGGGCCCGCGGGAGGGCGCCGGCGCGGACTGTCAGAATGATAAATACAAAACGGATTGTGCATCAGCACTTGCCGGAGGAGGACATATTGGAGGAAAAATACAGCATCTCGCTTGAAACGATAGTGAGGGAGTTCAAGTTCAAAGAGGTCTATCTGCCCGAGGACGCCGAGAAGATTTCGGTGTCGACGACAGAGATCGACCGCCCCGGGCTCGCTCTCTCGGGGTTCTTCGACATTTTCGATTCCGACCGCATCCAGCTCATCGGAAACGCCGAGCACAGGTATCTGGGGAATCTTGCCCCCGAAGAGCGGCAGAAGCATATCATGGCCTTTGTCGAGAAAAAACCGGTGGCCGTCATTATGACGGCGGGGCATATCCCGATCCCGGAGTTTATCGATGCCTGCCGCGCCTACAAGGTGCCGCTGCTTGCCTCGGCCGCCCCGACGACCGACCTCATGGCGGCGATGTTCGCGTACCTCGCGGTGTCGCTGGCACCGAGAGTGACTATCCACGGCGTTCTCGTCGAGGTCTACGGCGAGGGCATTCTGCTGCTCGGCGACAGCGGGATAGGCAAGAGCGAGACTGCCATCGAGCTGGTCAAGAGGGGACACCGGCTCATCGCCGACGATGCCGTCGAGATCAAGCGGGTCTCCGCCAAATCTCTTGTGGGTTCGGCGCCCGACATACTCAAGCACTACGTCGAGCTCCGGGGCATCGGGGTCGTCGATGTCAGCCGCATATTCGGCATGGGCGCCGTGAAGGACACCGAAAAGATCGATTTCGTCGTCAAGCTCGAGAACTGGGTCGAAGGCAAGATGTACGACCGCATCGGTCTCGACGAGGAGCACGAGGACATTCTCGGCATAAGTCTTCCCGCGATCACCGTCCCCGTCAAGCCCGGCCGCAACCTCGCCGTGATAATAGAGATCGCCGCGATGAACGACAGGCAGAAGAAGATGGGCTACAACGCCGCCCAGGAGTTCAACCGGAGGGTCATGGAACTCACCGGAATGAAATTCTGAAGCCGTGAGGATACTGTATTCGGACGGCGGCCTTGCGGTCGCCGCGGACGGGGTCGCCCCTCCTTCGGATGATGACGGAAAGAAGCTCGCGGATGCCTTCGGAGAGGAATACGCTCTGTCTCTCGCGAAGAGATCCCCCGCTGCCGCCGCCGAGTCGCTCTCCGGAGCGCTCCTGCTGCTCGGGATGCTGGAACGCCTCGGCGCCGGAGCGGGAAGGATAGAGAGGGGGGAGCACGGCAAGCCCGCTTTCGCCGACCGGCACGTCTTCTTCTCGATATCCCACGACCGGACGGCCGTAGTCTGCGCCGTATCCCGGCAGCCGGCGGGCATCGACGTCATGATGCTCCCGCAGAAGTCTGACCCCTCCGTCAGGCTGCGCATGGCGCGCCGCTTCTTCACGGCTGAGGAGGCGGAGGCGGTCGGGCGGGGCGAGGCATCGCGCGACGGCGGAGAAGAGTTCGCAAGATGCTGGACAGCGCGCGAGGCATACTCGAAGCTCCTCGGGGGAACTCTCGGCTCCGTGCTGGGGGGGAGGATCCCCCCGGACGACGCTTTTGTGCGATTTTCGCCCTATGTCGCGGGCTCGCTCTTCCACGTGTGCTGCTGCACCGCGGGGAGGGTGAAGGGCGGTTTTTAGGCGCGCGCCCCCTTCGTGCGCGCGAATCTATTGACAATTCGCCGATTTTATGATATTA
>JAFTCN010000022.1 GCA_017454675.1 Clostridia bacterium
CCGCCGCCCCGGACGCTGCCGAACCCGCCGGCGCCCTCCCGAAGCTCGAGAAGATCGATGATTCCGGACTCTCCCCCGAGCTGACCGGGGCGGCGGACGCCGCGGCGGCCGCATCCCCGAACGACACCGACGCGGCGCGCAGGCGCGCCGAACGCCTGTCGGTATACTTCTTCCCGCCCACCAACCTGCTCGCCGAGCCGGTGGCGCCCGGGAACACAGACATCGAATCCGAACTCAACGAGAACGCGCAGAAACTGATGAACAAGCTCAGCGCGTTCAACGTAAAGATAAAGCGGATAGGCTATTCCCGCGGACCCACCATAACCCGCTACGAGCTCTACCCGGAAGCCAGCACGCGCGTACGTTCGATCGCCTCGCTGGCCGACGACATAGCCCTCGAGCTCGCCGCGACGATAAGGATGGAGGCCCCGATCCCCAACAAGAACGCGATAGGCGTCGAGGTCCCGAACCAGGTCAGAGCGACCGTGTTCATCCGCGAACTCATAGAATCCGACAAATTCAGGTCGATGACCGGAAAACTGTCGGCCTGCCTCGGCAAGGACGTCGGCGGCAACATGGTCTTCTTCGACATAGGCAAGATGCCGCATCTGCTCATAGCCGGTACCACCGGTTCGGGTAAATCGGTCTGCCTCAACTGCATCATCCTCTCGCTCCTGTACAAGGCGAGGCCCGACGAGCTCCAGTTCATCATGATCGACCCGAAGAAGATCGAGATGGGCATGTACAACGGTCTGCCGCACCTCAAGGTGCCCGTCGTGACCGACATGAAGCGGGCAGCCGGCACGCTCAACGCCGCCGTGAACGAGATGGAGCACCGATATTCGCTCTTCGAGGACATCGGAGCCCGCGACATCGACGGCTACAACAAGTTCATGTCGGAGGACGATCCCGACTTCATCCCGCTTCCCAAGATAGTGATCATCATCGACGAGCTCGCCGACCTCATGATGTCGACGCCCGCCGAGATCGAGACCAGTATAATCAGACTTGCCCAGAAGGCCAGAGCCGCCGGGATCCACCTGATCATAGGCACTCAGAGACCGTCGGTCAACGTCATCACCGGCCTGATCAAGGCCAACATCCCCTCGAGGATCGCCTTCTCTGTCGTCTCCAACGTCGAATCCAGGATAATAATCGATATAGCCGGCGCAGAAAAGCTCATAGGCAAGGGCGACATGCTCTTCGCGCCGATCGGAGCCCAGAAGCCGCTGCGCATACAGGGCGCCTTCGTCGCCGACGACGAGGTGCGCGCCGTGACGACGTTCATCAAACAGAACTGCGCGGAAGTCGAGTACGACCGCGAATTCATAAGCGACATCGACCGCGAGACCGACCGTCTCACCGCCGACGACAGCCGCGGCAAGGGCCAGCAGGACGACGAACCCGCCGAGTTCAATCAGGAGGCGGACAAGCTCTTCAACCAGGCACTCCACATTGCCGTCGAAAACGGGACGGTCGCCACCTCCCTGCTCCAGCGCAAGCTCTCGATCGGCTTCGGCCGCGGGGCGAAGATCATCGACCGCATGGAGGCACTGGGGTTTGTCTCGGGAGCCAACGGCACGAAGCCCCGCAACGTGCTCATCAGCGCGGCAAGGCTGGCGGAGCTCGAGGCCGAGAACAGCCCGACCGTCCAGGGCAGGTTCGTCTGACCGCGTCACTCTGTTTATCAACGTTCAGGCACGATCAGTCAGTCTCTCACATCAGTTCATAAACCGGGAAAGGAAAAGGGCACAGGATGTCCACTCCAAACACACATTACGGACCCGCCGCGATCGGAAAGATCATGCGCGAAGTCAGATCGATATTTTTCATAGGTATCGGCGGCGTCAACATGTCGTCGCTCGCCGAGATCAGCCTCCGCCGCGGATACACGGTCGCCGGCTCTGACAGGACAGCGACCGCTCTCACCGAGAAACTCGAGAACGAGGGAATAACCGTCCACTATTCGCACGACGCCTCCCACGTCGCCGGATTCGGCGCTGTGGTCTACACCGTCGCGATCTCGCCCGACAACCCCGAGTACACCGCCGCCCTGGCACGCGGAATACCCTGCATCTCCAGGGCAGACTATCTCGGATACATAATGACTGCCTACAGGTACCGCATAGGCATCTCCGGCATGCACGGCAAGAGCACCACCACCGCCATGTGCGGCACAGCCTTCCTCGCCGCCGGAGGAGATCCCACCGTGCTCTGCGGGGCCGTCATGCCCGAATGCGACAGCACCTACCGCATCGGCAGCGACAGCGGATTCATCTTCGAGGCCTGCGAGTACATGGACTCATTCCTCGACTTTGATCCGTCGGTCGTCGTGATCCTGAACATAGAGATGGACCATGTCGACTACTTCAAGAACATCACGCAGGTCAGGCGCTCCTTCGCCAGCTTTGCCGCCCTGACGGGCCCCGGCGGAGCTGCGATAATCAACAGCGACGACAAGAACATAAAGCTCGCGCTGGGCACATATCCCGGGCGGATAGTGACCTTCAGCTCGCGCGAGCGGGGCGAGGACGACGAAGAGGCTCCGGCCGATTATCAGGCCGCGAACATCGATCTCTCGCGCGGACTTCCCTCCTTCGACGTCATGACGGGCGGAAAGATCGCGGCGCACATCGATC
>JAFTCN010000023.1 GCA_017454675.1 Clostridia bacterium
AAGAAAAAGTGACATTATGGAGCACAATATGTACTACGTTGACATTTCAATTTTCGATTTCAGCTGCCTGATTTCATTGAGTCTGTAACATTTTTTCTCAATATTAACTCCGAAAGAACGAAGGATCATACTCAGATCCGGATCATCTATATCGCTGAAACGGAATTAAGTCCTTTCCCGATTCAGAGAAAGAACTTCGAAGCTAAAGAACGCGAAATTCTAAGCGAAATCTATGCGAAATTATGCGAAATCGCGTTGACAGATTTCGTTTGTTGTGCTATAATGACACTGTACTATTGGGTCTGGAGGTTTCGTATGAAATATACTTCAGCCGCAGATGCGGCAAAGAAACTGAATATCACTATCAGAAGACTTCAGCAGCAATGCGCCGAAGGGAAAATCCCCGGCGCAAAAAAAGATGGACGTCGCTGGCTTGTTCCTCGGGATATCATCCGGGATAATGACGGCCAGAAAAAACCGCTTCCTATCGGAATATCCGACTATAAGATCGCTACGTCGGATTACTATTACGTTGACAAGACGATGCTCATCAAGGATTTCCTTGACAAGAGACCTCTTGTTTCTCTCTTCACGCGCCCGCGCAGGTTCGGCAAAACGCTGAACATGGACATGCTGCGCGTGTTTTTTGAAAAGACCGGCGAGGACACCTCAGTTTATTTCAGCGACAAAGCGATCTGGTCTTGCGGTAAAGTGTACACCGCTTATCAGGGACAGTATCCGGTCATTTTCTTGTCCTTCAAGGACGTAAAATGCGCCGACTGGCAGGAAACCTACAGAATGATCAAAAATTTGATTTCCGATGAATGTAACCGCCACTTGGAGATCATGAACAGCGATGCGTTGAACGAACATGAAAAAGAACGCTTCAGACAACTTCTTGAGGGGACGGCGGATTCAGCGAATTATCAGCTCTCGCTCAAAACACTGTCTCTGCTCCTGCACAAGCATTATGGCAAAGAAACGGTGATCATTATTGACGAGTATGACACGCCGATCCAGCAGGGTCATACGATGGGCTTCTACAAGGAAATAATTGCATTTATGCGCAATTTCTTCTCAGGCGGTCTGAAAGACAATTCGCACCTCGCATTCGGTTTTCTTACCGGTATTCTGCGCGTGGCGAAAGAAAGCATTTTCAGCGGGTTGAACAATCTGACCGTCAACTCGATCCTTGATGAACAGTACAGTGCATACTTTGGATTTACGAAAGAAGAAGTCCGTCAAATGCTCGAATACTACGGACGAGGCGACAAGTTCGGCGAGGTCTGCGAGTGGTACGACGGTTATCTGTTCGGCAGTACGGAGATATTCAACCCCTGGTCGGTCATCAACTACGTTTCCGAAAACTGCTTTCCTAAGGCGTTTTGGCAGTCCACCGGCAGCAACGATATCATCGGCGAGATCGTGGGTGAAGCGAACGACGAGATCAAGGAGAATCTCTATAATCTGCTCTCCGGCGAGACCGTCACGTCCTATGTCGACACGGGAGTCATTTATCCCGAAGTGCAGAATAATCCGTACAGCATTTACAGCTTTCTGCTCATCGCCGGTTATCTGAAGGTCGCAAAGGCCTATCCGCAACACGACGGCAACTATATGTGCGACGTCGCGATCCCCAACAAGGAAATCGCCTTTGTTTACAGCAAAGAAGTGCTTAACAGGACCGGAAAGACAAGTGACGCCATCTCTATTCAGCAGGCGATCTTTTCGAACGACACGCAGAAGCTGCAGAAACTGCTGGAAGAATTTATGCTTTCCTCTATCTCCGCGTTTGACGGTTCAAACGAAAGCTTCTATCACGGTATGATGCTCGGGCTCTGCGCCGTCCTTAGCAGTCGCTATAGAATCAGATCCAATGCGGAATCCGGATACGGTCGCTTTGATATCGCGCTTATTCCGATCAGCAAGTCCTATCCCGGCTTTATTTTCGAGTTCAAATACGCAGGAAAGGATAGCGACGACCTCGATGCGCTTGCAGGAAAAGCGCTTGCGCAAATTGAAGAAAAGAAATACGAAACTGAGCTGAATGCCCAAGGCGTGAGCAAGATCACAAAGATCGGTATCGCGTTCCGGGGCAAGAAAGCTGTTGTAAAACAAAACTAATCCTAAAGAAATACTGCAAGAAAATCCGCTTTGATTCGAACCCCCGCAGGTTGGTCATGATGCCCGACGCTCGAAAACAGAGCCGGCGTGATACCCTGTGGGTTCGAATTGGACTATACGAACGATGTATAAGAAACATTAGGAGGTTAAATCTTGAAATCCAACTTTGAATGATATTGTGAAAGTTAATCTATACATATTGACATTCTGCCCATTATTAACCTGACCCCAAGTGAAAACCCACATTGAAATGCCGCTTGTTCGGCGAGGGAACGTAGAGGTGCCGAACAAATACGTTGGGATCCCCCGGGAGGACGCATGATTGGCCGGTCCTCTCCGGCTTACTGCATACAGGTACCGGCTGCCGGCAGGGCTTTGCTCTTCCGGCAGCCTTTTTCTCCGCTGTCTGAGCCCGTTTTACGGTCCCGGACACGAAAAATATGGACATTCGGGGCAAAAACTGATAAAATATGATGTAGCGGCGGAAGATTACGGTGAGCCTGCCGGGCGGTGCATACCGTCCCCCGTCAGGCCGGCCGGAGAGCGGGAAGAGAAAGAGGAAGGCTTAAAAAATGTTTCACATCCTCGTCGTCGACGACGACAAAAACACAAGAAAATACCTGAGCGCGGTGCTCGAGGCAGAGAACTACACCGTATCGACGGCCGAGAGCGGAGAGACCGCGCTGTCGCTCATGGAGAGCGAATACATCGATCTCGTCATAGTCGACATAATGATGCCGGGCATGGACGGCTACGAGCTGACGAGGATACTTCGTCAGAACAACGCCGAACTGCCCATCCTCATGGTCACCGCGAAGCAGCTGCCCGAGGAGCGCCACGAGGGGTTCATCGTCGGCACCGACGACTACATGACGAAGCCGATCGACGATTACGAGCTGGTGCTCCGCGTCAGGGCCCTGCTCCGCAGGGCGAAGATCGCCTCCGAGAAGAGGATAGTCATCGGCGACGTCACCGTTGACTACAGCAGCATGACGGTCACGGGACACGGAGAGACGCAGGAGCTGCCTCAGAAGGAGTTCCTGCTGCTGTACAAGCTCCTGTCGTACCCCGGAAAGATCTTCACGCGGATACAGCTGATGGACGAGATCTGGGGGGCTGAGAGCGACACCGGATGGGAGACCGTCACGGTGCACATCGGCAGGCTGAGGAAGAGATTCGATGGCTGGGAGGAGTTCGAGATAAAGTCGGTCAGAGGCCTCGGATACAAGGCGGTGAGGAAACTGCAATGAAAATGACAAAAGCGGAACGGCGCCGCCGCGTGGCGATGACGCTGGTATACTCGGCCATAGTGCTGCTCGTGCTCCTCGTGACGGTGGCCATCGTGGCTCTCGTCACTATGTATCTCATAAAGCGGGGGACGCTGAGGATGGGTGACGTCGAGCTCGACACCTGGGGCATCATTCTCACCATGCTGCTCTCCAGCCTCGTCATCGGCGCCGGAATCGCGTACGTCTCGACGAGGTTCTCGATGCGGCCCTTCACCAAGGCTCAGATCACACTCGACAGACTGGCCGCCGGAGACTATTCCGCCAGGCTCCAGTTCAGAGGCCCGTACAGGCATATCCCCGGCATGCACGACCTTGCCGAGAGCATCAACAAGACGGCGAGGGAACTCGAGAACACCGAGATGCTCCGCTCCGACTTCATCAACAATTTCTCGCACGAATTCAAGACGCCGATCGTGTCGATAGCCGGCTTCGCGAGACTGATAAAGCGCGGGAACCTGTCTCCCGAGAAGGAGAAGGAGTACCTCGACGCGATCGAGGAGGAGGCGACGAGGCTGTCGCGCATGGCGACGAACGTGCTCAGCCTCTCGCGCGTCGAGAACCGGACCATCCTGACCGACGTCCGCCGTTACGACCTGTCGGAGCAGCTGCGGACCGCAATGCTCATGCTCGAGGGAAAGTGGACGAAAAAGCATATCGAGCCGGTGCTGCCGGCCGAGGAGTATTACGTCGAGGCGGAGGAAAAACTCTGCGAACAGGTGTGGATAAACCTCTTCGAGAACGCGATAAAGTTCTCGCCCGAATACGGGACGGTCGAGGCGAGCATAGTTCAGACGCCGAAGGAAACGTCCGTCACGGTTTCGAATTCCGGTGATCCGATACCGGCGAGCAAGGCCGCGAGGATCTTCGACAGGTTCTACCAGGGCGACGAGTCGCACGCGACCGAGGGCAACGGCATCGGCCTCGCTGTGGTGAAGAAGATAGTCGACCTCCACGGCGGGAACGTGCAGGTGAGCTCGCACGGCGGGCGCGTCTATTTCACCGTAACGCTCCCCGCGGGACACGGCACCGCCGCGAAGGGCCGCCGGTGACGGGATGAGGGAGCTCATCTGTACATGACCTGAGACATTCAGGCGCCGTGAACCGAATAACATGCCGGCTCAGTCAGCGTACGGGGCCGGTTTTTCAGTGTTTTCTGCCGCGACGGACGAAAAAAAGAGCGTTTGTTTCGTTTCGGTTTATAAAAATAAGTATAATACTGCCGTTATGAGCCTGGACCCGCCCGCTTCGCAGGAGCGCGGGAGGAGAGCCGGGGCTTGCCGCTCCCGGGTCTGCGACCCCGCCCGGGCATCAGAGCGAAACAAGAGAGAGAAAAACGCATACAGTTTCGCAAAAACGGAGGAAAAACAGATGAGAAAAGTCAAGGTCATCACCGATTCGTGTTCGGACCTCACGCCCGAACTCATGGAAAGATACGGCATAGACTACGCGAAAATGAATACGGTCTACGGGGGAAAGGCGTCCCCCGCCGATCTCGCGTGGACTCCCGAAGACGTCCGCGCCCTCTACGGGATCATGAGAGAGGGGAACAGGGTCACGACGACCCAGGTCCCCGCTGACGAGTTCGACCGCGTGTTCAGGCACTGGCTCGGCGCAGGGTACGACATCGTTTACGTCGGCTGCTCGTCGAAGCAGTCGGGCTCGGTGGGCACCGCCCGTGTCATGGCGAAGAAGATCCTGCCCAACTATCCCGGCGCGGAGATCGTGTGCGTCGATTCGCTCCACGCCTGCATGGGCGAGGGAATGGTTGCCATCGAGGGCGCGAAGGCGGCCGCGGATGGCGCCTCCGCCGCCGAAGTCGGCAGATACTGCGAAGAGAGAAGAAAATACATCCACCAGTTCTGCACCGTGCACTCGCTTGACGCGCTCCGCCGCGCCGGCAGGGTGAAGGCGTCGTCCGCCTTCTTCGGCAACCTCCTCGGAGTCAAGCCGATAATCGTCGCCGACGCCGACGGCGAACAGGCCGCCTTCCGGAAGGTCAAGGGCCGCACGGCCTCGCTCCGCGAGATCGTGTCGCTGCTGGGAGAGCATATGACTGACCCGGAGAGCCAGACCGTCTATGTCGCGCACTCCGACTGCCCGGAAGAGGAGGTCGAACAGGTCAAGGCGTTCATCCGCGAGATCATCCCGTGCAAAGATATTTACACAGGGTACATCGGGCCGATCATCGGCGCGTCGATAGGCCCCGGCGCGTTCGCGATCTTCGGCATCGGTAAGGAGATAACGTTCAGGATCGGAAAGGGAGACAGATAAGATGATCTGCAAGTCGCTCGACGCCGCAGCGTTCATGCGGCTCGTACGCGGGGGCGCCGGACTCCTTCAGGCGCACGAGAGCGAGGTCAACGGCCTCAACGTCTTTCCGATACCCGACGGCGACACCGGCAGCAACATGCTGCTGACGATCCGCGGCGGCGCGGAGGCCGGAGTCGACCCTGAAGCCGGGATCGGAGAGGCAGCCAGGACGGTCGCTGACGCCATGCTCATGTCCGCGCGCGGCAACTCGGGAGTCATCCTCTCGCAGCTCGCCGACGGCTTCGCGAAGGGCCTCGAGGGCACTGTCGAGGCCGGCCCCGACGATATATGCAGAGCGCTCCGGGTCGCCGTGGAGGCGGCATACGCCGCGGTCCTCGAGCCTGTCGAGGGCACGATGCTCACCGTCGCCAGGGAGGCGGCGGAGGCTCTGCCCGAGGGGTGCGCCGATGACGTCGCCGTGCTCATATCAGAGTTCATCGAGAAGGCGGAGGACACGCTGGAGCACACTCCCGACATGCTCGCCGTGCTGAAGGAGGCCGGGGTCGTCGATTCGGGAGGAGCCGGGCTCGTTTATATCGCAAAGGGCATGGAGCTCGCGCTGAGAGGCGAAAACGCCGACGTGCCGGGATCTTTCGCCGGGGCCGCGCCCGCCGGGGGCGCTCCCGACTTTTCCCGCTTCGGAGAGGACAGCGAGCTCGAATACGGCTACTGCACCGAGCTGCTGCTGCGCCTGCAGAGGTCGAAATGCGATCCCGCGTCGTTCGACGAGAACATTATAAGGGAGTTTCTCGCCACGGTCGGCGACTCGGTCGTGTGCATAAAGAACGGCAGCATAGTCAAGATGCACGTCCACACGAAGGAGCCCTACCGCGTGCTCGAATTCTGCCGGAGATACGGCGAATACCTGACCGTCAAGATCGAGAACATGACCCTTCAGCACAACAGCCTGCACACCGGGGCGCTCAGCGACGGAAGCGCCGTTGAAAAGGTGTCCCCGCGCGAGCTTAAGGCGGTCGGCATCGTGACCGCGGCTTCGGGGAAGGGGATAGCCGATACCTTCCGCGACATGGGGGCCGACGTCGTCATCGAGGCCGGTAGCCTGCTCAACCCCTCGGCAGAGGAATTCCTCGCCGCCTGCCGGGAGGCGGGCGCCGGGACCGTGTTCATCCTGCCGAACAACAGGAACGCCGTGCCCGCCGCAAGGCAGGCTGCCGTTCTCTCGCACGGCAGCGAGGACATAAGGATCATACCGACGTCAGACATCGGAGAGGGCTACGCCGCGCTCTCGATGTTCGACCCCGGCTCGGGCGACCCCGACGGGATAGAGAGGGACCTCTGCGCCGCCATCGGCGGTGTGCTCACCGCCTGCGTGTCGAAGTGCAGCAGGACGACCGAGAACGGCGATCTCCCGCTCACCGAGGGTGAATATATCGGAGTGTCGGGCAAACACATAGTATCCGCCGACTGCGACAGGCTCGACACCGCCCTGATGCTGGCCGACAGACTTGATTTCGGAGACCGCGAGATCTGCATAATCATACGCGGAACAGACTCCGAAGCCGCCGAGGAGGAGGAGATAGCCCGCCACATAAGGGCGGCGCACCCCGGGTGCGAGGTCTATACCGTATACGGCGGCCAGGAGATATACAGCTACATCATCACGCTCGAATAAACAAGGAGTCTTCCTAATGAGAACAGCGGTATGGTTCATATCCGCGGCGTGCGCGTACCTGCTTGGCGGGCTCAACACCGCCATCGTCTTCTCGAAGCTGATCTATCACGAGGATATCAGGACGAGAGGCAGCGGGAACCCCGGCTTCACCAATTTCAAGAGGGTGTACGGCGGAAGGTTCGCCTGGGCCGTCTTCGCCTTCGACATACTCAAGGCCGTCCTGCCGTGTCTGGTGTTCGGATGGGCCTTCGCCGCCTGCGGGTACGGCAGGCAGACCGGAGTCGCCTTCACCTGCCTGTTCTCGGTGACCGGGCACTGCTTTCCGGTATGGTACGGCTTCCGCGGGGGCAAGGGTTTCCTCGTCGCCGTCACCTCGGTGTTCTTCATCGACTGGAGGGCGGGGCTCATCGCGGCCGGAGTGCTCGTACTGCTCCTGCTGTATCCCGGATTCATGTCGGCGGCTTCGCTCTCGGCACTGACGGCAGGGGCGGCGATGCTCTTCGTATTCGGGGCGGAGCTGCCGGCGGCGGTACTGTTTGCCGTATCGACGCTCATCGTGATACTCCGCCACGGAGAGAACATAAAACGCCTGTTCTCCGGCACGGAGGACAGATTCAGGCTCGGACGCAAAAAAGACGGAACGGAGAAATAACAGATCGCCATGGAACCGACGGTATCCCGGACGACAACTGAATACAGGGCCGGGATCGACATCGGGTCCACGACGGTAAAACTCGTCATCCTCGGCCCTGAGGGAGATAACCTTTTCGGCGAATGCCTCCGCCACCGCGCGAGGACCCAGGAGACGCTGGCCGGAATGCTGCGCAGGGCGCAGGAGCTCCTCGGGGAGTGCAGACTGCGCTGTGCCGTCACGGGCTCGGGCGCCATCGGCATATCCGCCGCGGCGGGTATCCCCTTCGTGCAGGAGGTGGCGGCCGTCGCGGAGGCGCTGAAGGAGCGCTGCCCCGGCACCGACGTGGCCGTCGAGCTGGGCGGCGAGGACGCCAAGATCATTTATTTCACCGGCGGACTCGACGAGCGTATGAACGGCGTGTGCGCCGGCGGTACCGGCTCTTTCATCGATCAGATGGCCGACCTTCTGCGCACCGATGCTGCGGGCCTCAACGAACTCGCGAAGGACAGCAAGGAGATATATCCCATCGCGGCCAGGTGCGGGGTCTTCGCCAAGACCGACATCCAGCCGCTCATCAACGACGGCGCGTCACGCTCCGACCTCGCCGCGTCGGTCTTCCGGGCCGTCGTGAACCAGACGGTGTCGGGTCTCGCGAGGGGCAAGCCGATCCGCGGGCGCGTCGCCTTCCTCGGCGGCCCGCTCCACTATCTGCCGGAGCTCCGCGCGTCTTTCGTGAAGACTCTCGGTCTTTCGCCCGAAGACGTGATCGATCCGCCAGACTCGCACCTCTTCGCGGCCGCCGGAGCTGCGATGCGCGCCGGGGCCGATGCCGGAAAGAACGGCGAAGAGGGCGTGTATCTGATCGGGAGACTCGCGGAGAAGCTCGAGGCGGGGGTCGCAGTCGAGCAGAACATAAAGCGGCTCGAGCCGCTGTTCGAAAACCGGGAGGAGTACAGGGAATTCACGGAACGCCACGCGAAGGCGTCGGTCGCGCGCGGCGATCTTTCCACCTACACCGGCAGATACTATCTCGGCATCGACGCCGGATCCACCACCACCAAACTCGCGCTCACGGGAGAGCACGGAGAGCTGCTCTATTCGACCTATTCGGGCAACCGGGGCGACCCGGTGAAGACGGCTAAGGAGGCGATATGCGAGATCTACGCCGCTATGCCGCGGGGGGCGCGCATCAGCCGCGCCGTCTCGACGGGATACGGAGAGGAGCTCATGAAGGCCGCCTTCAGGCTCGACGGAGGGGAGGTCGAGACGGTCACCCACGCCGCGGCGGCATCGTTCTTCGACCCGCTGGCAGACTGTGTCCTCGACATCGGCGGGCAGGACATGAAGTGCATACGCCTCAAGGACGGGACGGTCGACAACGTCATCCTCAACGAGGCGTGCTCGTCGGGATGCGGGTCGTTCATCGAGAATTTCGCATCGACGCTGGGCATGACGGCGGAGGAGTTCGCCGGCGCCGCGCTCTTCGCGAAGTCTCCCGTCGATCTCGGCACCCGCTGCACCGTTTTTATGAACTCGAACGTCAAGCAGGCGCAGAAGGAGGGGGCGGACGTCTCCGATATCTCGGCCGGACTTGCATATTCGGTCGTGAAGAACGCCCTTTTCAAGGTGATAAAGCTCACCGACGTCTCACGCCTCGGAAAGCACATAGTGGTCCAGGGCGGCACTTTCTTCAACCGGGCGGTGCTGCGCGCCTTCGAAAAGATCGCGGGAGTCGACGCCGTATGCCCCGACATCGCCGGCATCATGGGCGCCTTCGGCGCCGCGCTGAAGGCGAAGGAGCTTGACGACGGCACGCCCGGCACGATGCTGGGCCCCGATGAGACCGCTGCTCTCGGTTATACGTCGAAGACCGCTCGTTGCGGCGGATGCACCAACAACTGCATGCTCACCGTGAACGTGTTCGACGGCGGGCGCCGCTTCGTCAGCGGCAACCGCTGCGAGAAGAAGATCGGCGCGAAGAAGAGCGGCAGGCGCGGTGCCGACATGACCGAGTTCAAGCGCCGCAGGATATTCGGATACGAGCCGCTCCCTCCGGAAGAGGCTCCCCGCGGCGTCATCGGCATCCCGCGCGTGCTCAATATGTACGAGGACTACCCGTACTGGGCGACCTTCTTCCGCGAACTGGGGTTCTCGACGGTGCTCTCGCCCTTCTCGACGCACGCGATATACGAGTCGGGCATGGGTTCGATCCCGTCGGAATCGGAATGCTATCCCGCAAAGCTCGCGCACGGGCACGTCGAGTGGCTGGCGGCGCACGGCGTGAAGACGGTGTTCCATCCGTGCGTTTATTACGAATACAAGGAATACCCCGAGGCGCAGAACAACTACAACTGCCCCATGGTCATATCCTACCCCGAGAACCTGAAGAACAACGTCGGGGTCATACGCTCTGGCGCGGTCGAGTACCTCCGGCCGTTTATCGCCTTCACGAGCGAATCGGTCGCTGCGGAGCGGCTGGTGAAGTTCTGTGCCGGGCGCTGGGGCATACCCGCCCGCGAGACGCGCGCCGCCGCGGCGGCCGCGTGGGCCGAGCAGCGCAAGGCCAAGGAGGACATAAGAGCCGAGGGAACCCGGCTGCTGGCGGAGATGCGCCGCGACGGCAGAAAGGGCATCGTGCTAGCCGGCCGTCCCTACCACACAGATCCCGAGATCAACCACGGCATACCCGATATGATAGCGTCGTACGGGCTCGACGTCTTCACCGAGGACAGCCTGCCGTTCGAGACCACACCCGGGCGGACGCTGAGGGTCGTCGATCAGTGGGTCTTCCACTCGCGCCTGTACAAGGCGGCCGAGTACGTCGCGAAATCGCCCGACCTCGAGCTCGTGCAGCTCTTCTCGTTCGGATGCGGCCTCGACGCCGTCACGACCGACCAGGTCGAAGAGATCCTGGAGGGTTCGGGAAAGCTCTACACGATGCTCAAGATCGACGAGGTGAGCAACCTCGGCGCCGCGCGCATACGCGTGCGCAGTCTGCTGGCCGCGATGAAGATGCGCGAGAGGGCCGGCGTATGCCCGGAACCGTCGGAGGTGAGATACGACAGGACCCGCTTCACGAAGAAGATGAGGGATGAGGGGTATACCATACTCGCGCCCGACATGAGCCCGATACATTTCGACCTGCTGGAGCCGGTCTTCCGCCGGTTCGGATACCGCGTCGAGATGCTGCGGAGCGCGACGCCGAAGGCGGTCGACATCGGACTGCGGTACGTGAACAACGACGCATGCTATCCGTCGGTCGTTATGACGGGGCAGTTCATGGAGGCAGTCGAGTCGGGGAGATACGACACTGACAGACTCGCGCTGCTCATGACCCAGACGGGCGGATGCTGCCGCGCCAGCAACTACATAGGATTCATACGCCGGGCGCTCGACAGCGCGGGCCTTCACCACATACCCGTCATATCGCTAAATATAACCGGAATGGAAAAGGACCCGGGATTCAGGCTCCCGCCGCGGGCTTTCGCCGCGGGGATGCGGGCCATCGTGCTCGGCGACCTGCTCATGAGATGCCTCTACCGGACGCGCCCCTACGAGGCGGTGCCCGGCTCGGCGGACGCCCTGCATGCGAAATGGAGGGAGCGCTGCGCCGGAGCGCTGGGGAAGCGTCTGACGCGGAAGCGGTACGCGGAGCTCTGCCGCGGGATCGTCGGCGATTTCGACTCGCTCCCCCTCCGGAACGACGGGAAAAAGCCCCGCGTGGGGATCGTCGGAGAGGTGCTCGTCAAGTACATGCCGCTCGCGAACAACAGGCTTGTCGAACTGCTCGAGCGCGAAGGCGCGGAGGCGGTCGTGCCCGATTTCCTCGATTTCCTCGCGATGTTCCTCTACGACCGCGAATACAAGCACCGCTATCTCGGCAAGAGCGCGGCCG
>JAFTCN010000024.1 GCA_017454675.1 Clostridia bacterium
CGCCTGTTATGACGTCGAAATCAGGTTTCGTTCAAGGAACGAAACCCAAAAACCGCCTGTTTTCCTGCGATTTCTCAGTCAAAACAGGCACAAAAATCTCTCGCCAATACACGCACGCGAATTGTGCGGTATTGCCTTAAGGCAGAGCCCTCCCGCCGGAAGTCTCAGCCCGTTATGAATTCGACGGGGATCGATTCAGCCATATGCGCGGCTCCGGCAAAGCTCGGATGCAGGTGGTCGCCGCTGTCGTATTCGGGAAGCATGCGGGAGTGATCGGCCGGATCCCATACGGCGCGCTCGAAGTCGATGACGCCGTCGCAGCCCGAAGAGTTGCGGATCCAGTCGTTCACCTCGAGCCGGATCTTCTCCCTGACGCCTTCGCCGGTCGCGCAGCGCGGACAGGGGAGTATCGTCCCGAGATATATCTTCATTCCGTGCGCCCTTGCCGTCGAGACGTAGTATCCGAGACCGCCTTTCAGTTCTTCGGCTGTGGGGAGCTCGGACATCGGGCAGATGCGGCTGTCGGGCGCCGGATGGATGAGGTCGTTTATCCCGTGCAGCACGAACACCCTGTCGGCCCCGGCCTGTGAGATGTCGCGCTCGAAGCGCCGGATGCCGGCGGCTCCGAAGTGTTTTTTGATCCTGAAGCGGTATTCCCTCAGCACTCTGCCGCCTCCGATCGCCTTGCGGATCACAGAGACGTTGCGGATGCCCAGTGAATAGATCCGGTGAGCGAGGCAGTCGGGCCAGGGCTGCGCCGTGATCGAGTCGCCGAAGGCTATGACGGAGTGGCAGTCGGGCGAGGACAGGAAGTCTATCGTGTTGAGGAAGACGTACGGGCCGTTCTCGCCGTATTCCTCGAGCGGAACGCATTCCTTCTCGGCCCAGTCGCCCTTTCCGTAGTATTTTTTGATGTAGTATCCGTTGTTGGAATGACCGGTGAGGAGCTGAGTGTAACCGGCGAAATACAGGCTGACGTCGAACTCCTCCCCCGCGGTCACGGGGAACACCGCGGGATCGCTGACGACGCTCCCCCCCGCCGGGATCGTCACTTCGCCGGATCCGCCGAAAGTCACCCTGACGTTGGTCTCCGGAAAGATGTATTCGCCGCGGTCACGCTTCGCCAGCACTACCTTCGATACCGTCGCGGGCTCGGTCCCGTATTCGTTGGAAAAGTGGAGTCTCACCGCCGATCCGTCAACGGTGGGGAAGATGACGTATCTGAACGTCTGGTCCCTGAAGTAGTCGGCGTGGTTCTGCGATACGTACGATATCGCCGCGCCCCAGCCGGCGACCCATCTGCTGTCATTTTTTTCCATGATCGTTTATTTCTTCCTTTCGGTTAAACGTCTGTATTGTGTCGCTGCCGCGGCTTCGGTGCCGCGCGGGTCAGTCGAGCCCTTCCGCGATGTCGTAGATGAGCCGCTCGGTCTTCTCCCAGCCGAGGCAGGGGTCGGTGATCGACTGTCCGTAAACCGTCCCGCCGGGCTTCTGGCAGCCGTCCTCGATGTAGCTCTCGATCATGAGTCCCCTGACGAACGACCTGATGTCGGCAGAGTGTCTGCGGCTGTGAAGGACTTCCTTCGCTATCCTTATCTGTTCGAGGAACTGCTTCCCCGAGTTCGCGTGGTTTGTGTCGACGATCACCGCGGGGTTGCAGAGGCCGCGGGCGGAATACTCCGCGCAGAGCGAGATGAGGTCCTCGTAGTGATAGTTCGGGTGAGACACACCGCGGGCGTCGATGAAGCCGCGAAGGATCGCGTGAGTATAGGGGTTGCCCTCCGACTTGACTTCCCAGCCGCGGTAGATGAAGGTGTGAGGGTGCTGGGCGGCGGTGATCGAGTTGAGCATGACCGAAAGGTCGCCTGCCGTCGGATTCTTCATGCCGACGGGTACGTCGAGGCCGCTGGCGCAGAGCCTGTGCTCCTGGTTCTCGACCGAACGCGCGCCGACCGCGACATACGACAGGACGTCGGAGAGGTAGCGGTGGTTGGCGGGATACAGCATCTCGTCTGCGCATGAGAAGCCGGTCTCGCGGAGCGCTCTCATGTGGAGCGAACGTATAGCTATGAGGCCCTTCAGCATATCGGGCTTTTCGGTCGGATCGGGCTGATGCAGCATGCCCTTGTAGCCGTCTCCGGTGGTGCGGGGCTTGTTCGTGTATATGCGCGGAACGATGACTATCCTGTCGGAGACTCTGTCCTGAACCTTTCTCAGTCTTGAGATGTAGTCGATGACCGGGTCCTCGCGGTCTGCCGAGCAGGGACCGATGACAAGAATGAACTTGCCTGACTCGCCGCTGAGCGCCTTTTTGATCTCGATGTCCTCGGCCGCCTTGACTGCGGCAAGATCGGGCGAGAGCGGGTATTCGGTCTTGATGTCCATCGGTATCGGAAGCTTCCGGTAAAACGTCATATTCATGGTATTGCGCCTTTCTGTATATCTTTAGTATATATCGTCAAAAGCGTCGCGGCGCTCGGTGGAGCGCCTCATTATCGCCTTCATGGTATCTGCGTCGCGGTCGCGCAGCGCCTTACGGAGCCTGTCGAACTGCGCGGCGAAGAGGTCCATTTCGCGAAGAAGCGGTTCTCGGTTGAGGAAGAACAGCTCGGTCCACATGTCCTCGTTGATATGCGCGATCCGCGTCAGGTCGCGGAACGAGTTTCCGGTGAAGTTCTCGAGGCCTTCGAGCTCGTTGCAGGTCATGAGCGTTACGGCGATGACGTGTGCGAGCTGCGAGAGGAAGGCGATCATCTCGTCGTGCTTTTCGGGAGTGAGTTCGGAGATCCTGCGGAAGCCCATCTCCTCTCCGAGTTTCTTTACCGCCTCGATGTTCTCGCGCGTGTTCTTATCCGTGGGAGTCACGATGTAGTTCGCCTCGGGGAAGGATCTGTCGGTGCTGTTCTTCACGCCGTAGACCTCGCGGCCCGTCATCGGGTGAGCCGCGACGAATTCGAGGTCGCTCCGCAGCATGGCCTGGATCTCGTATACTACCGGCGACTTGACGCCTGTGACGTCGGTCAGCAGCGCGCCGGGTTTTATCAGATCCCCGTATTTCCGCATCCAGTCGATGAAGATATGCGGATACAGGCAGAACACGAGTATGTCCCCCTGTCTTACGGTCTCGGGGTCGGGAGATGCGGCGCCGAAATCGACGATCCCGTTCTCAAGCGCCCAGTCGAGCGACTCCTGTCTGTGCGCGATCCCGCCTACTCTGTAGCCTTTTTTCTTAAGCGCGATGGCGTAGCTTCCGCCCATCAGGCCGAGGCCGACGATGAGCACCGTTTTGTCTCTTGTGAGTTTCATTTGCGATCACTGCCTTCTGATTTTCCCGGCGGGGAGCTTCGAGAGGCTCCCGAGGTCGGCGAAGAACCGGGGATAGCTCTTGTTCACTGCCTCCGCGCCTTCGAGGTCGCCCCCGAGGAGCGAGAGAAGGATCGAACAGGCCATTACTATCCTGTGGTCCCCGCTGCCGCAAAGCGGAGCGTCCGGGGCATGCATCCTTGTTTTCGGTATCTCTATGCTGTTCTCGCCCAGTACCGCGGCGACGCCGCATTTCTTCAGTTCCGCGGCCATGACGGCCCCCCTGTCGCTCTCCTTGAGCCGGAGGCGCGATGTTCCGGTGAGCCGGACTCCTCTCAGCGCGGGAGCGACTGCCATGAGAACGGGAGCGAGGTCGGGACAGCCGGAGATATCGACGGTGCACCGGCGGCGCGACATCCGCCCGAGGATCCCGGCAACGGCGGAATCAGCCTGATGCGATGCCTGAGGAAGCCCCGACACGCGTATGTCGGAGCCCGTCGCGTTCAGCGCGAAGTATACGGCGGCACCCGACCAGTCGCCTTCGACTGAGGCGTCGGCAGGCCTGTATGACTGCCCTCCGGGGATCTTTATCCGGTTGCCCCTGCGCTCGAAGGTGATGCCGAAGCGGGACAGGGCGTCGAGCGTCATTTCAATATAGGGTGCCGACTCCACGGGCGGGATGATGTCGATCACGCTGTCCTCCTCCGCGAGCGGGAGGGCGAACAGCAGGCCGCTGATGAACTGGCTCGAAATGTTCCCGGGGACGGAGAACGCGTCCCCGCGGAGCCGCCCGGCGGCCGTCAGGCCGCCGGGCGTCCGCTGAAAGCGGAGGCCCCGCGCGGCGCAGATGTCTTCGTAAACGCCGAGCGGCCGGGAGAGCAGCCGGTCGCTGCCGGTGAAGAGAGCGGGCTGATCCGAGAGCAGGGCGACCGGCAGGAGGAAGCGCAGAGTGCTTCCGCTCTCCCGGCAGCCGAAGACGCAGCGGGTGC
>JAFTCN010000025.1 GCA_017454675.1 Clostridia bacterium
CGGCTGCTCGGCTGCATCGACTACCTCATCCGCTCCAGGGTGATAGGCATACTCTTCCTCACCGAACTCGACATAGACGTTCACCGCTTCCGCGAGCTGATCGCCCCGTCGGGGATCCCGGCGGTGCTCATCTCGAGGATCGGCCGCATAGATTTCTGCGACGTCATAAGCGTAAACCACTCGCTCGGCGTACGCATGGGCGTCGAACACCTGTACGAACTGGGACACCGGAAGTTCGCCTTCATCGGCGAGAATTTCACGAAGCGCCGGGAGGGCGCCTTCCGGGAAACGCTGGAGAATCTCGGGATCGTCCCCGACGAAAAACTCATAAAGGTATCCGGCGGCAGATACTGCGCCGGAGGATACTCGGCGGCGAAGGAGCTCTTCTCGCTGCCTCCGGAGGAACGCCCCACAGCGCTCTTCGCGGCATACGACCACCTGGCCTACGGAGCTATGAAGGCTGCCGCGGAGGCGGGGATCTCGATACCGGACGACCTGTCGGTCATCGGCGTCGACGACAACCAGCTCTCGGCCTACATATCGCCCGGCCTCTCGAGCGTGAGGATGCCGGTCGAGGACGTCGGTTCGCGCGCGTACGGAATACTGACCGCGAGGATAAACGGCGACAGGTCGCCATTCGAGACGGTCTATCTTACGCCGGAACTTAAACTCAGGGAGAGCGTCGCCCCGCCTAAGAACAGATAAGGACGGTCACCACGCGTCATGGAAATGAAACTGCTGTCGCTCACAAACTCCGGCACCGCTCCTGCGGCCTTTGAGATACTCAGGGAGACGCTGCGCCGGCATCTCGGGGTGCGCTCGTGCGGCCTCGCGGGAGCCGGGGAGGCTGCATTCGAACTGTCGGTGAGGACTGACCCCGCGTCACTGCCTCACGAGGGCAGATATATCATAGAGTCCGACGGCCGCCGTGCCGTCATCTCGGCCGCCGACACCGCCGCCGTCTTCGCCGGCCTCGGACGGTTCCTCGAGGAGTCGCGCTTTGACGGAAGAGGGGGCTTCGAGCCCTTCGCCGGGAGGATAGACTTCACCCCCGCGCGTCCGCTGCGCGGCATGTATTTCGCCACCCATTTTCAGAATTTCTACCACAACGCCCCGATAGGCAGGGTATACGAAGTCATTGAGGACCTGGCGCTGCGGGGCTGCAATTCCCTGCTCGTCTGGTTCGACATGCACCATTTCGCCTCGATGGACGACCCGGAGGCCGTACGGCTCACCGAACGTCTCCGCGCGATGATAGGCTACGCGAACCGCATAGGGATCACGGGCTCGCTCACGATGCTCTCGAACGAGGGTTTTTCGTCTTCGCCGCAAGAGCTTCGCGCCGAATGGACCGCGCAGAACGGATACACGGCCGTCCCCGACGGACACTATCACGTCGAGATCTGCCCGTCGAAGCCGGGAGGGATCCGGGAGATACTCCGCGAGCGCCGCGCGATGCTGGAGAGGTTCGCCGACCTCGATATAAAATATGTATGCTACTGGCCGTACGACCAGGGCGGCTGCACCTGCGAAAAATGCGCCCCCTGGGGCGCGGGCGGCTTTTTACGCCTCTTCCCGCATTTCCGGGACCTGATAAAAGAGCTGATGCCGGACACCGGGATCATCCTCTCGACCTGGTATTTTGACAAGTTCATATCCGGCGAATGGGATGCCTTCTATCCCCGCATGACAGACGGCACCCTCTCCGGAGTCGACTACGTCATGTCGTTCTTCCACGGCGGGAACGTCCCGCGCGTAATAAGGGAGCGCGGGATACCGCGCGGGATCAGGATGATAGATTTCCCCGAGATCAGCATGCACGGCTGCATGCCCTGGGGCGGTTTCGGAGCCAGCGCGCTGCCGGGCTTCCTCGGGAGGACCAACGCGGCGTCGGGGGCCTTCTATTCGGGCGGATACCCCTATTCCGAGGGCATTTTCGAAGACGTCAACAAATACTATCAGCTGAGTTTCTATTCGGGACTTCACACCGACCCGCGCGATGCCGTCCGGGCGTACGTCAGATACGAGTTCTGCGCCTCCGGTGAGGCGGAGGAGGAGCTCGCGGATGCGATCATAGCGAGTGAGAAGACGCTGACGAGGACCGCTGACAGGAGCGGGCCTTCGGTAAGATTTGTGATGGAAGACCCGTCGGAGGCCGGCAGGATCTATTCGACATTCGCGAGATACGGCGCCGGACTCCCTGAAAAGATATCGAAAAGTCCGAAATTCAGGATGTGGTACCTGCGCGCCGTGATCGACCGCGAACTTGCCTCGTGCGGCGGATATCCGCTACGTTCGGAAATCTGCACAGAGGCCATGCGCGAGCTGGAGGTCATCTATCACACTTCAGCCGGCACGAGGCCTTCGGTAAGGCCGCCACTGGGATACTGACCCGCGTCACTGCCTCACGAGGGCAGATATATCATAGAGTCCGACGGCCGACGCGCCGTCATCTCGGCCGCCGAGAGCGCCGCCGTCTTCGCCGGCCTCGGACGGTTCCTCGAGGAGTCGCGCTTTGACGGAAGAGGGGGCTTCGAGCCCTTCGCCGGTGAATAGGCGTAAAACGCGAAACGCCCCGCAGGTGCGGGACCGGTACGGACAAAACATGCAAGGCAGGAAAGACTCATGGAAAAAAGGTCTCTCAAAGTTGTGAACTCGGGGATGAGCCCCGACACCTTCTCGATCCTCGTGTCGGCGTTTCGCCGGCATGCGGCTCTCCGCTCGGTACCGGAGGACGCCGGAGGTTACTCCGCCGTCGTGTATACCGATACATCACTTTCCGGCGGGAGATATGTCATCGAGGCAGGCCCTAACGTCGCCGTGATCAGGGGAGAGTCTGATCTTTCACTCTTCGCCGGTCTCGGGCGCTTTCTCGACGAATCGTCGTTCGACGGCGAAGGCGGCTTTGAGCCTTTTACCGGGGTAATAGATTTCACCCCGGCTAAACCGCTTCGCGGCATGTACTTCGCCACTCATTTCCACAATTTCTATCACGACGCCCCCATAGAAAAGGTGTACGAGGTCATAGAGGACCTCGCCCTGCGCGGCTGCAACACCCTGTTCGTCTGGTTCGACATGCACCACTTCGCGTCGATGGACGACCCCGGGGCCGAAGAGCTCACGGAGCGCCTGCGCGCGATGCTGAAGTACGCGAACCGCATAGGGATCGCGGGCGCCTTCACCATGCTCGCGAACGAGGCTTTCTCGTCGTCACCGGAGAGCCTGCGCGCCGAATGGACCGCGCAGAACGGATATACGAAGGCTCCCGGCGACCACTTTCACGTCGAGATCTGCCCGTCGAAGCCGGGAGGGGTCCGGGAGATACTCGCCGAGCGCCGAGCCATGCTCGAGCGCTTCGCCGACCTCGACATAAGATACGTCAGCTACTGGCCGTACGACCAGGGCGGCTGCACTTGCGAAAAGTGCTCTCCGTGGGGCGCGAACGGATTCCTGCGCCTTCTGCCGCCATTCAATGACCTCATAAAGGAATTCTGGCCGAAAGCCGGCATCATCCTTTCGACCTGGTACTTCGACAGATTCCATCCCGGCGAATGGGCGGCGTTCTATCCGCACATGACAGACGGCACCCTCTCCGGAGTCGAATACGTCATGTCATTCTTCTTCAACGGCGATATGCCCGGAATCCTTCGCGAGAAGGGCATCCCCGACGGAATAAAGCTGGTCGACTTCCCCGAGATCAGCATGTACTCCTGCTCGCCCTGGGGCGGCTTCGGAGCCTCCGCGCTGCCCGCCTTTCTCGACCGAACCAACGCGCAGACCGGCAGCCTGTACTGCGGCGGATATCCCTATTCCGAGGGTATATTCGAGGATGTGAACAAATATCTGACGCTTACATACTATTCGGGCCGGTACCCGAACGCCGCCGACGCCGTCCGCTCCTACGTGAGATACGAGTTCTGCGTCTTTGGCGCGGCGCTCGACGAACTGACCGGCGCGATACTCCGCAGCGAGAAAACGCTGGCGAGGAAGAGGGTCGGCACGGGACCGGTACGCTACGAGATCGCAGACCCGGAAGACGCCGGACATATCTACTCCGTTTTCTGCAAATACAACGCCCTGCTGCCGGAGAAGATCACGAAGGGCTGGAAGTTCAGGCTGTGGTACCTGCGCGCGGTGATCGACCGCGAACTCGTCTCCTGCGACGGCATCCCGCTCCGCTCGGAGATCGCCCAGCGCGCGATGCGCGAGCTTTGCGATATCTATTCGGCGGGAGACAGCACCAAGAGCTGGGTAAAGCCCCCGCTGGGGATCTGACCGCCGGAAACACCTGGAGTTAAAATGGAAGAGAAACAAATGTCAAACGGCAGCTCCGGACGAAACATCACACTTCCCCACACTGCGGACTCGCCGCTCGCCGTGGCGTTCCCGCCCGACATCACAGCCTTTGAATTCGCCGCCGCGGAGGATCTCTGCGGCAGCATTGAGGATATATCCGGCATACGTCCGCTCCGCGTCTGCGACGGAAAACTCCCTGACGGCGCCGCGGGTATCCTCATAGGAAGGACCGGCCTGCCCGAAAGCGACGCTGCATACGCGGAACTGGACAGTTGCGGCGACGTCCTGTGGAGGCTCGAAGGGAGAAGGCTGGCCGTCGCGTCTGTGACAGGCTATCCCTTTGTCAGTGCCGTCTCACGTATCGTTCGCTCGATGTCGTACGACGGCGGCGCCGGGGCAGTCATGATAGACGCCGGCATCGACGGAAGCCGCGACCGCCTACCGGGGTGCCTGGGATCGGTCCCCTCGCCCGTCGGGCTGAAGCTCAGCGCATACCGCCAGAGCCACGACGGCTGCGACCAGCTCGTCTTCACCGGCGCGACTCGGGAGCTTTTCGCCGCGTACCGCGCGAAACTCGAAGAGTACGGATTCGGCGTGAGATACACCGCCGACATCCGCGGCAATCTCTTCGCGAGATACACGAAGGCCGGTGTCTCGGCATACGTTTATTACACCCCGTACAACAGTACGCTCCGGCTGCTGGCCGAACCCGCGCGCAACATGCACGGCATCTCCCGCAGTCGGGGGACCGAAGCCGCGGTGAACGTAAGGCCGCTCATGACGGTGATAGGAGCGCGCTTCTCGGAGACGTCCAGATACCTGAACAGGGATTCAGGCGCCGGCAACATGGGATACGTGTTCCGCCTGACCGACGGACGGTTCATCGTCGTCGACGGCGGCATGGAGCTCGGCGACTACGCCGAAAAGATCCTCGCCGCGATGAAAGAGCAGTGCGGCGGCGGGAAGCCCGTCGTAGCCTGCTGGTTTCTCTCCCACACGCATATCGACCACACCGGCGCGTTCCTCAAGATCGCCGCGAAGTACCCTGACGAGGTGGAGATCGAAGAGGTCGCCTGCAACTTCCCCTCTCTCTCCGACGCCGAGGCGAGCAGAGAGGCCTGGAACACCCGCAGGGTGAAAGAGGCCGTCTATCACGTCTTCCCGAACGCCGGATACAGCAAGCTGCACACCGGCGAGCTGCTGCGCTTCCCCGGAGCGGAGGTCGAGGTGCTGTACACGCAGGACGACCTCGTGTCGCAGTATTTCTCGATCCTCAACGACGGCTACACCTGGAACACGTCGTCGGTATGCATAAGAGTTCATATCGGAGGGAGCACCGTGCTGCTGCCCGCCGACTGCGACGAGGTCGCGTGCGGGATAATGCTGTCGATGTACGGAGATTATCTCAAGAGTGACATCCTGCAGGTCTGCCACCACGGCGGCTGGGGGGGCACGACGCCCTTCTACACGGCGGTCGACCCCGAAGTCGCGATATTCAGCACGTCGGACGCCCTTCTGCCGATGTACCTGCAGATAAGATACAACCACGACCTCGTATACGGCATGCACGTCCGTGAGGTCCACAACAACGCGGACCGCTGCAGGACCTTCGAGCTGCCCTATCATCCGTCGGAGACACGGCTGCCGCCCGACCCCGCTGGAGAGATACTCTACACAAAGGCAAAGCAGCTCGAGGCCCTGGCGGCGATCGAGAACATCAGAGCGGAAAAGAAAAAGGCGGAAGCGGAAAAATAAGACCGGTCCGCGAAACACTCCGTGCGGCAGTCAGGTGACGGGATCCGCCGGACCGGTCTGCCGCCGCCGCGCGGCAACTAAAACATGGCTTTCATTCCGGAAATGTCCGGAACGGAACGATATGATCCAGAAATCCAAAACAAAAATCAAAATCCGAAAGGAAGGAAAAATGTCATGAAAAAGACACTCTCAATCATCCTCACCGCGATCATGCTCGTCTCGGTACTCGCGATCGGAACATCCGCGGCGACCGCCCAGGACGCCGACATCGAGATCGCATACGGCACGCCCGTGATCGACGGTACCATCGACGACGTCTGGAACTCGGCGAAGATCTACAAGTACGACAAGTACGACTATGTAGCCAAGGCCGAAGTCACCACCGACCCCGGTCAGTTCAGATTCCTCTGGGATGAGAACTACATCTACGCCCTTTTCGAGATCAACGACACGACCATTGCCCCCGATGAAGCGATCGTCAGCGGCCAGTGGTACACGAGAGACGGCATAGCTCTTACGATCTGCCCCTCCGAAGACAACACCAACGACACCGCCGCCGACAGCAAGAGATCCTTCTGGTTCATCATCAGGACCAACGGGACCGGCCCGAACTACAGCACCGTCAACAAGGCTGTTTTCATCACTGAAGACGCGGCTACCTATGCGGGAGGCAACGGAGACGTGCCGGCTGACAAGGCAATGTTCAGGGTATCGAAAAACAGCTCCGGATACGTGATCGAAATGAAGCTCAATATCGCAGCCGCCGGAGTGGCCGTCGGAAAGACCAAGCCGGATGACACAGTAAAGACCAACGTCATCGCCGGAGCCGCCGATTTCAAACTTCAGGCCGGCACCAAGTTCAAATTCGACACCTGGACCAACGACAACGCGTATACCGCCGACAACACCGCCGCTAAGAGAGACCACGGCTACACCTTCGCGGACAGAACGGTCGGTTCCTACAAGAACAACTCTCTCAAGGCGACCGCCGTTCTCCTCGCGAAGCCCGAGGTGACCACCGCCGAGGTGACCACTGCCGCCGGAACTCCCACCACGACAAACACCCCCTCCACGCCTCCGACAGGTGACGCGATGACCTCCGTCATCCTCATCTCGGTCGCCGTCCTCGCTCTCACCGGCACAGCCGTGACCGTCATACTCAGAAAGGGCCGCGACTGAGCTTTCGCTGACAGAAAGGCAGCAGAAGACATGAAAAGAATTCTTTCTCTTGCGACCGCTCTCGTACTGGTCGTGTCGCTGCTCTCGGTCTTCGCGACGGCCACCGACGCCCCCGCGAAGAAGGATCCCCAGGATTACCTCATCGAGGCGATCTACGGCACTCCGATCGTCGACGGCGACATCGACGACATCTGGAAGGGCGCCCGCATCAATATGATCGAGCAGGTCTTCCAGACCGACGACATCTCGCCGATGCCCGTCGCGCGCTACCGCGTGATGTACGACGAATTCTATCTCTATTTCCTCGTTGAGGTGACCGACTCCACGATCGGCGATGCCGAGTGGGAGGCCCAGTCGCTGGGAGGCAACCTCTGGAGGAGAGACGGGGTCTCGATGACCTTCTCGCCCGACAACAACCGCGACATCACGGACGGTCAGGTCGCACCCGCCTTCTGGTTCATCATCGGCGCCTTCGGCAACACCGCCAACTGGAACAGCGCTCCGCTCTCGGTCTTCATCACCGAAAAGGAGGGCCTTGAGCTCGCCGACGCAGGCGATTTCACGAAGCTCCCGATGGAAGACCGTATGTACGCCATCAGCTACAAGACCGACGCGACCGGGGCCAAAGTGGGATACGTCCTTGAGAACAAGGTGAATCTCAAGCCCAGGTACGACGGCATTAAGATGGAAGCCGGAACGAAGATCGGATACGACATCTACATCAACGACAACAACCCGCTCCTCTTCTCAACGTCGAGGAACAACGGACTCACCTGGACCGGCGACGTCAACTCCTACAAGAACAACGCCGTCAAGGGGACGATCGAGCTCCAGGCGAAGAACATCACCTTCACCAACGACGACATCACCGAGCCGCCCGTCTCCACTGCTGAGGTCACGACCGAAGAGGTGACAACGGCTGAGGTCACATCGGGCGAAGTCACGACCGAAGAGGTCACGACCGCGGCCGGAACGGCAGAAGAGCCCACCGCGGCGGCTTCCGGAGACGATGCGACGAAAGCTCCCGAAGTAACGACGGCGCCCGCGGGCGACGGCGGATGCAAGTCATCCGCGGCGCCTGTGTTCGCGCTCATCGCTGCAGCGGCGCTCATCCCCGCCGCCGGAAGAAAACGCAGATAACCGCTCTGACGGCCATCCCGGCAGAGGCGCCCGGTCCCCGGGCCGCCCCTGCCGGGATTTTCTCTGTGAAAAAACGCCGGTCACGTAAAAAACCGCTTTATTTTTCGCCGGAAGCATGCTATAATATAACTGTTCTTACAAAAACAGATGATGAGGCACTCATCACACAAGGAGGATCATTTATGAACGGTAAAACCAGAAAGATCTTTGTTTCGGCCGTCGCTCTGATGCTCTGTCTCTGCTCCGTGCTCATGTACAGCGCCTGCGGAGACACGGGCGGCACACCCGACGGCACGACCGTTCCCGGAGCCGATTCGCAGGGCACGCCGGACGGATCGACCGAACCTGTGACCGAAGCCAGGACAGACGAGTTCGGACGTCCGTGGATAGAAGACGGACTTCCCGAGACTGCAGATTACGACCGCGAGTTCTCAGTCCACACGAGAGGCAACGTAGAGCAGTACGAGTGGAAGGCCGAGGAGGAGAACGGAACGACCCTCAACGACGCCATCTACCACCGCAACCTGGTCGTCGAGGAAAGATACGGCATCAAGCTCAAGATCATAGCCGAAGGCTCCTGGTCAGACTACGCGAGCGCCTCGCTTCCCAAGATCAGGGCCAGCGTGACCGCGGGCAACGGAGCCTATGACCTGCTCGCGGGCTATGAACCCATCACCTCACTCGCCACCGAGGGCCTGCTCTTCAACCTCGGCGATTCGAAGTACATCAACTTCGAAAAGCCCTGGTGGTCCGACAGCTTCAACGAGGAGCTCTCACTCAACGGCATCAACTACTTCGGTCTCGGAGCGCTCTCGCTCTCGATGATCTATTCGATGGAGAACATCTTCGTCAACACCGATATCCTGGGTGAGATCGCCCAGGGATACAACATCTACAACACCGTCAAGAAGGGCGACTGGAACTGTGAGGAAGTCGCAAGGCTCGCAAAGCTCGGCTGGATCGACAGGGACAACAACGGCAAGGCCAACCTGGGCGACAGAGTCGGACTCGCCTTCCCCGACAGCGGCAACTCCGCGTACGGATTCCTCTTCGCCACCGGCATCGACTTCACCACCAGAGACGACGCCGGCATGCCCACCACCTCCGGACTGGACCTTGACAAAGCCTCTTCCGCCATCGACACGATAATCGGTCTCTTCTACAAGACCGAAGGTGTCGCGGACAACACGACCGAGACCAAGATCAATTTCGGCGAGGGCGACTGCCTCTTCTTCTTCAGATGGCTCTACTGGGGCCAGACGCAGTACGCCGGCCAGCTCGACCACTACGGCATCGTCCCGATGCCCAAGGTCCTCGACGGCCAGGAGAACTACTACACGCCCGTCCAGGCCGGCATGCACATCTACTGCATCCCGATCGACGTCAAGAACTTTGACGAGAACAGCATCATCACCGAAGCCCTCGCGGCGGAATCCTACAGATCGCTCATGCCGAAGTATTTCGAGGTCGTTCTGAAGTCCCGCTACGCGAAAGACATGGAGACCTCCCAGATGCTCGACCTGATGTACGAGACCGTCGGTTTCGACTTCTGCTACATCTGGAGGACCAGCCTCAACTACATGTCGAGCTTCAAGGATGTCGTCGTCAGCAAGAACAACACGCTCGCGTCGTCCTACAACACCGTCACCAAGCTGGTGAACAAAAAGCTTCCCGACCTCCTCGAGAAGCTCATGGATCCCCCGAAGGTCGGCTGACCCGGGGACCGCACAGATATCGCAGTGAATAAAACCGCTGTCCGGCCGCAAGGCCGGGCAGCGGTTTTATTCTGCGGGTATCTTAAGGATTGAGTCTGTCGGGGCCGCGGAACACGAACTCCGCCTCCTTGATGGAGATGTCGAGGAAGAGCATAGTCAGCCTGTCGACGCCGAGTCCGAAGCCGCCGTGAGGCGGGCAGCCGTATCTGAAGAACTCGGTGTAGAACTTCACGTCCTCGCCGAGGCCCTTCTCCGCCGCGTTCGCGCAGAGCTGCGCGTAGCGGTGCTCCCTCTGCGAGCCCGAGGTTATCTCGGTCCCGCGCCAGATGAGGTCGAAGCCCTGAGGCACGCCGTGCTCGTCGCGCATGTGGTAGAAGGGGCGCTTGTCGCCCGAGAAGTCGGTCACGAACATGAATTCGTGTCCGAAGAGCTCCTGAGCCAGCCTGTAGGTGAGGTGTTCGGCGTCGGTCGTGAGGTCGCCCTTTTCGGAATCGGGAACGGTGTAGCCGTATCTCTGTTCGATCTCCCTGTAAATGTCGGCCACGCTCATGACCGGGAAAGGCTTCTTCGGGACTATGACGTCGATGCCGTACAGGCGCCTTATGTCGTCTCCGTATTTTGCCGCGACGTGCGAGATCATGTCGATGAGCAGGTCCTCCTCGAAGCTCATGACGTCGCGGAAGGAGTCGATGTAGCTGAATTCAAGGTCGAAGCCGGTGAACTCGGTCGCGTGCTTTCTGGTGTACGACTTCTCCGCCCTGAAGACGGGGGCGCACTCGAAGACCCGCTCGAAGCCGGCGGCCATCGCCATCTGCTTGTAGAACTGCGGCGACTGAGCGAGGTAGGCGTTGCCGTCGAAGTAGTCGAGCCTGAACACTTCGGAGCCGCTCTCGCTGGCCGCCCCGATGATCTTGGGGCTGTGAAACTCGAGGAAGCCGCGTTCCAGCAGGAAACTGCGCATCGCGGCGGTCATCTCGGTCTGCATCCTGAAGATGAGCTGGTTCTTCTCGCTGCGCAGGTCGATCCATCTGTAGTCGAGACGGGAATCGATGGCCGAATCCTCTTTGATCGGAAGGGCGTCGGCGACCGACTCTATCTTTATCTCCTCGGGGAGGATCTCGATGCCGCCGAGCTTGACGTAGTCGTTCGCGACGGCCTGTCCGGTCACTGTGATCACCGAGTCGAGCGTCATTCCGTCGACGAGCGCCGCGAGCTCGGGGTGCTCCTCCTTGACGAGCGTCACCTGGATCTTGCCGGTGATGTCGCGCACGACGATGAAGGCCATCGTCCGCTTGTTGCGGAGATTCTCTATGAATCCGGCGATCTTCACCCTTGTTCCGGGGACTATCTCCCCTATCCTTGTCCTCTTCAGTCTGTTTTCGTTTTCCATTGATATCCGCTCCGTTCCTTGCGTCCGCTCGGACGGTCCCTGTCTCCCGGCCGGCGGCGTCATATTGCTTTTTTATTGTTTCCTGCTTTACGTTTCCGGCTCCAGGCGCGCTCCGCTGCGGCCGGACAGATGTATTATTATACAACTCTTTTTATCCAAAGTCAATACCTTCCGGACGGAAACTCCGGGGGCCGCATGCACCGGGAGTGAGCGGTCTTCCGCGAGAGCTCCCGCGGCGCCGCCTGCCGTTCTCCCGGAAAAAAAGGCCGGTTTTCCGGGGAAAATCCGAAAAAACGTGAATTCCCAAAGTAAATTCCACAGTAGGAAAGCGGTGGAAATTAATATGAGAAATTCGTGGAAGTAAGATTGGGAAAAGTCAAAGACGGAGGAAAAACGTAGGAAAAACGGAGAAAAATCGAGGGTAAAAGTAAAAA
>JAFTCN010000026.1 GCA_017454675.1 Clostridia bacterium
GACTCGCACTGGCGGGATACTTTGATATCCTCGACAAGTACGAGTCCTTGCGTTGTTGATTGAACCGCCGTGTACCGAACGGTACGCACGGTGGTGTGGGAGGTCGGTCACTCAACTAATGGGTGACCTCCTACCCGATTAAAGGTCAGCCGCGGGTCTTGCCGCCGGCGATGTTGAGCGTAGTGCCGTGGATGTATCCTGCCCTGTCGCTCGCCATGAAGGCTATCGTCGAGGCGACTTCGGTGAGCTTTCCGGCTCTGCCGAGTGGTGTCGTGCTGGTCTTTGAATAGCCTGCTCTGAGCTGTTCCACCGTGATGCCTCTCGTGTACGCGAGCGCGGTCTCGTATGAGATCGTTCGAAGGCCGGTGGCCTCGAGAATGCCGGGCGCCACGCCCACGACTCTGATGTTGTGCTTCCCGAGCTCTTTCGCCCAGGAGCGGGTGAGGGAGTTGACCGCGTTCTTGGTGGCGGCGTATACGCTCTGGCCCTCCGAGCCTTCGAGTCCGCTCTCGGACGAGACGTTGACGACGACGCCCGAACCCGCCTTCATCATCTCTCTGACCGCGGCCTGAGAGAAGAGGAAGAGGCCCTTGAGGTTAACGTTCATCACCTTGTCCCATACGTTTTCGTCTAGCTCGTATTTGCCGTCGGGATCGACGAGAAGCCTCGGGATGTTTATGCCGGCGTTGTTGACGAGCACGTCGATCTTTCCGTACTTTTTCATAGCGGCGGCTATGACGGCGTCGATCTCGTCCTTCTTCGTGACATCGCATCTTACGTAGATATAGCTTCCTTCGGTGTCGAAACCGGGGTCGTTGGGGTTCATATCCGCCACGACGACGTTCGCGCCGTCCGACAGGAATTCATTGACCGTCGCGCGGCCGATGCCCGACGCGCCTCCGGTCACGATGACTGTTTTACCCTCGAGTCCGAGCCATGATCTTTCCATTGTTTTCTGCCTTCCTTTATATGAAATGGTTTGTTTCCGTTCTTTGATGCGTGAGAAGCCCTCAGGCGCTGCCGTCGCCCAGGCTGAGTTCATCAGCCGGGAGCACGCGCGGGAGCGCAGCCTTCAGGATGAAATAGACCGCTGTATATACCGCGGCCCCGGTGAGTATGTCGGTGAGATATCCGGCGGCGATGTCGATATAACCCGCGGCGCTCTCGGGAGCGCCGTATGATATGTCGTATATGATTCTTGATACCGCGAGTGACAGAAATATCCCCAGCGAGAAGACTCCCGCTCCGGCGAGCACGGGATTTTTCAGTGCAAGGAACCCGTCGAAGGGGTAAAGGCCGTCGAGCAGGCTGTATTCTTTTCCGCCTTTAGTTGCGTATGCCTTCTTCAGCGAGGCGTTCCTGCAAAGGAGCGCGTCGGTCATTGGCATCGCGACGGCAACGGCGGCGAAGACGATAAAGATGTCTGTGCCGGCTCCGAGCAGCGTATAAATGAGGTCGTCCGAAGTATATGAATCAAAACCGCCGAGCATCAGCGTCACAAGGAGATTGAGCGAATGCTTGAAGAGTATGACGGCAGCGACCGGTATGAAGAGGAGTGATGCTTTCCTTCCGCCCGTCTTCGAGTACGCGGTGACGGTGAGAGCGGCTGATGCGGCAAGCGCTGCGAAGGCCGCCTCGAGGAGCTTCGAGAGCAGGAAGAATATGGGCGGCAGGATAGTGTCCGAATACGCGACGTCAGTGATGAAAACAGTATACATAGGATTCGTGACCGCACACAGCAGCAATGCCGCCGCGGCGGCGGACAGGATGATGATAATGACAGTCCGGGACTTTCCCCGGGAGGATGCGGTGCCATTTTCTTTCATATCTGACCCCCCGGGCATGTCACATCGGGATGTCGAAGACCGTAGGCTGCACGGGGGTGTCCCCGTCGGGAGCACGGAAGGTCTTTCCAAGGTGCGCGTACGCGAGGCTCGTCGCGCATCTTCCGCGCGGGGTCCTCGACAGGAATCCGATCTGTATGAGATAGGGCTCGTATACGTCCTCTATCGTGACGGCCTCCTCGCCGATCGTCGCGGCGAGCGTCTCAAGCCCCACGGGACCTCCGTGATAGAGGTCGATGATCACCGAGAGCATGCGACGGTCGGTGTTGTCGAGTCCCAGCCTGTCGATCTCGAGCTTGCCGAGCGCGTAGTCTGCGTCCTCGCGGGATATCTCGTCATGCCCCATGATCTGTGAGAAATCGCGCACCCGCTTGAGCAGCCGGTTGGCTACCCGGGGAGTTCCGCGCGATCTGGATGCGAGCTCTGCGGCTCCTTCGGGGGATATCTTCATCCCAAGGATGTCGGCGCTGCGGGATATGATCTGCGAGAGGTCCTTTGTCGAGTAGAGTTCAAGCCGGCTGATTATTCCGAATCTGTCGCGCAGAGGGGTCGACAGCTGGCCTGCCCTCGTCGTGGCTCCTATGAGCGTGAACGGGGCGAGGTCGATCCTGATGCTCCTGGCGGCGGGGCCCTTGCCTATGATGATGTCGATGGCGTGATCCTCCATCGCAGGGTACAGGATCTCCTCCACCGAGCGCTGCAGACGGTGGATCTCGTCGATGAACAGGACGTCGCCCTTCTGAAGGTTGGTCAGTATCGCGGCGAGGTCGCCCTGCTTCTCGATCGCGGGGCCCGAGGTCACTCTGAAGTTCACGCCCATCTCGTTCGCTATGATCGCGGCGAGAGTGGTCTTGCCGAGACCCGGAGGGCCGTACAGCAGCACGTGGTCGAGCGTCTCGCCGCGCTGCTTCGCCGCCTCGATGTATATCTTCAGATTCTCCTTGACCTTGTCCTGACCGATGTACTCGGACAGATGCCTGGGGCGCAGCGAGACCTCGTTCTCGTCCTCGTCAGCGGTATATGTCGCGCTGATGATCCGGTCTTCGCCGTCGAAGTCTCCGAAGTCTCCGTTGAAGTTCATCTCCATCTCAGTCATGTGTCAAACCGTTCCTTGTCGTGTATGCCTTCTGCGCGGCGGTCTTTCCGTCAGACGTCAGTTGAGTTTCTTGAGCGCGAAGCGGATGATGTCCTCGAGCCCCGCGCCGGGCTCGCACCCCGCTATGGCGCGGAGAGCGTCGCCGCGTGAAAAGCCCAGCACGCGAAGTGCCTCGACGGCCGCCTCGCTGTTGTCGGAGGGGACCGACGCGATATCGCCCGCGGTGTTTTCCCCTTCGCCTTCTCCTGCGGTCTCGGCCTTGAGCTTGTCCTTGAGCTCGAGTATTATCCTCGCCGCGGTCTTGGGACCGACGCCCGGGGCCTTCGAGATCGATTTTTTATCCTCCGACGACACCGCGACGGCCAGCTTTTCGGGAGTCATGTATGAGAGCACTGCCATCGCGACCTTCGGTCCGACTCCCGAGACAGTTATGAGCAGGCGGAAGACGTTCAGCTCCTCGGGGGTGTAAAAGCCGAAGAGCTCGACGCCGTCGTCCCGCACCGAAAGATGAGTCAGCAGCTTTGCCGTCTTTCCCGTCCCTATGCGCGCGAGGGCTGTCCTGGTATTGTCGCTCACGAACAGCCTGTATCCGACGCCGCCGGCTTCGATGACGGCAAAATTCACCCCGAGCAGCTCGAGTTCGCCTTTGATATGATAAAACAACTTGCGTTTCCTGTTCCTTTCTGTCAGATCAGTCCGCTCCGGAAGAGCCTTTGTCTTCCGGCTTTTCGCCGCCGCCGCTCTCAGGGGCCTCTTTCTCCCCGGCGGGAGGCGTTCCGGTTTCGGCCTTTTCCTTTTCGATCAGCCTTTTCACCTTTTCGGCACCGTACATGTCGATGATGCCGCGCGGGTCGCCGTCGGGCGCGAAACTGCCTCCGTATGCGGATGAGCCGGAGAGGAGGAGCTCGTCGGCGAGGACGTCGTCGCCTTCAGTCTTTTTGCTCTGTTTTTCGAAGTGTGACATGATCTCCTTAAGCGGCTTCTCAAAGATGACGATCAGTATGAAGAGCAGCAGTGACGCGAGAGAGACGATGTTGCCGAACACCAGTACCTTCGGACGGTAGACCATCGTCACTGTGTGCTCGCCGGCTCCCTCGATGCGGTAGGAGATGAGCGCGCCAAGCGTTTTTTCGGTCTCGACAGGCTTGCCGTCGACCCTGATCTTCCAGCCCTCGTCAAACGAGAGAGTGGTCAGCATGAGCTGCGATCCGGAAGACGTCGTGACCTTGCCGCTGAATCTCGTAGGCTTCCAGTCCTCGCCGGTATCGTATCCGGTTTCTGCGAGCCTCGCGAATGCGGATTTGAAAGCGTCGAAGTCGAGCTGATACACGGCGTCGACATCCTGCTTGACATACAGCACGTCGGCGTCAAGCGTCATCGAGAGCGTTACCTCTTTGCCGGCGTCGAATCTGCCCAGAGAGAAGATGCGGGTCGTCTCTCCGCCGTAGAAATTGCCGAGGGAGGCGCCGTTGACCTTGACTCTGACCTCACGGGCGTAATCGGATGGCAGGTAGAAGAAGACTTCGCCGTCGCGCAATGTCTTGAAGGTGTAGATGACTGTCGCGTCCGAGTCGGCGACGGTGTGCGTGTATTTCCAGTGCCCGGCGATGGTGCTCGTCGTACAGTTTACGGTGCTCTCATCATATTCGAGCGGAACGAAGAGCCGGCATTCCTCCTCGCCGAGCATCGCGGCGACGAGCCGGTTGAGTCTGCTCATCGGCGTGGAATCCTTCATATCGAACTCTGTGACCGCGTCGTCGACTCCGAATGAAAGTGGAAGCGCGTAAGGGTTGACGTAGGTCGTGTATTCGGTTGAATTGCAGATTATCGGAGAGAATCCGGCCTCCGCGTAGTAGTCTTCGAGATGGTCCTTCTCGGCGGCGATTATGTATTTGATGCCGATCAGCGAGTCGTTGACCGGCGTCCCGCCGAGGTATTTCGACCAGTGCGAGCGCGACGCGTATCCGATCTTGTCGAGAAACTCTATGGTCGATTTGTTGAGCGTGGACGTAGAGTTCGTGATGCCCCGGATGTTGAGCGCCATGTTGTCGCAGTATTTGCGGTGTGCGTTCTTCTCGAATCTGTAGAATGTCCTGTCGGTCTCTGTGATCTCGTCGGTCAGCGGCCTTATGGCCTGTATGAAGTCGTTGTACGAACTGTAGGAGGAGTATATGACGTCGTTGCCGAATTCGACGCAGCATACGATGGCGTTGGCGAAAGCCTCGACGCACACGATGATGCAGAGTATCAGCGACAGCGTCTGCGGCCGCTTCGTCTTTGCCGCGGCGCACAGCACGACGGCTATGACGGCAAAGAAGACGAGCGACAGCCAGACCGTCATCAGCTCCTCGAGCGGCTGATCGAACTCGGTCTTGCCGCCGACACGCCCGACGATCGCGTGGAACTTGAACTTCTGCGCGACGGTGAGGAAGAATATAAAGAGCACGGCGAAGGAGGCGGTGATCTTCGCGCTGAGCTTCCGTATCTCTCCGTAGCCCTTGTATCCCATGCCCACGAGTATGAAGCAGAGTATGAAGCTGTATCTGTAGTTGAGCCAGTTGGGCTTCTGGAAGCCGTGCCAGATCATGTCGACCGTGTTGATCGAGAAGCAGAGGAAGAAGAATCCTATGATCGCCGCGGCGAATATCTTCTCCCTGACCGAGAATTTTCTGGCGCAGAAATACAGCGGCAGGCAGTAGAGAGTCAGCACGCCGCAGTAGAGGAACGGAAGGCCCTCGGGACGTACTGTGTCATATGCGCCCGGCAGGAGTCGGGTGAAGAAGTCCATCAGGTCGAATCTGATGTCGAACGAGAAGTCGGGATTCGAGAAGGTGTTTTTACCGAACTGGAGCGAGTAGTAGGCTGTCGCGACGATTATCATCGACATGCCGATCGCTATGAGCGAGAAGAAGCCTATCCGAAGGAACGAGCGGCGGAAGTGGAAGGGCTCGTTCTCCGGGTTGTTGCGTCCGTTCTCGTTGCGTGAAAAATAGTAGTAGAAGAAATAGACCAGCGTATAGATGCAGACCATGTATCCTATGTAGAAATTGGAGAGCATCGTCAGCGCCAGCATGACGACGAACAGCCTGTATTTTTTGTGTCTGATCAGCTCCTCGATCCCGAGCGTCAGCAGAGGCAGCCACATAAGGGCGTCGATCCACATCGAGTTGTGCTGCTGGACGACGGCATACGAGCACATCGAATAGAGCACCGAGAACATCACGATGTTGATCTTTACCGGCTTCGACGAAATACGGTCGAGATAGTATCCCATCGTCACACCGGAGATCCCGGCCTTGAGCAGGAAGATGCAGAGCAGCGCTTCGAGGATCCGGTCCTGCGGGAAGAGGCAGACTATGTATGAGAACGGGCTGGCAATGTAATACGCATATATGCCGAAAAACTCCCCGCCCAGAGAACGGCAGAAAGAATATATCAGCGATGTCTTGCCGTATACCGCGTTGCGCAGCGCCTCGTAGAAGTAGACATACTGGCCGTTGAGGTCGAGCACCAGCACCGAACCGTTCCCGAAGGGATGCAGTCCCATCGAAAGGTATACGAGATAATAGAGCGCAACGGGGATGATGAAGGCGTAGAAAAGATAGGAGTATCTCCTCGTCGTGATGTACCGGAAGAATCTCCTTATCCTGCCGCCGGTCCTGCCGTCGGGGAGATCCGGAAGCAGATCTGCGCCGGACGGGGCGGGGGAGGAGACTGCCGGCGCGGGAGACGCCGCCTCGCCTGGCTGCACGCCGGCGGGAGTGGTCTGTATGTCGGTCGAACTCATTTTAGAAAAGTCCTTCTTTCGGGTCATGATTAACTACTCTATTATAGCATATCTTGAAGTTAAAGTAAACCCATTTTTCACCCGCGCGCATAAAAGTATTTGACAATATATGCTGTTTTTGATATAATATACAGTGGTCGATTTTTTTGCGTAAAAAAGGAATTCGGACGATATGGTGATACTGGGCATCGACCCCGGACTCGCGACGGTCGGATGGGGAGTGATAAGATCGGACGGCTCGCGTCACAAGGCTCTGGCCTACGGCTCTGTCGTCACACCTGCACACACGGCTACCGAGAAGAGGCTGACGTCGATATACTCGCAGCTCGAGGCCATCATAAAAAAGTATACGCCTGACGCGATGGCGGTCGAGGAGCTCTTCTTCAACACCAATATCACGACCGGCATCAGGGTCGCCGAGGCGCGCGGGGTCATCCTGCTGTGTGCCGAGCGGATGGGCGTGAAGATATACGAATACACTCCGCTGCAGGTCAAGCAGTCGGTCGTCGGGTACGGCAGGGCCGAAAAGAAGCAGGTGATCGCGATGGTCACGGCGCTGCTCTCGCTGCAGGAGCCCCCGAAGCCGGACGACACGGCCGACGCCCTCGCGATCGCGGTATGCCACGCCCATACGGGCATATCAAGGATCTCGGCCTATTTCAACAAATGAAAACGGACAGAAGACGATATGTGGACAGCAACGAACTGGAAAGACTACGAACTGCTTGACGCGGCCTCGGGCGAAAGGCTCGAACGGTGGGGAGACTACATCCTCATCCGGCCCGACCCCCAGATCGTGTGGCACGGCGAAAAGTCCCTGCCCGAATGGCGCAGGGCCGACGGGATATACAGAAGATCATCTGCGGGAGGCGGATCCTGGGTCAAGTCTGAGATGCCCGGGGAGTGGAAGGTGACGTACGGGGACCTGGCCTTCATTCTGCGACCGATGGGCTTCAAACACACAGGTCTGTTCCCCGAACAGGCGGCCAACTGGGACTGGTTTTCTCCGATGATAAGGACCGCGGCATCGACGGGCAGAGATGTGAAGATACTCAATCTGTTTGCGTATACCGGAGGCGCGACTCTCGCCGCTGCGAAGGCCGGGGCATCGGTCTGCCATGTCGACGCGGCGCGTGGCATGGTCGCTCACGCGAAGGAGAACGCGGCGGCCTCCGGCCTCTCGGACGCAAAGATCAGGTATATAGTCGACGACTGCCGCAAGTTCGTCGAGCGCGAATACCGAAGAGGGAACAGATACGACGGGATCATCATGGATCCCCCGTCCTACGGGAGAGGGCCGTCGGGCGAGGTCTGGAAGCTGGAGGACTCGGCTGAGGGCCTCATCGGTGCGGCGGCGTCGATCCTCTCGGACCGGCCGCTGTTCTTCCTCGTCAGTTCATATACCGCGGGGATCTCGTCGCTCTCAATGAAGTATATCGTTGACCTTGCGCTGAAGAAAAGATTCGGCGGGTCGTCGGAGGCAGGGGAGCTGACCCTCCCTGTTCGCAGCACGGGACTTGTGCTCCCGTGCGGCTCGTCGGTCAGATGGAGCGCTGACACACGATGAATACCGGTGAGATCATGACAAACGGCGAAAAATACTATATCCTGGCCGAAAACCTTTCATATTCATACTTTTCCCCCGATAAAAGCGAAGGGGATGCCGGGCCGAGACTCGCACTTGACGGCCTCACCGCCGGCATCAGAAAGGGCGAATTCATGGCCGTCATCGGGCGGAACGGGTCGGGCAAATCGACATTCGCAAAGCTCCTCTCGATGATCCTCGAGCCGCTTGACGGCAGCCTTGTCATCGACGGCACGAAGGTCGGTCCAGACCTTTCCGACGCCGAAGTCCTCGAGCTCCACAGGAAGGTGGGGATGGTCTTCCAGAATCCCGACAACCAGCTCATCGCGACGGTCGTCGAGGAGGACATCGCCTTCGGCCCCGAAAATCTGGGACTTCCCCCGGAGGAGATACGGAGACGGGTCGACTCAGCCCTCGCGGCAGTCGGTCTGACCGAATACGCGAAGGCCGAGCCGTCGAGGCTCTCCGGAGGCCAGAAGCAGCGCGTCGCGATAGCCGGAGTGCTTGCCATGATGCCCGAGTGCGTCATATTCGACGAGTCGACCGCCATGCTCGACCCGGTCGGCAGGCGCGACATCCTGAAGGTCATGAAGCGGCTTTCCCGCGAGTTCGGATTTACGGTCATAAATATCACACATCTTATGGATGAAGCTGCGGCGGCCGACCGCATAATGGTCCTCGACGGCGGAAAGCTCGCGGGAATCGGAACTCCCGATGAAATCTTCTCCGACAGGGAGCTCATGGTCCGCACCGGCATCCAGCCGCCCTTCTGCTCGAGGCTCATCGATGAGCTCGAGCGCCGCGGCGTGCTCACGGACTGCGACTCTGAAGGCATCACCAGAGTAACGCCGGAGGGATGCGCCGACATCATCGAGCGCGCCCTTTCGGCCCGCAGACGCGCTCGCGGCAGCTGAGCCGCGGTAATCACACCGACAGTTCAACCGAAAGAGACGAAAATGTCCGAAAAGATCAGACTTGAAAATGTAAATTTCATATACGGGGCGGGGACACCGTACGAGACCCGCGCCCTGAAGGACGTGTCGTTCTCGCTCGAGGCCGGTTCGATGACCGGACTCATCGGACATACCGGTTCCGGAAAGACGACGCTCGTCCGTCTTCTCAACGGTCTCGAGAAGCCGGCGTCCGGCCGGGTGCTGCTCGACGGGGCCGATATCTGGGAAAAGCCGCGCGAGATCGGTAAGATCCGTTTCCGCGTGGGGATCGTGATGCAGTATCCCGAGTATCAGCTGTTCGAGGAGACCGTCGGGAAGGACATCGCGTTCGGCCCGAAAAACATGAAGCTCCCCGCAGACGAGATAGAGAGGAGAGTGCTCGAGAGCGCGAGGACAGTCGGACTGTCAGAGGACGATCTGGAAAAGTCGCCCTTCGATCTCTCGGGAGGACAGAAGCGCCGCGTGGCTATCGCCGGAGTGATGGCGATGGATCCCGAGGTGCTCATCCTCGACGAACCCGCCGCCGGGCTCGATCCGGAGGGGAGGGAGATCGTCTTCGGTTCGATCGAAAAGTACAGGCGCGAAAAGAACGCGACGGTGCTGATAGTCTCTCACAGTATGGAGGACGTGGCCGAGCGCTGCGGCGGGCTCCTCATCCTCGGACACGGACAGCTGATAAAGTCGGGGAGCGTGGACGAGGTCTTCGGGAACCCCGAAGAGCTCAAGGCCGCAGGGCTCGACGTCCCTCAGCTCACCTATCTCGGGCTGCTGCTCGAGAGGCGCGGGATAAAGCTCGACCATTCAGTCTATACGCTTGAGAACACCGCCGACGCGGTGACGTCGCTGCTCTCGGGTGCAGACGCGAAGAGGGGGGACCGGCTGTGAGAAGCATAACTCTGGGGCAGTACTATCCCACGGGTTCGGTCATCCATTCGATCGACGGCAGGATGCGCATCATTCTGCTGCTGCTGTTCATAGTAGCATCGTTCGTCTGTTCCGGTCCCCTGTCGTTCGCGCTGCTCGCATCCTTCACGCTCGGTCTCGTCTTCCTCAGCAAAGTCCCGCTGAAGACTGTGCTCCGGTCTGTCAGGACGATCATATTCATCCTTGTCTTTACTTTCGTGATCAACGTTTTCTTCACGACCGGGAAGAGTGAGCCGCTCTTCTCCTTCTGGATCTTCACCCTCTACCGCGAGGGGATTTTTAGGGCTCTGTTCATGGCGCTTCGAGTGCTCTCGCTCGTGATCGGCACGAGCATACTGATATCGTATACCGCGAGTCCCATCGAGATCACGCATTCTCTGGAGGCCCTGCTGAAGCCGCTGGAGAAGATAAGGATCCCGGTGCACTCGTTCTCAATGATGATGTTCATCGCGCTCCGCTTCATCCCGACGCTCTCAGACGACACCGACAGGATCATGACCGCCCAGCGGGCGAGGGGCGTCGATTTCTCGAAAGGTTCGCTCTTCTCAAGGGTCCGCTCGCTCATATCAGTCATGGTGCCGCTCTTCGTGTCGTCGTTCAGGCGCGCCGACGAGCTGGCCACGGCAATGGAATGCCGGTGCTATCACGGAGGCGAGGGAAGGACGTCTATGCGCGTCATGCGCCTTCACGCTTCCGACTTCGTCGCCCTCGGCATCTTCATCCTGTTCGGCGCCGCCGTGATTGCGCTGAACCGCTTCGACCTGGGACTGACGCTGTGAAGATCCTTCTCAAGATAGCATACGACGGCTCCGCCTTCCTCGGCTGGCAGTACCAGCCGGACCGGCCGACGGTCGTCGCCGAGATCAACAGGGCGGCGAAAGACCTCTTCGGCTTCGACTGCGACGTCACCGGCTGCAGCCGCACCGACGCCGGCGTCCACGCCCTGGGCTTTTGCGCGACGGTGTCGGAGAGAGGTAAAAGCGGCATCGAAACGCATCTTTCCCCCGAGAGGATAGCCGCTGCGCTCAACGTCCGTCTTCCGGATACGGTTGCTGTGAAGTCGGCGGCGTTCGTGCCCGACGGATTCCATCCCAGATACGACGCGGTTTCAAAGACCTACAGATACCTCTTCGCGCTCTCTCCCGAAAGGGATCCGTTCCTCGCTGGAAGGGTGTATATCCCGCGCCGCCGGCTCGACGGGAAAGCGGTGCGGCTGATGTCAGAGGCGGCGGGATATCTCGCGGGGGAGCACGATTTCGCGTCATATATGAACTCCGGTTCCGATATAAAGGATACTGTAAGGACCGTCTTCTTTGCGGATGTGGCGGAAAAGGACGGATTCGCGGTGTTTACCGTGACCGGAAACGGTTTTCTTTACAATATGGTCAGGATAATGGCGGGCACGCTGCTCGACGCCGGGATGTCGAAGATCTCGCCCCGGGACATCCTGACGATCACAGAGGCCCGCGACCGCTCCGCGGCAGGAAAGACCCTGCCTCCGTACGCGCTATACCTCGTCCGGGTCGATTACCCGGATGACAGACTCATCACGCCTGATCAGGCGGGGAAGTCTGACCGGCAGTCCGGCTGCGGAAAGGCTGCGGATCACCGGGCCCGCAAGTGAAGAAAGAAAAAAGAAAAGGAAATGGAAGGAGGGATCACCGCAGGTGAGACACACTGAACGCAAAGTCGGAAAGTCCGGAGCGCAGGGCGGCGCGGAAGCCGAGAACGTATCGGCGATAATCGGGCTTGTGACCGCCGGGAACGGATATTTCTCGGCCGTCTCGTTCGTCTACAGAGCGGCGGAGTTCGTCTTTCTTTTCGCTTTCATAATCTTTCTCGCGGTATACGGCTTCGCGAACGTAGGAGAGATAACATACGAGAAGGCGGAATACGTCCTCCGCAACTTCACCCTCAAACTCGATGAAAACAGCGAGAACCGCACCGAGATCATATACGACCCCGACAGCAGACAGTCATTCGCCCTGTTCGGAAAGGGACTCTCGGTCGCCGGCAACTCCGGGATCACGGTGTTTTCCGCGACCGGACGCAAGACCTGTTCGGCGCAGTATTCGATGACGTCGGCGGCACTGTCGGCGTCTGACAAGTATTCCGCCGTGTACGACTCCGGCGGCACGGAATACTTGATATTCAACTCGTTTTCGAGGGTCTTCCGGGGCACCAGCGAGTTTCCCGTCCGGAGCCTCTGCATGTCGGACAGCGGCAGATACCTCATGATAACGGGAGACAGCGAATACAACTCGGCCGTGAGGCTTTACAGTTCGGATTTCGAACTCATGACCGTTTTCCGCAAAAACGGATACGTGACCGCGGCGGCTCTCGACCCGGAAGGAAAGCGGATACTCATCGCGACAGTCGACATCGACTCCTCCGGCAGCGGAGGGTTCCGGACCGAACTCACGCTGTACGAGGCCGGAGGCGACAGCCCCGCGCTGACTCTCGACGCTGGGAACGTCTTTCCGATGAGGGCGTTCTTCCTCGCCCCGGGCGATGCCGGCGGCGACGGCGGCTTCGGCCTGCTCTGCCGCGACAGACTTCTCATATGGTCGCCGTCCGGAACACAGGTATGCGACAGCCGATTCGGCGGCGGTAACGTCGAGCTGTTCGCCAGCTCTGGAGACACAGCGGCCGTCGTGCTCCGGCATACCGACAGCGGAGTGTCTGTCACCTATTCGATAACCGTCGCGGGAAACGGCGGATACTCGAAGTACTCGTCGCCGCTCGAAACGGACGGCGGCGGACGTCCCTCATCGCTGACCGTCGGTGGCGGCCGCGCCTTCTGCCTCATGCCGGGGAACGGCACCGTATTCGCGATGTCCTCGTCAGACGGAGCGAAGAAGACATATTCGTGCGGAAGGAGCGATGTGGAGGAGATCCTCGCCTACGGGAGGGAAGACCTCTACCTGCTCTGCCGCTCGAGCGCCTTCACATTTGACGCCGCGCCCTGAGGGGAGCGGATGAAAAACATATTCTACCCCTGAAAGGAACTGTCCGCAGAAGCGGACACCGGAGCGATCCGGCAAAGATTTTAAGAAAGATGATCAAATGTTCCAGATGCAATAAAAGACCGGCGATGATCTTCGTCACCAAGGTCGAAAACGGTGAGAAGAAAAGCGAGGGCTATTGCGTGAAATGCGCAAAGGAGATCGGCATACCCGTCGAACAGATGATGGGCGACCAGCTCCGCAACATGGGGCTCACCCCGGAACAGATCGAAGAGCTCGCCGAGAGCATGGAGACCGAAGGAGGGGAGCTCCCCGAGAACGACGACACCCCGGTGCTCGGAGACGAGGGAGGAGCGACGTCGATCAACATGTCCAAGATATTCAATCAGGACGGAAACGGGCAGGGCGGCGAAAAACAGAGCCCGGCGGGCGAAAAGAACCGCAAGGGCGCTCAGGACAGCCGTCAGAAAAAGCCCGAATTCCTCGAGAAGTACTGCAAGAACCTCACCGCCATGGCAGCCGCCGGCAGGCTCGACAGCATAGTCGGCAGAAAGGCGGAGCTCGCGAGGGTCATACAGATTCTGTGCAGGCGCCAGAAGAACAACCCCTGTCTCATAGGCGAGCCAGGCGTCGGCAAGACCGCCATAGCCGAGGCTCTTGCCCAGAAGATCGCGAAGGGCGACGTGCCGTACCGCCTGCAGGGCATACAGCTCTATTTACTCGACCTCACCGCCATGGTCGCCGGCACCCAGTTCCGCGGCCAGTTCGAGCAGCGCATGCTCACGCTTGTGAACGAGGTCAAGGCAGCCGGCAACATAATCCTGGTCATCGACGAGGTCCACAACATAGTCGGAGCCGGTGACGCCGAGGGCAGTATCAACGCGGCCAATATCTTAAAGCCCGCCCTGTCGAGGGGCGAGATCAGAGTTATCGGCGCCACGACGCTGAGAGAATACCGCAAATACATAGAGAAGGATTCCGCCCTCGAGCGACGCTTCCAGCCTGTAACCGTGAACGAGCCGTCGGTCGCCGAGGCAGCCGAGATGCTGAAGGGCATCAGGCACTATTACGAGGAATATCACCACATAACGATCCCGGAGGAGGTCGTGACCTACGCCGTCACCCTCTCCGAGCGCTATATCACCGACCGTTACCTTCCCGACAAGGCGATCGACCTGCTCGACGAGGCGGCAGCTCAGCTGTCGCTCTCGAGCGCCCCGCTCAACGATTCGTACAGGATCCGCGAGGAGCTCCTTTCCCTGAAGAAGCAGAGGGAGGCGGCTGAGGCGAACGTCGATGCCGACGAGAACAAAAAATACGAGGAGATCGCGAACATCAAATCGAAGGAGCTCTCCCTCTCGGCGAAGCTCGATGAGCTGGAGGCAGAGTGCCGCAAGATAAAGATGAGCTTTGAGGATCTCGCAGGTGTCATCGAGGTGTGGACCGGCATCCCGGCGTCCAACATCCGCGAGAACGAGTTCGAGAGGATCGACGGACTCGAGGAGAGGCTGAAGAAGCGGATCGTCGGTCAGCCGCAGGCCGTCGAGGCGGTCGCCAGGGCGATCAAGCGCAACAGAGCCGGTATCTCATACAAGCGCAAACCGGTGTCGTTCATCTTCGCCGGCCCCACCGGAGTCGGAAAGACAGAACTCGTCAAGGTCCTCGCCGCCGACCTCTTCTCGACTCCCGAGAACCTCATACGCTTCGATATGTCCGAGTTCATGGAAAAGCACACTGTATCCAGGCTCATCGGTTCGCCTCCCGGATACGTCGGATACGACGAGGCCGGGCAGCTCACCGAGAAGATCAGGCGCCGGCCGTATTCGGTCGTGCTATTTGACGAGATCGAGAAGGCGCATCCCGACGTGCTCAACATACTGCTTCAGATACTCGACGACGGCAGGGTCACCGACGCACAGGGCAGGACGGTGAACTTCGAGAACACTGTCATAGTAATGACGACCAACAGCGGTTCGTCGAACTCGCAGCAGTCTTCGCTGGGATTCACTTCAGATCCGGCCGTATCCGACGCGTCGCGGACCGAAAAGTCGCTGCTTGAGTTCCTGCGCCCCGAGTTCCTCAACCGCGTCGACGAAGTGATAGTCTTCAACAGGCTGACGAAGGACAACTTCAGATCGATCGCCTCCATCATGCTCTCGGATCTGCGCGGAGTGCTTGCCGACCGCGGCATCGATCTGAAATGCACCGGTGAAGCCGCGGCGTACGTTGCGGAAAAGTCGTATTCCGAGAAATACGGGGCGAGGACCATGCGCAGATTCATCCAGCGCGAGATCGAGGACAGGATAGCCGAGGAGCTCATAGCTGATTACAACAGGCTCGTCACCGGCGTCACCGTAGACGTGGCGGACGGCGAACTGACTTTCTCTTACGACAGGAAAAAAGCTGACGCGATATGAAGAAGAGTTCGCTCGCGGGCGGAACCGGCGGAACTCGCCGCGCGGGAGTCTTTCCGGCGGCGCTCCGCGGCGCGGTATCCTCGCCCGGTTTCATAATATTTGCAGTGACGCTCGTCGTCTTCGCGGCGGCGGTCGATCTTCCGGCGGGACTGTCCGCGCTCGCAGCCGCTGCCTGCTTCGTCCTCGCGGCGGCGCTGTCGGGATACCGCGCGGCGGCCGTTTTCGGAAGGACCGGCGGAGTCTTCGGCGGGCAGGCGTTCCTGCCAGGAACGTCTTTCGCGGCATATCGCGCGAGGGCTCGCGTCGCAGAGATCGTCATGCTCTCGGTGTCGGGCCTTCTGCTGCTGGTATCTTTCCTGTCGGACAGGTTTGACTTCGACATGTCGATGTCGGTCCTGCTGTCGTCGTCGGCGCTTTCCGCGGCGGCTTTCGGCCCCTCATACGTCTTTGTGTACGAACTCATCTGCGCCTCTTCGGCGTCGCGCATGGCCGGGCCGTCGTGCGGTTCCCCGGCATACGTGTCCTCGCCATCCTCGCTTGTGCGTATGTCGGACGCCACCGACGTGACGATACTCTCCGACGGAGCCGTATTCGACAAGAGGATCCTCGTGCGCGAGGCGTTCTTCGGAGGCAGGACGTACAGGGGCGGGGATCTGCTCTCGGGCGATCTGCGTCATCCCGCATCCGACGTATACATACTCTCAGCCGCGTATCAGGCGGGAGGCGGTTATCCGGACGCGATCATCCGCGACGCCCGCGCACTCGAGATATTCAGTGAGCGGCTCGAGGCGGAAAAGTCAGGCGCGGTGTCTGGCATCTCGTCTATAAAGCGCCGCGACAACCGGCCGTCACCGGGCGATCTCGGTCTCGAGATAGGCTATTCCGGCTCCTCATCCGGAGCGCGGCTGCTCAGCGGTGTGTTTTCGCCTTCGGTGCTCCTCTCATGCTCGAGGCGGAGACGCGCCGACGGCGGGACCGAACCGATCGGAGGAGTAGAGATCTCGGACGCGTCGGCCGCCGCTGACGGAATGAGAAAGAACGGAGCCGTTCCGTTTTTCGTCGTATCTACCGCTCTCCCCGAAGGAAGCGGTCCGAAGATACTTGAATGCGTCCTCGGAGTGGGAGGAGCGTTCCCTCCTTTCAACCGCGAGATCAACTCCGCCGGAGCGGAGTTCGGAGTGAGATTCAGGCCGGGCAGCGGAGGTCCGGCTCCCGTGAGCGACGTCAGTGCCGCGTGTGTCGCCGACCCGGGCGCCGAAGTGCCTGAAGGCGTGACCTTCATATCCGTCCTCCCGAGAGGGGAAGAGACCGGAAATGACGGCGGCGGGGACGTCGGGGACGGTTCCCACCGCCTTACCGGTACCGCGTCATCCCCCGACGCGGCGATCCCTCCCGTCGACGCCGAACGCGCCGCGGGCGGACTGCGTTCGCTCTTCGAGCTCGTCACCACATCCTGCGAGAACGCCGTGAAACTGTTCATCTTCGAGAACTACCACGTTTCGGCGTCGGTGATGCTGGCGCTGTCCGTCGTGCTTCCGGTGCTGTTCGGCCGTCCGTCGTCTCTTCCGTCGGCCGCCGTGCTGTTTGTCGCTCTGACAGTGCTCACCGGAGTCGCGGCAGCGTCTCTGATATACGATACGTTCTTCCCGAGAGCCGCTCTTCCCGGTCTTGGGAAAAAGGCCGCTGAAAGGCTCCTCCTGTTCGGCGCCGCGGGCGCGCTGTCGGGCGGGGCGCTGTTCGCTGTTCCCGCGCTCTTTCTCGAAGCGGGCGCGGCGTCGGAGGCTTTCGTCCTTCCCGCGGCGGTCTTCTCGGGCATTTCGATGCTCTTTGCCGCAAGACTGGCATCGAGACGGCAGTTCGGCCTTTCCGGTATAAACTACGTGCAGATCATTTCCTTCACGGTAATGCTTATCGCCGCCCTTCTGCCGGTGCTGGCCGGAGGACGTCTGCCCGGCATCCCGGGGATACCGGTCGCGAGGGAGGAGAGCGGGAAGGTCTTCCTTCTGTCGCTCATACCGTGTGCCGTCTCGTTCGCTGCAGAATACGCGGCGGCGAGGCTGTCCTTCGGCCGTTTTTCGGAAGAAAAGAAGAAAAACGGGTGAATACGGACAAAAAACCGTTGCTTTTTTTTCACGGTTATGATATAATATTGCAGTTTGCGCGGAACACCCGCAGATCAAATACACACACATCACTCTCTTCCGCCGCGGTGCCGTCTCACGGACGGTCGGCGCTCCGAATGATGTGGTGGAAAAACCAAATCCAGGAGGACATTGAAAATGTCAGTCGTGACCATCAAGCAGCTGCTTGAAGCAGGCGTCCATTTCGGACACCACACCAGAAGATGGAACCCCAAGATGCAGGAGTACATCTTTACCGAAAGAAACGGCATCTACATCATCGACCTCAACAAGACGGTCAAGAAGTTCGACGAAGCCTACGCATACGTGCGCGAGCTCTCCGAGAACGGCGGCACCCTTCTTTTCGTCGGCACAAAGAAACAGGCTTCCGACGCCATCAAGGAAGAGGCCGAGCGCTGCGGCATGTACTACGTCAACGTGAGATGGCCGGGCGGAATGATGACCAACTTCAACACGATCAAGAAGTCGATCAACAAGCTCAACACCCTCGCGAAGATGAGCGAGGACGGGACATGGGATTCGCTCACAAAGAAAGAAGCCGCCGCGAAGCAGAAGGAGCTTTCCGACCTTGAAAAGAACTACGGCGGCATCAAGAACATGACCACCCTTCCTTCGGCCGTTTTCATCGTCGACCCCAAGAAGGAAGCCAACGCCGTACTCGAAGCCAAGAAGCTCGGCATCCCCGTGATCGCCATCGTCGATACGAACTGCGACCCCGATGACGCCGACTACATCATCCCCGGAAACGACGACGCCATCAGAGCCATCAAGCTCATCTCGTCGCTGCTTGCCGACGCTGTCATCGAAGGCCGTCAGGGCGAACAGCAGGAAGAGCCGGCCGAGGCCGCCGAAGAGCCCGCCGCTCCCGCCGAGGAATGATCCGCGATACCGTCAGCTAAAACAAGGAGAAAACGATAAATGGCTACAATTTCAGCAAAAGACGTCGCCGCTCTTCGCGCTAAGACCGGCATCGGGATGATGGAATGCAAGAAGGCTCTCGTCGAGGCCGAGGGCGATATGGAAAAGGCGCTCAAGCTCCTCAGGGAAAGAGGACTTGCCGTCGCCGCCAAGAAGGAGAGCAGGATCGCTGCCGAGGGTGTCGTCGACATTCTCACTGAGAACAATGTCTCCGCCGTCATCGAAGTCAACTCCGAGACCGACTTCGTCGCCCGCAACCAGTCGTTCCGCGATTTCGTCAAGGCTCTGCTCAAGACCGTCATCGCCGAAAGACCCGCCGACGTCGACGCCCTTATGCAGTGCAAATACGCCGACGATCCCTCGGTGACCGTCGACGCCAAGCTCAGCGAGATGCGCTTCACCATCGGCGAAAAGATCAGCATCAGACGCTTCGAGGTCCGTGAGGGCTTCACCGGCACATACGTGCACCACGACTCCAGCACCGCCGTCATCGTCTGCTTCGACGTCGACCCCGCCGCCGCAGCTACCGACGCTTTCGCGAAACTCGCGAAGAACATCGCCCTCCAGATCGCCGGCAACACCCCGTCGCCGACTTACGTGAGCAGGGAACAGGTCCCCGCCTCGGTCTACGAGGAAGAGAAGAACATCCAGATCGCCGCTCTGAAGAACGATCCGAAGAACGCTAACAAGCCCGAGAACATCCTCGAGAAGATAGTCATCGGAAGAATGGGCAAGTTCTACGAGAACGTCTGCCTGCTCGACCAGCCCTACATCCTTGACGATGACCTCACCGTGTCGAAGTACATCGCTTCGGCCTCCAAGGAGATCGGCTCTCCCGTTAAGGTGAAGGAATTCATCCTCTACAACAAGGGCGAAGGCCTTCAGAAGAGAGAGGACAACTTCGCGGAAGAGATCGCCCAGATGACGGGCAAGGCCTGATCGGCCGCTCTCACGTCCGGCCGCGCGCCGGATCATAATACACCGGAAGGCGGAAGCGCCTTCCGGTTTTTAAGCGCCGTCCGCCACCGATATATATTGACAAAACGACGGAAACAAGATATAATATTATGATAAAATATAGTATTTGGCGGAACCGGCTCCGTCCGGAACGCCGGCGATGCACCGCATTGACGGGATCGCAGATCATTTTTATCGGAAACGGGGACTTTTATCATGAACAGAAACGCAGATCTGCTGAGCAAGGGATACAGATACCGGAGGGTGCTGCTGAAACTGTCCGGTGAAGCGGTATCCGGGCGCGGAAACGGGGAGGACGCGGGGATCATCGATTTTCCGCTTCTCGACCGGATAGCGCAGACGCTGACGCGGCTCGCCGGCGACGGCCTTGAGATCGCGGTCATCTTCGGCGCCGGCAACATCTGGAGAGGCCGCAGCGGCGGCGGTATGGACAGGGTCACGGCCGACCGGATGGGGATGCTCGCGACCGTCATTAACTGCTTAGCCGGTATGGACGCCGTAAGGAGAGCGGGAGGGAAAGCAGTGCTCTTCACGTCGACGCCCATGATGCCGTACGGTGAGTACTACTCGACCGACAGGGCAAAAGCCGCCCTCGCCGGCGGGAACGTCGTTTTCTTCGGCGGCGGGACCGGCTCCCCCTATTTTTCTACCGACACGGCCGGAATCCTCCGCGCCGCTGAGATCGGAGCCGACGTCTTCCTTCTGGCCAAGAATATCGACGGTATATACAGCGGAGACCCGAGAAAAGACAGCTCCGCCGTCAGATACGAAAAGATCACCTATTCCGACATGATGAAAAAGCAGCTGAAGGGCATCGACCTTACCGCATCGGCGTTCGGAGCCGATTTCGGCCCCGAGGCATTTGCGTTCCTCCTGTCTGACCCCGAAGACATTGTAAAGGCCGTTCGGGGCGGATGCGCCGGGACCGTCATTACGAAATGAAAACAGAAAAACAATTATACATAATACGGAGGTACAGTGATGAAACTTGATTGCGCTTCATATGAAGACAGAATGAAAAAATCGATCGCCGCTTTTGAAGAGGAGCTTTCGATGATCAGAGCCGGCAGGGCAAACCCCGCGCTTCTCAACGGTATCAGCTTCGAGTACTACGGCGCTCCCACTCCCCTCAACACGATGGCCGATATCAAAGTGACCGACGCCAAGACGATCACGGTATCGCCCTATGACCAGAGCACGCTCAAGGCCATCGAGAAGGCCATTCTCGCGTCCGACATCGGCATCACTCCCAACAACGACGGCAAATGCCTGAGACTTGTATTCCCGCAGCCCTCCGAGGAGCGCCGCCGCGAACTCTCCAAGCAGATCCAGAAGACGAGCGAGGAGGCAAAGGTGGCGATCCGCAATATCAGACGGGACGCCAACGAGAAATGCAAGAAGATGAAAAAAGACTCCGAGATGACCGAGGATGAACAGAAGGCTTCCGAGAAGAAGGTCCAGGACCTGACTGACAGGTACATAAAGGAAGTCGAATCGGTGACCGCGAACAAGGTCGCGGAGATAATGGAGGTCTGATCCACCGGTATGGCTGGAAAGACCGGAACTATCACGCCTTCGAAGGAGACGAGCATGAGGCTCGTCTCCTCCGGCGGGCTGCGTCACATCGCTTTCATAATGGACGGTAACGGCCGGTGGGCGGAGCGCAGGGGACTCCCCAGGAGGTTCGGGCACAGCCACGGAGCGTCAAAGTTCAAGGAGATAGTACGCTACTGCGGGGACATAGGGATACGCTACGTCACCGTTTACGCGTTCTCCACCGAGAACTGGTCGCGGCCCGAGGCCGAGGTCGACACCATCATGGGGCTTCTTTCGGACTATCTCGACGACTGCGAAAAGACAGCTGAGAAGGACAGTCTGCGCATGCGCTTCATAGGAGACCTGTCGCGCTTCGACGACGGATTCCGGTCGCGCGTGAAGTCGCTCGAAGCGCGGACGTCTGGCTACCGCAACTCTCTCACCGTCGCGCTGAACTACGGCGGCCGCGACGAGATCGTGAGGGCATGCCGGGAGCTGTCGGAGTCGGGGCGTGAGATAACCGAGGATTCGCTCGGAGACGCTCTTGACACGTCGGGCATCCCCGACCCTGATCTCATCGTTCGGACTGCGGGCGAGATGAGACTGTCGAACTTTCTCATGTGGCAGTCGGCATATTCGGAATTGTATTTCACCGATACGCTCTGGCCGGACATGACGCCGGCTGAGGTTGACAGGGCCGTAGCGGACTTTTTTTCACGCGGCAGAAGATTCGGCGGTGTAAAGAACATAAAAGACAGGTCTGACGGATGAGATGAAAAAAAGGATTATCACTGCGTTCGGTATGGCGGCGGTATTTGTGCCGGTGCTCTTTTTCACCGATACATTCGCGCTTCCGCTGGCATGCGCGGCGCTTTCCGGATTTGCCGCCTGGGAGATACTCGACTGCTGCGGCATCCGGAAAAACATACATATGACGGTGTTTTCGGTGCTTTTCGCGGCGCTCATGCCTTTCGCCGCGAGATATCTTCCGGCGACGAGATTCTTTACGGTGGTTTTTCCCCTGTGTGCGCTGACCGTCGTGTTTTTCCTCGTATGCGCCGCATTCTCCGACGAGAAGATTCCGCTTAAGGATTCGGCTGTTTCGTCGGCCCTCCTGATCTATTCTTCTGTCGGCTTTTCGGCGCTCGTCCTGATAAACGACATCGACGGACACGGCTTCTATCTTTTCCTCGCTGTGATAATCTCGGCGTGGGCAACCGATATGTTCGCATATTTCACCGGAATGCTCTTCGGGAAGCACAAACTGATCCCGAAGGTAAGTCCCAAGAAAACGGTCGAGGGAGCTGTCGGCGGTGTGGTGTTTGCGGTCGGTGGGATGATCCTTTACGGTTTTATCGTCAGCCGTGTGTCGCCCGAGATCAGACCGAACTATCTCGTCATCGGAATCGCGACAGTCTTCACTTCGGTCCTGTCCCAGGCGGGCGATCTGATAATGTCTGCCGTGAAGCGGACGTACGGCATCAAGGATTTCGGGAAGATATTCCCGGGGCACGGGGGCGTGCTCGACCGGTTCGATTCGGTCATAGCGGTCTCGTGCATCATGTTCCTCGCCGGGTCGCTCTTCCGGTTCTTCACTGCATAACGGATCGCGGCCGTACCCCAAAATAACATCAGGCGGAAGTCATTCGATCATGATATCAGACAGACGCGCGGTATCCCGCGCCGGTGATAATGAAAACGGAACAGAGTGCGGAGGCAGGACCGCACCGGGGATAATGATCCTCGGTGCCACGGGATCTGTGGGCTCGCAGGCGGCTGACGTCGCGCGAAAGCGCGGATACGACGTAAGAGCTGTATCCGCGAACCGAAACTCGAAGGCCGTCGAGGACCTGTGCCGGCTGTTCCGGCCGGAGGCGGCCGCCATGGCGGACGACGGCGCCGCTGCTGACCTTAAGGTCCGGGTGGCCGATCTCGGTACAAAGGTCTATTCCGGCCCGGACGGGCTTACCGAGATGATTCGCTCGGTCTCAGCCGACACCGTCGTCAACGCGGTCAGCGGCGCCGCGGGGCTCTCTCCGACTCTCGCCGCAATGGGGAGCGGAATGAGGCTCGCCCTCGCAAACAAGGAATCACTCGTGATCGCCGGTGACGCCGTCATGAGCGAAGCCGGCAGGACCGGGACCGAGATAATACCCGTCGACAGCGAGCATTCGGCTATTTTCCAGTGCCTGAAGGCCGGCGGCGACGGAGAGGTGAGAGAACTGATACTCACCGCGTCCGGAGGCCCGTTTTTCGGTATGGAGCGGAAAGACCTCGGTTCGATCACCCCCGAGCGGGCGCTCGACCACCCCGTGTGGAAGATGGGAGCCGAGATCACGGTGGACAGCGCGACTCTTATGAACAAGGGATTCGAGGTCATTGAGGCGTCAAAGCTGTTCGGCATGCCGGGCTCCTCCATATCCGTCCTCGTGCACAGGCAGGGCGTCGTGCATTCGCTCGTGCGGTTCGCCGACAACTCATATATCGCGCAGATGTCAAAACCCGACATGAGACTTTGCGTCGAATACGCCGTCGATTATCCGCACCGGACTTTTCCCGTGATAGACCGCCTCGATCTGACGTCGGTCGGCCCCATCACTTTCGCGAAGCCAGATGCTCAGACCTTCGTCCCGCTCGCGCTCGCCTACCGGGCGCTTGAGGCCGGCGGAGCGCTTCCGGCGGTGCTGCATGCGGCAAACTCCGCCGCCGTGTCCGCGTTTTTAAAAAAGAAAATCTGTTTTACCGGTATATTCGACATACTTGAGGAGACGGTCTCGCGCTTCACCGGCGCCGCCTCCTGCACTGACCTTCCCGATATCCTTTCGGCGGCCGACGAAGCGGAAAGGTTTGCCGCGTCTCTCGCGGCAGAAAAATGACGGCTGCCCTGTCGGGAGCTTCTTATCTGATCTTATCTTATCTGAAATGTGGTTTCTTTATCTTCTGCTTACACTTTTTCTGCTTGACATACTCGTCGTCCTTCACGAAGGGGGGCATTTTCTCGTTGCCAGGCTCTGCGGTATCAAAGTCCTTGAATTCTCTGTCGGTATGGGCCCCAAGGTGCTCTCGCGCGTATCGAAGAAGAGCGGGATACGCTACTCGTTCCGCGCCTTCCCGATAGGCGGCTATGTACAGATGGAGGGAGAGGACGGCGAATCCGACGAGCAGGGTTCTTTTTCTTCGATGCCGCTGTATAAGCGGTTTGCCACTGTCCTTGCAGGTCCGTTCGTCAATATTCTCATCGGGTTTTTGTGCATGTTCTTCATAGTGCTATTCTCGACGCCCGTCTCGACAGTCGTAGCTGACTTTCAGGAAGGCGCGACGAGCCCCGGGTACGGACTTGCAGCGGGCGACAAGATCATAAAGGTCGGTCCGACGAGAGTCCACAGCGGCAGCGAGCTCGTTTACGAGATCCTGAACCGCGGATATGAACCGGTCGACCTGACCGTTGTTCGCGACGGAGAAAAGATAGTGCTCCCGGGCGTGGTCTTTCCGACCGAGGAGGAGGAAGGCACATCATTCGGCAGATACGATTTCATTCTTTACGCCATGCGCAAGACGCCCGGGAATCTGCTCGAGCAGGCGTTCTTCAGGTCTGTATCGACGGTCAAGATGGTCTTCGATTCGATCGGAGGGCTGATCACCGGACGCTTCGGCGTCGATTCGGTCTCGGGTCCGATAGGCATTACGTCAGCCGTCGGCGAGGCCGCAAAGACCGGTTTTTCCAGCCTGTTCTACCTGTTTACCGTCATTTCGGTCAACCTCGGCATCATGAACCTACTGCCTCTTCCGGCGCTTGACGGCGGAAGGATACTCATGCTCCTCATCGAACTCGTGATCCGGAGAAAGGTGAAGCCGGAGGTCGAGGGGTATATCAATTTCGCCGGGATGGTGATCCTTCTGACCCTTGCCGTGTTAATCACGGCAAAGGATATCATAAAACTCTTTTAAGCTGTCATGACAGAGAGAAAGAAAACAAGACAAGTGAACGTCGGCGGCGTCGTGATAGGCGGAGGGGCCAGGATCCCGATACAGTCGATGACCAATACCGACACGAGAAACGCCGAAGCGACCGCGGCTCAGATCGTCGCGCTGCACGAGGCGGGCTGTGACATAGTCAGATTCACCGTTCCCGACGCCGAAGCCGCCGAAGCCGCCGGCAGGATCCGGAAGCTGACGGAGGGGATACCGCTCGTGGCCGATATCCACTTCGACTACAGGCTGGCTCTCGCCTGTATCGACCGCGGGATCGACAAGATACGCATAAATCCCGGCAATATCGGCTCCGAGGACGGAGTCAGGGCGGTCGCGAAGGCCTGCCTCTCGCGGCACATCCCGATACGCATAGGTGTCAACGGAGGCTCTCTTGAGAAGCATCTGCTCGAAAAGTACGGATCTCCCGCTCCGGAGGCACTTTTCGAGTCGGCCATGGGACACCTCAAACTGCTCGAAAGGTACGGCTTCGATGAGGTAGTGATCTCGGTAAAGTCATCCGACGTCATGAAGACGGTCGAGGCCAACAGATACATTTCCGAAAACTGCGATTTCCCGCTGCACATCGGCGTGACCGAGGCCGGAGGAAAGAGGCAGGGAATAATAAAGAACGCCGCCGCCCTCGGGGCGCTGATATCATCCGGGATCGGCGACACCGTCAGGATATCGCTGACCGACGACCCGCTCGAAGAGGTTCGCGCGGCGAAGGATATACTCCGGTCGCTGGGATGCCCCGGTCACTCCGGGCTCGAGATCGTCTCGTGCCCCACGTGCGGCCGGACCGGTATCGACCTCGTGCGGCTCGTGTCCGAACTCGAGGCGGCCGTCGACCGCGAGGGCCTGCGCGACGTCCCCTGCAGGGTGGCAGTGATGGGCTGCGCCGTGAACGGCCCGGGAGAGGCGCGGGAGGCCGACTTCGGCGTCGCGGGCGGAAAGGGAGAGGCGCTCTTCTTCGAGCACGGGCAGATCATGGGAAAGATCCCGGAGGACGGCATCGTGCCGTTCATCACAGACTGCCTCATCAGCAGAAAAGAGAAAATGTGACATGAGCGAAGTCGACGAGAGACAAAAGCAGGCAGCGCCGCAGCCGCAGAGGCCAAAAAAGAGTCTTAATGATCTGTTTTCAAAATACAGTCCGGACCCCGAGTCGAGACTGCTCTTTGACTGCGCATCCGGCTATACCGTGGCGAGGTCGAACATTAATCCCGGTCTCTACGAGGTCACCGTATCGCTCCCCCGGTTATTCGACACGAAGATCTTCAGCCGGATAGAAAACGGGATAAAGAGCGCCTACGGCGGGAAGTACGCCGTCAGGCTCGTTCCCTCGTACGGCGCATCTCTCTTCAGCCCCGACAGCCTTGATCTGCTTATCTCCGACGCTCACGCGAGGATGCTCCTGCCCGCGGGTTTTTTCGACAAGTACAATATCGTCGAGAACGATTCCGACGACTACACTGTCGAGATCCCCTTCGGGACCGGAGGTATCGATTTTCTTGCCAAGAGGAACGCCGAGTCAAAGATCGAAGAGCTCGTTAAGAGAGAGTTCTCAACGGAGATCAGGGTGACGATTGCCGAGATGGCGGACTACGTGCCGTATTCGGAGACCGAGGAGGGCCGCGAGTTCTACCGCTCGATCGAACAGAGCTGCCGCGAATCCCTCGAGGAATACGGAAGGGAAGAGCCCGAAGAAGCCCCGGACGTCGGCGAAGCCGCCGAAGAAGTCGGTGCCGCGCCGGTATTCAAAAAGATCCGGTCGGTCTTCGACCCGTCCGCAGTAGCCGTCGTTGAGGACGGGATCTGCTCGATAGGATCCGGAAATTTCGATATATCGTCTCCTGAATTCATATTCGGTGACAGGTTCAACATCGATCCGATATCGGTATCGTCGATCACCTCGCCGAGGCGCAACACCGTGATACTGGGCACAGTATCCGACATTCAGTGCGACAACAGAGGACGCCAGCAGAGCTGGTTCTGTTCGTTCACCGCATTCGACGGCAACGCTTCGATAACGGTACGCGAGTCGGGACTCGAAGAGGACGACGCCAGAAAGATGGCATCGATCTTCTCCGAGGGCGACTCCTATGCCTTTTTCGGGAATGTCAGGAAAGACATCAAGCAGGACGAGTTTTATTTTGTTCCCGAGGCTGCCGCCAGGGTGAGTTTCATTCCGCGCGCCGACCGCTCTGCCGAAAAGCGGGTCGAGCTGCATCTGCACACCGGAATGTCGGCCGTCGACGGCATAACATCGGCCGCCGACGCGGTGAAGACTGCCATGAGGTGGGGCCACAGGGCTCTGGCCGTGACCGATCACGGAAATGTTCAGGCCTTCCCGAGGTCATGCTCTTTCTTGAGAAATACTACTCAAAATCGGGCATTCCGGAGAACGAGCGGTTCCTTCCGATCTACGGCATGGAGGCGTATTTCGTAAACGACTCCGCATCTCCGCTCGAGGGGAAGTACGCCGGGGGATTCGACGGAGACACCGTGGTATTCGACCTTGAGACCACCGGCTTATCGGCGTCGACCTGTAAGATCATCGAATTCGGAGCAGTCAGACTGAAAAACGGTGAAGTGACCGGCAGATTCTCGACTTTCGTCGATCCCGGAGTGCATATACCAGATGAGATCACCGAAGTCACGTCGATAAGAGACAGCGACGTCGCGGGCGCTCCCTGCATCGCCGAGGTCCTTCCAGAGTTCTTCGAGTTCGCAAAAGGCGCGCTGCTCGTCGCTCACAACGCCGACTTCGACACCGGCTTCCTCAGGGCGGCCGCCGATTCGCTCGGGATCGAATTCAACTCGCCGTATCTCGATACCGTCGCGCTGTCGCGCTTCTTAAACCCCGGCCTGTCGAAACACAAGCTCGACACCCTCGCCGATTACTACGGACTCGGCGATTTCAACCACCACAGGGCCGTCGACGACGCCGAGATGCTCTCAAAGATCTACCTCCGTATGACGGAACAGCTGAAGGAGAGAGATATAGACGACTTCGACGTCCTGAAAAAGGAGATCGAGGCAAGTTCCGACCCGAAGAAACTGAGATCCCATCATATGATCATACTGGTTAAGGACCGGACAGGACTGAAGAACCTCTACCGTATGATCTCTGACAGCTATCTAAAATATTATTACCGCAACCCGCGCATACCGAAAACGCTGCTTGACAAAAACCGAGAGGGCCTGATCATAGGTTCGGCGTGTTCGGCGGGCGAGCTGTATTCCGCAATACTCGACAACAAGCCCGAGACCGAGCTCGAGGAGATCGCCTCCTACTACGACTATCTCGAGATCCAGCCGGCAGGCAACGACGAATACCTCATAGACGAGGGAAAAGTCGCCGACAGAGAGGGGCTTCGAAAGATCTGCCGGAAGATCGTCGAACTGGGGGAGCGGCTCGGCAAGCCTGTCGTCGCGACGTCTGACTCGCATTTTCTCGAGCCTGAGGACGAGATCTACCGCCGCATCCTTCAGGTCGGCAACAAGATGCGCGACGCCGACAGGGTCGTCCCGCTCTATCTGCGCACGACCGAGGAGATGCTCGACGAATTCTCATATCTCGGAAGCGACAAGGCATACGAGGTCGTTGTGAAGAATACGAACCTCATAGCCGATATGATAGAGAGGGTCCGCCCGATACCGGAGGGCTCGTATCCTCCGCATCTCGAAGGCTCCGAAGAGGCGCTCACCGAAAAGTGCTGGACGAGAGCTAAGAACATGTACGGTGACCCGCTCCCGGGGATCGTCGAACAGCGGCTTCGCACCGAGCTCGATTCGATCATATCGAACGGTTTCGCAGTGCTCTATGTCATCGCGGAGAGACTCGTCGAATTCAGCGAGAAAAACGGATATCTCGTCGGCTCGAGAGGGTCGGTCGGTTCGTCGTTCGCGGCGACCATGGCGGGCATATCGGAGGTCAATCCGCTTCCGCCGCACTATTACTGCCCTAAGTGCAGATTCAGCGATTTCTCGAATCCCGACAGGGCCGGCTCCGGCTTCGACCTTCCGTCGGCGGTCTGTCCTGTTTGCGGAGCCGATCTAATGGCCGACGGCCAGGACATCCCCTTCGAGACCTTCCTCGGGTTCAAGGGCGATAAGACGCCCGATATCGACCTCAACTTCTCGGGAGAGGTCCAGGGAAAGGTCCATAAATTCACCGAGGAGCTCTTCGGTGCCGAGAACGTGTTCAAGGCCGGAACGATCTCCACACTGGCCGACAAGACCGCATACGGATACATCATGAAGTATTTCGAGGGCAAGGGGATCATGCCCCCGAAGGCGGAGATAGAAAGGATGAAGTCGAGGTGCACCGGCGTCAAGAAGACGACGGGACAGCACCCGGGAGGTATCATCGTCGTGCCGAGCGACATGGACGTCTACGACTTCACACCGGTGCAGCATCCGGCCGACAAGGCGCAGTCGGACATCGTCACGACACACTACGCCTTCTCGTACCTTCATGACACGATCCTCAAGCTCGACGAGCTGGGACACGATATCCCGACCAAGTACAGATATCTTGAGAAATACAGCGGCGTGCCGGTGATGGACGTCGCGATGAACGACAGGACGGTCTACCGTCTTTTCGAATCGACCGAGCCGCTGGGCATACCGCAAAGAGACCGAGAGGACCGTGACACCCGCTCGCTGGGCCTTATGGTCGGTACGCTCGGCATACCCGAGATGGGCACTCAGTTCATCCAGCAGGTGCTCATCGATTCAAAGCCGAAGAACTTCGCCGACCTCATGCAGATATCGGGTCTTACGCACGGCACCGACGTGTGGCTCGGAAACGCGCAGGACCTGATAAAGCAGGGCATATGCGACATTTCACATGTCGTCGGGACACGTGACGGCATCATGCTCGACCTTATAAAGTACGGGGTCGAGAAGCCGATGGCCTTCAAGATCATGGAGAAGGTCAGGAAGAACAAAAAAGGCGAGCCGCTCCCGGAGGAGATGCTCGACGCGATGGCAGCGGCGGGTGTTCCCGACTGGTACGTCGGATCGCTCAAAAAGATCAAGTACATGTTCCCGAAGGCCCACGCCGCAGCCTACGTCATGTCGGCCATACGTCTCGCCTGGTACAAGGTCCACCGCCCGGTCGCCTTCTACTGCGCGATATTCACCGTCGCTCCCGAAGGTTTTTCCGCCGGGATCGTCGGAAAGGGAGTGCGCGCGACCGAAAGCGAGATCCTTCGCATCGACCGCCTCGGCAAGGACGCGACGGCCAACGAGAAGAATACCGAGTCCGCGCTGCAGCTTGCGCATGAGTGCATGCTCCGGGGGATCAGGTTCCTGCCGGTCGACATCGTGAAATCGGACGCCGTCGAGTTTCTCCCCGAGAACGGCGGGATACGGATGCCGCTGACATCACTGCCGGGCCTGGGAGAGGCCGCGGCGAGGGCGATAACCGCCGCCAGGGCGGAGGAGCCGTTCTTCTCGGTTGAAGACCTGCGCGAACGCGGAGGGGCCAACAAGAGCGTTATAGACGTCCTGCGCGCGAACGGCGTGCTCGACGGTCTGAACGAGTCGGATCAGCTTTCGGTGTTCGACATCATGTGATCCGCCCGTATCTCATTTTTTATCGGATCTGCGGAGGGCAGCCACAAAATGGAAAAAGAGAAAAAACCGGGTTTTTTTGACGAGCTTAAAAGTTCGCGCAAATGCACCGAGATCGAGGAACCGATCGATCTCTGGTTTACCGAACCTGTAGGGTTCGTGTTCACCGTGGTGGCAAGAAAGTTCGGAGTGCATCCTAACGCCGTGACGTTCGTGTCGATGGTCTGCGGACTCGCGGGCGGCATACTGTTCTACCCCCGGAATTTCTGGATCAATCTAACCGGCGTCCTGCTCTTCATACTGTCGATCGTGCTCGACGCCACCGACGGTCAGCTCGCAAGGCTCACTCACAAGACGTCCGAACTCGGTCGCCTGCTCGACGGCCTCTCTACGATGGTCGGATATGCCGGGGCGTATTTCGCGCTCGGATTTCGCATGTCGGACGAGTATATCCCGTTCACCGAGACGAAATGGGGCGGATGGATCTGGATCGTCATAGTAGTCTCCGCGCTGTTCTTCCACGCGAGGCAGGACAGGATGGCGGATTATTTCAGGAATCTGCACCTGCTGTTCGCGCTCGGAAAGAGCGGAAGCGAACTGACGACGTCCGAGTCGCTGCGAAAGAGGGCGGCCGAACTGAAGGGCGGAAAGCCGTCGCTCGAGCGCCTTTATCTCCGGTTCTACATACCCTATACGGCGATGCAGGAGCGCAGCACGCCGAGGACGCAGGAGTTTCTGCGCGCGGCCGCAGCCCGCGACGGCGAAAACTTTCCCGAGAACAGGGAAGTCGCCGAGGCCTACCGGGCGAGGAGCCTTCGCATCGTACAGCTGACCAACCTTCTTACAATCAATCTCCGTGCATACGCTCTCTTCATACTGCTGCTGCTTGGACTTCACGTCTACTATTTCCCGTTCCTCGTGATCGTCATGGGGACCCTCGATGTGATAATGGTCAGGGGCTATGAGAAGATCGCCTCCGACCTTAAGGAAAAATACTACCCGGGAGACAGCGGGACAAGATGAAGAAAAGATACAAACTGCTGTTCTTTATCCTGGGACTTGCGGGACTTGCCGTAATGATCTGGCGCTCTCACCCCGGCGATATCGACTGGAGTCTGCTCGTAGCCCCGCCGATCATCATATCATTCGTAATTCAGATCGTCATCTGGCTCGCCATCTTTGCCGTCCACGTCTTTGTATACCGAGTCATGCTCGGCAGAGAGGACGCGAAAAAGGTGGGATTTTTCAGGCTGTCGAAGACAGTGGTGTCGGGGTTTGCCCTCAACAATGTCACGCCGGCTGGGCTCGTGGGCGGAGAGCCTTACAGGATAATGGAGCTCCGCCAGTACTGCGGGACCGAGAAAGCGCTTTCAGCCACACTCAATTTCAGCGTTTTCTACGTCATGGGGCATGTCATGCTCTGGCTCACGGGGTCTTTGCTGTATTTCGTCACCGGCTGTCCCGGCGGTGTCGCATCATCGGTGGGACTTGGTGTCGCGGGGCTGCTGTGTCTCCTCGGCTGCGTCTTTTTCATAAGACACAAGAGCACGGGGCTCATAATGCCGGTGTTCGAGAGAGTGTCGCGCTGGCACATTCCCCTCGTCAGCAAATACACAGGGAAGCAGCTTGAAACAAAGAGAGAGCGCTTTTCCGAGGTTGACAGACAGATCTCCGCCTTCAGTTCGGACAGGAAGAAGTTTTATTCCGCACTGCTGCTCGAGTATTTTTCGAGACTCCTCGAATCGCTCGAATATTATGTGATACTTGTCTTCCTGGGAGCTGCCGTGAATCCTGTGCACGGGATACTGGTGCTGAGCCTTGCATCGCTCATCGGGAATCTGCTCTTCATGATACCCATGCAGGCGGGCACGAGAGAAGGCGGCATGGGTGTCGTTCTCGGCTGGATAGGTGTTCCGTCCGAGACGGGGATACTCGCGGCGCTGCTTTACCGTCTGCGGGAGTTCCTCTGCATCGCGGCCGGGATCATACTTATACTTATAGACAAAAAAAAGAAGAAAAAAGCCGCCGAAACTACGGCGGTTGTCGATGACAGCATCGTAGATGGCAGCATCGCAGGTGGCAGCATCTCCGATGACAGCATCTCCGATGACAGCATCTCCGATGACAGCATCGCAGGTGGCAGCATCTCCGATGACAGCATCGCAGGTGGCAGCATCTCCGATGACAGCATCGCAGGTGGCAGCATCTCCGATGACAGCATCTCCGATGACAGCATCGCCGATGACAGCATCGCAGGTGGCAGCAGCAATCATCAATAAAAAGCCGTATAAAAGGAGAAACAGGCAATGATCTTTTCGTATTTTCTTCAGATCAGCAACCACATGTGGCTCGACCGCGATTCCATAACGCCGGGCTGGGTCGTTCAGGAAAAATGGGACGAGAACAACAATACCGACGAGGAGGTCTTCGACAGACTCGTAGACTTCATCGCCGACAGAAAGTACAATATGCTGATCATCGACGTGGGAGACGGCGTAAAGCTCGACTCTCATCCGGAGATCGCCGCGCCCGACGCGTGGAGCAAAGAAAAACTCGCGAAAAAGCTTGAATACATCCGCGGGAAGGGCATCGAGCCGGTTCCGAAGATGAATTTCTCCTGCTGCCACAACACATGGCAGAAGAAGTGGAGATTCATGACGGGGACGCCGGAGCATATCGCCTTCTGCAAGGACCTCATCCGTGAGGTCAGTTCGCTCTTCGGTTCGAAATACTTCCACCTGGGACTCGACGAGGAGACATACGAGCACCAGAAATACAACGGCGTCGCCATAGTGAGGAACGAAAAGGTGTTCTGGCACGACTGCTACGAGCTCTTTGACTGCTGCCTTGAGTGCGGCGCCCGTCCGTGGGTCTTCTCAGACTATTACTGGCATCATCCCGACCTGTTCGTTAAATACATGCCGAAAACGGTGCTCCAGTCGAACTGGTATTACGGGACCTTCGACACACGGCCCGAGGCTCCGCGCTACAATACGATCATGACATACAACAGGCTCGACGAACTGGGATACGATCAGGTTCCGGTCTGCTCGACCTGGTCTTCGACCTCCAACGCGAAGCAGACTCTCGCCTACTGCAAAGAAAATCTGTCTGCAGGCAGGCTGCTCGGCTTTATGACGATCCCGTGGAGAAACACCACCGCCACCGAGTACTACACTCTGATGAGCGATGCCGACAGACTGTACACCGCGAGAAAACTGCACTATCCCGAAACGCTTTGAATCATCTGACAGACAGGAGATAAAAGAAAACATGAAGATCGAAGTTCGCTATTTCACAAAGAGCGGAAACACCGAAAAGCTCGCGACTGCCGTCGCGTCGGCTGCCGGAGTCGGAGCGCTCCCCGTTTCCGAGGGCCTCACAGGACATGCCGATATCCTTTTCCTCGGCAGTTCGGTCTATGCCGGCAAGCCCGCCGCTGAGATCTCCGAGTTCATACGTAAGAACGCGTCGAACATAGGACGCATAGTAGTATTCGGTTCGTCGGCCTCGGGGAAGTCATCGTTCGGCAAGATAAAGGAACTGGCCGGTTCGGTCGGGATCGAAGTCGAGCCCGAATATTTCCACTGCCCGGGACACTTCCTCTGGATGCACAGGAACCGTCCCGACGCGGGCGATCTAAATGAAATTACCGGATTTGCAAAAAAGATGATCGCGGCGGACTGACGGAGAACACGTCCTGCGAACACCGTACAATCAAAGAGACCGGGCAGCGTATATCCGCTGCCCGGTCTCTTCATGGTCGGAGTGACTGGACTCGAACCAGCGGCCTCTTGGTCCCGAACCAAGCGCACTACCAAGCTGTGCCACACCCCGTTTTTTATTTTGCCCGAATATTATACCACTTTCGGCACGCATTGTCAAGAAGAATAATCGGCGGCAGGAAGATTTTTGTTGCTCCCGGGGGCAAAATATGGTAAAATATAGAGCATCGGGCTCCGCGGTGAGTATAACGCTCCGCGAATGAACGGGCAAGGTGAGGACAGAAGGAAAGCCAGATGGACCGTTACGAAGTTATAAGGGAACTAATAGATAGCCACGACAGGATAGCTATACACAGGCATACGAATCCCGACGGCGACGCCGTAGGCAGCCAGATCGGACTCAAGCACATCATACTCGACAATTTCCCGGGGAAGACGGTAGTCTGCCCCGGAGATCCCCCCGGTAGGTATTCGTTCATGCCCGACTCTTCGCCCGACACCGTCGACGACTCCTTCTACGACGGCGCTCTGTCGGTCGTGCTCGACACGTCGTCGGCGTCGCTCATAAGCGACGGCCGCTATGCCTTGGCAAAGACGACTCTCAGGATCGACCACCACCTCTTCCTTGAGAAGATATGCGGGACCGAGATCGTCGATCCCACCTTCGAGAGCTGCTGCGGGATCATAGCCGACGCCTCGATATCGCTCGGCCTCAGGTTTTCGCCGCTTTCCGCCGGGCTGCTTTTCACCGGCATCGTGACCGACAGCGGGCGCTTCAGATACGATTCGGTGAACTCGAGGACCTTTGCCCTGGCGTCGAAGCTGATGGAGCAGGATTTCAGCACGAACGATATATACAGGAATCTTTATTCCGACAGCTACCGCTCGATGGCAACGCGCGCGAGCTTTCTGCTGAGAGTCAGATTCACCGAGCACAGAGTGGCGTATATCTACTCGACGGCCGCCGACGTGGCCGAGTCGGGCCTCGACAGTTTTTCGGCGTCGAGGGGTATGGTCGGGACGATGTCAGAGATCCGCGGGACCGGGATATGGGTGAACTTCACCGAGTCGGACAGCGGGGTGCTCTGCGAGATCCGGTCGTCAGACAGGAACATAAACGGAATAGCGGTGAAATACGGCGGAGGCGGACACGCCAAGGCAAGCGGAGCTACGCTTAAGGACAGGGAAGAGGCGATGAAGCTCCTCTCCGACCTCGACGCTCTCGCGGCATCCTGCTGACATATCCGCAGTCATTCGGCTCGGGATTCCGTTACCTTCCACAAGCACCGCCCGAAGACGGCGGGCCGCCGCAAGTAACTACTGATATTATCAGAATATATACGGAGAAACTCTTATGGAACGCACCGATGCCTTGAAAGCGATAATTGAGAAAATATCCGAATACGATAAGATCGTCATCAGCAGGCACATAAGACCCGACGGCGATGCCGCAGGCTCGTCCGGAGGCCTCTGCGGGCTTCTCAGAGCGTCTTTCCCCGATAAGACAGTCATCGTATGCAACTCTGACAGGTCGCGCAAGATGGGCTTCCTTTCCGTCCCTGAAACGTTTCCCGGTGAGCTCCCCGAAGGCTGGTTCAGCGATGCCCTCGCGATCGTCACCGACACTGCGACGTCTGACCGCATTTCGAACCCCCGCATATCCGAAGCCGACTTCATTATCAAGATCGATCACCACATCGACACCGAGCGGTACGGCGACATTAACTGGGTGGAAGAAGGACGCGCCTCATGCAGCGAGATGATAGCGATCTTCGCCTCGGCCTTTCCCGACCGGCTGAAGCTGACGCCGGAGGCGGCGGCCTGCCTCTATACCGGCATCGTCACCGATACCGGCCGCTTCAGGCACCGCGGGGTCGACGCCGAGACTTTCAATGCTGCTGCGTACCTTCTGGGTTCGGGTATCGACACCGAGAAGATCTACGCCGAACTCTATCTCGACGACATATCCTTCCTCAAATACAAGTCAGCGGTATACGATTCGATCGAACTCACTCCGAACGGCGTCGCCTATGTCTTCATACCTCTTTCGATGCGCGACAGGTTCGGACTTGACGCCGAGTCGGCATCCCTCGCCGTTTCATTTCTCGAATCGATCAGAGGGAGCCTCATCTGGATTGCTTTCATCGAGAACGGCAGCGACGACCCCGCAGGAGCCGGTACGGTGCGCGTCAGGCTCCGTTCGAGATTTCTGGATATAGATGCCGTAGCCGCGAAGTACGGCGGCGGAGGGCACGCCAGAGCCGCAGGAGCGACGCTTCGCGACAGGGAGGAGATTAATGACGTACTTGCCGACGCCGACCGGCTGCTCGGAGAATTCAAATCTGCTCACGGAGATCTGATCTGATATCAGGATACAAAAATATTAAAAGCCCGGGCCGCGGCGTTGCCGCGTCCCGGAACTTTTCGGCCGGGAGGCCGTCTTACTGCTTTTCGACCGCGGTGAAGAGGGAGGCGGGGAACTGAGTCACGCCTACGTTCTTCGCGTTTTCGCCTGTGATGTACGATGTGGCGCTCGCGCTGATCGTGCTGTAGGTGTTGTACGTGCCGAGATACCTGTCGCTTCCGGCGACGTTCGCGATGAGCACGGCGC
>JAFTCN010000027.1 GCA_017454675.1 Clostridia bacterium
CGCCGTAGATCTCGGAGCCGGGGAAAATGAAGCCGCGCGTCTTGCACAGCGCCACGATCTTGTCCATGTCCCGAAGTGCGGGATTGCCCTGAATGCTGTTTTCGTTGTCCATTGCTGTATCCTTTGCGTATCTGTGTTTTTTCTTTTTTGTTCGTTTTTTTAGGGAGGTCAGCCGCTCTTCTTTTCGTAGAGCTTCTTGTATTTCGAGAAGGCGTTTATCGTCGCGTTCTCGTCGTAGACAGAGGCCTCGGGATCGCCGGGCACCGGCTTTTTTACCGTGACCGTCGAGATCTCGACCGTCGTGCCGCCGCAGGCGAAGAGCAGGTCGGCGTTCGACACGAGGTCCTTCGTCGTGATGTCGGTATCGAGCATGCCGTCGACGGCCTTGATGAACTCGTCAGTCCTTGCCCTTCCGCCGAGAGACGTGAGGTCGGAGATGAATGACTGCACGAAGTTGACCGTCGTGCGCTTGCGGCTGTTCACACCGTCGGTATAGCTGTTGAACATCAGCAGCTGCAGGGCCTTTTCGCCGTTAAGCTTCTGGCTGCCGGCCTTGAGGTCGATGTGCACGTTGCCCGAGACGTCGTCGTATTTCATATTGCAGGGCACGTAAACACTGACTCCGCCGATAGCGTCGATGACCTTCGGGAACGACTCCATTGTGGCGAGCGCGTATCTGTCGACCAGGATCCCTGTGAGCGCGTGGATCTTGTCTCTCAGCGCTACGATCCCGTATCTCGAAAAGACCTCTCCCAGCCTGCAGTAACCGCCGTTGACGGTAACGTAGGCTTTGGGGTCAAACACGGTGTAGCTTATGTGCCCGCGTTCCTTGTCGAAGCGGAGCAGCATGAGGGTATCGGTCTCGACGGTCCGGTAAGAGACCTTGTAGAAGCCGTTCCGGAAGGCGAGCCTGTCGTCTGAGATCTTTACTCCGTCGAGCGGTTCGACGCCGGAGTCGCTTATCACTCCCGAAGGAGCCGGCATGCCGAGGTCGTTCGGAACGGGGCGCATCACCGGGTCTTCACGTACCACCCCGAAGCGTTCCTCTATGACCTTGCTGTCGTAGTCCGCGAAGACTCCGCCCCTGTAGTCGCAGCCGACGATCAGTATGTTGACCGATTCGCCGTCGGGCTCGTCGACTGTCCCGGGGACCGGTTCGGTCTTGCCGGGGCTTTCCGTCGTGACGGCTTCGGTGGTCTTGCTGTCGAGAGCGCCGTTTATGTTGTTGATGACCAGGTTCACCGCGAGATACGCCACCAGCGAAAAGATCAGCAGCGCGATGATGAAGGTCAGAAAGAAATTCTTTATAGCCGACAGCATGATCGCCTTATCCTCCTCCCCTTTCCGGACACCGTCCGTATAAAAGCAAAATGTGATTATAATATTATATAACTATTCCGCCGTTTTTGCAAGTCAATTCTGCGTCTGCGCCCAGCGGGCGCCGGGCGGTCAGTCGCGGCACCGTTCGGCCAGGACCTCCCTGTAGCGTCGGTAGAACTCCCCGTATACGCCGGCGTCAAGGGCCGCTCTGATCTTCGACATCAGCTCGTTGTAGAAATACAGGTTGTGGAGCACCGCCAGCCTCATGCCCAGCATCTCCTCTGCCTTGAGCAGATGGCGGATGTACGCCCTGCTGTGAGCGCGGCAGGCCGGGCAGCCGCAGCCTGAATCGACAGGTCTGCCGTCGGTCGCGTACTTCTCGTTGAGTATGTTCATCTTTCCGTTCCAGGTGAAGAGGTTGCCGTGCCTCGCGTTGCGGCTGGGCATGACGCAGTCGAAGAAATCGACGCCCCGATAGACCCCTTCGAGTATGTTCACCGGGGTCCCGACGCCCATGAGGTAGCGCGGCCTGTCTTCGGGCATGAAGGGCTCGACGGCCTCGATGATGCGGTACATCTCCTCCGTCTCCTCTCCTACGGCAAGCCCACCGATCGCGTAGCCGTCGAGACCGTACTTCGCGATCTCCTTCATGTGCCGGATCCGCAGGTCCTCGTACGTGCCTCCCTGGTTTATGCCGAATAGCAGCTGCGACGGGTTGACCGTATCGGGAAGCGAATTGAGCCTTGCCATCTCCTCGCGGCACCGCAGCAGCCACCTGGCCGTCCGTTCAGTTGATTCCCTGACGTAGTCGTACGGCGACGGATTGGCTACGCATTCGTCGAAGGCCATCGCGATCGTCGATCCGAGGTTCGACTGGATCCGCATGCTCTCCTCGGGGCCCATGAAGATGCGCCTGCCGTCGATGTGAGAGGCGAAATGCACGCCCTCCTCGGTGATCTTACGCAGCGACGACAGCGAGAACACCTGGAAGCCTCCGCTGTCGGTGAGTATCGGGCCGTCCCAGTTCATGAACCGGTGAAGGCCTCCCAGACCCTTTATAAGGGCGTCTCCGGGCCGGAGATGCAGGTGATAGGTGTTTGACAGCTCGACCTGGCATCCGACCTCGCGGAGGTCCTCGGCGGCGATCCCGCCCTTCACTGTGGCGCAGGTCCCGACGTTCATGAACACAGGTGTCTGCACGGTCCCGTGCACCGTCTCGAAACTGCCGCGCCTCGCGCGGCCTTCCTTCAAATGCAGTTTGAACATTTATCCCTCCGCGCCTTCATGCGGACATGCAGGCGCGGTCTCCTTTCGCGCCGCGTCCGCCGCGGCGTCTGTCATTTTTACGCTTTTCGGGCGCAGCTTCGATCTTCTCCGGTACGACGGGTCAGTTCCTGCCGAACCTGCGGTCGAGGTCCGCCTTGCGTATCCTCACGGCGATCGGCCTGCCGTGCGGGCAGTAGGTGATGTCGGGACGCCGCATGAGCTCTCCGACGAGATATTCGGCGTATCCCGGCGGATATACGCGTCCGCCTTTGACCGACGCCTTGCACGACGCCTGATACAGCGCCTTCTCGAAGGCGTTCTCGCCGATCAGGCTCACGTCCCCTGCGCCCTCCGTGAGCGCTTCGGCAAAGCGTTCGAAGAGCGGCGGGACTTCGCTCCGGTCGAGCTCTTCGGGTATGCCTCCCACGAGGATCATGCCGCGCTCACCGCGAGTGAAGTCAAAGCCGATCTTTTCGATTTCCTCCCTGTTCCTCTCGACGGCGTCGGCGCCGGCGGTCCCGAGATCGATCTCGAGAGGCAGCGCAAGGAGCGACGTGTTTCTCACCGCGCCGCGCAGTCTCGCCCGCATCTTCTCGAAATTCAGCCTCTCGTGCGCAGCGTGCTTGTCGAACAGGGTGAGTGCATCGCCCTCCTCAACGACGATATACGTGTTGAAGAGCTCGCCGGCGATGCGCCACTGCGGGGAAGCCGCGGCGGCAGCGGGTCCCGCGGGGACAGCGGTGCCGGACGGGGCAGATGTGATGCCTGCTCCGCCGCGGGGGTAGTCGGGCATGTCTATGCTGTCGTCGGCGCGCACACGCCCGGATCTGTCGGGAAGCGGGACGTACGCGCGGGAGAGCGGCGGAGCTCCGAAGGGGCGTCCCTGCCGCGCTCTGCCCGTGACACTGCCCCTGCCGCCGTAAGCGTTGCCTTCTGCGGAGCCAGAAGGCCGTCCTTCGGCGAAGCCCGAAGCGATGCCTTCGGCGGAGCCCGAAGCGATGCCTTCGGCGAAGCCCGAAGCGTTGCCTTCTGCGGAGCCAGAAGCGATGCCTTCGGCGAAGCCCGAAGGCTGTCCTTCGGCGGAGCCGGAAGACCTGAAGCCGAGTTCATCTGAAGACCTTGCCCCGGCACCGCCTGAAGACTGAACTCCCGAGGAACCGGATGCAATGCCTTTGGCAGAATCTGAAGCGTTGCCTTCGGCGAAGCCCGAAGCGATGCCTTCGGCGAAGCCAGAAGGCTGTCCTTCGGCGGAGCCAGAAGGCCGTACTCCGGCAGGAGCCGGCCCGGCTGCGGACGGCTCGAGAACGCCGATCCCGCCCTCCGGGCGGGCGGTGTTCGTCGTCAGCGCCTCCCTCACCGCGTGGTAAACGCACTCGAACACCGGGCGTTCGTTCGAGAATTTGACCTCGAGCTTTGCGGGGTGCACGTTAACGTCGACCGCCTCCGGCCGTATATCGATGAAGAGCGCGCAGGACGGGAACTTCTCGGGCGGTATGTACGACGTGTACGCCTGTTCGAGCGCCGCCTGCACAGTGCGGCTCTTTATGTATCTGCGGTTTATGAAGAAATTCTGCCACGTGCGGCTGGCTCTCGGCATGTCGGGCGACGATACATACCCGTACGTCCGGATGCCTCCGAGCTCGGTCTCGATCTTCAGCATCTTCTCCGCCTGCTCTTTGCCGTACACCGCGCGCATGACCGACTGCAGTCTGCCGTCACCCGGAGTCTCGAGTCTTATGACGCCGTCGGATATGACCCTGAACGCGATATCGGGATGCGACAGCGCGATCTTCTCGACCGTCGCCACTACCGCCGCCGCCTCGGTGATGTCGCGCTTGAGGAACTTGAGGCGCGCGGGCACGTTCGCGAACAGGTTCTCGACGATGACGGTCGTACCGTCTCTCGCCCCCTGCTCGTTCACCTCGCCGACCCTTCCCGAATTCACCTCGATCGACGCCCCCATCGGGCTGTCCTTTATCTTCGAGATGATCCTCAGGTCGGAGACAGATCCTATCGCCGCGAGCGCCTCGCCGCGGAAGCCGAGCGTCATGATGCTGCCGAGGTCGGCCGCTTCCTTAATCTTGCTCGTCGCGTGGCGCTTCACCGCGAGCGGAAGGTCCTCGGGGAGGATCCCGGATCCGTTGTCGGTCACCCTCATATAGAGGACGCCTCCGCGCTGGATCTCGACCGTTATGCGGTCGGCATGCGCGTCTATCGAGTTTTCGGCAAGCTCCTTTATTACCGACGCCGGCCTGTCGACTACCTCGCCGGCGGCGATGAGGTTCGCCACCTCAAAGCTCAGCAGATTGATCTTTCCCATTTTCCGTTTCCCGGGTCTTTCCCTGTCTTTATGCCTGCGGACTTTTTGCCTCCGGTGCCTTTATCTAAGCCTTTTCTGGAGTTCGAAAAGGAGGTTGAGCGCCTCGACGGGAGACATGTTGTTTAGGTCGGCGGCCCGTATGTCGTCGATCACTCCCTCATTGATCACTTCGCCTATGTCGATAGCCGAGTCGTCCTCCCCGCGCGACGGCCGCTCCACAGGACGCTCATTCAGCATCTCTTCGAGGATCTCTCCCGCCCGCTTTATCACCTCGCGCGGCACTCCGGCCAGCTTCGCGACCTCGATGCCGTAGCTGTCGTCGGTGGCTCCCGGCACTATCTTGCGCAGGAATACGATGTCGCCGCCCTTTTTCCTCGCGGCGATATTGTAGTTGACGATCCCCTCGCAGTCGTCCGCCATCGACGTCAGTTCGTGATAGTGCGTCGCGAAGAGCGTCTTGGCGCCGACTTTTTTGCTGTATGTGTACTCGAGTATCGCCTTCGCGATGCTCATTCCGTCGTATGTCGAAGTTCCGCGGCCGACCTCGTCGTAGACGATCAGGCTGTCGGGAGTCGCCGAACGCAGGATCGACGCCACCTCGTTCATCTCAAGCATGAAGGTCGACTGCCCCGAGGCAAGGTCGTCAGATGCCCCGACTCTCGTGAAGACACGGTCGGTGACGCACATGTCTGCAGACGACGCCGGCACGAACGAGCCGATCTGCGTCATCACGGCGATCAGCGCGACCTGCCGCATGTACGTGGACTTTCCCGCCATATTCGGTCCGGTGATGATCATCACCCGGTTCTTTTTCATGTCGAGCACCGTGTCGTTCGGCACGAACCCGGCGTTTTTCGTGAATTTTTCGACGACGGGATGACGGCCGTCGCGTATCGTGATGCGGCGCTCGCCGTTGAGTGACGGACAGACGTAGCCGCCCGCCGATGCCGCCTCGGCAAGCGAGCAGTAGACGTCGAGCTGCGCGAGCATCGAAGCCGCCTTACGCAGGCGCGCAGCCTCGGCCGCGACCCTGTTCCGTATGTCGCAGAAAATGTCGTACTCGGCTGAACAGAGCCTGTCGCCGGCTCCGAGCACCTTCGACTCCATTTCCTTCAGTTCGCCGGTTATATACCTTTCGGCGTTCGTCAGCGTCTGTTTTCTGATATAGCGCTCGGGAACCAGGTCTCTGAAGGAGTTCGTCACCTCGAGATAGTACCCGAAGACGCGGTTGTATCCGATCCGCAGCGACTTGATTCCTGTCGCCTCGCGCTCCTTCTCGGCCTCCTTCTCGATCCAGTCGCGTCCGCCCGACACGATGTCGCGCAGGCTGTCGACCTCCTCCGACCATCCGGCGGCGATCATGCCGCCGTCTCTGACCGAGAACGGCGGGTCCTCTACGATGCTGCGGTCGATGAGATCGCGAACGTCCCCGAGGCCGTCGGACGAATCCCTGACGGCGGCCAGCTCCTCCGATCTGCAGTCCGCAAGCAGCTCCTTCACCGCCGGCACCGCGGCGAGCGATGCCGCCACGGCACGGAGGTCGCGCGCGCCGGCGCTGCTGTATTCTATCCTTGTTGTCAGCCTCTCGAGATCCATGACCGGCGAGAGCGCCGCTGCTATGTCGGCGCGGAGGTCGGGGCGCTCGACGAGTTCGGATACCGCGCTCTGGCGCCTCGTGATCCTTGTCACGCTCAGAAGCGGGTGCTCAACCCAGAAGCGGAGGAGCCTTGCTCCGGGAGCGGTCTTTGTCCTGTCGAGCACCCAGAGCAGCGAGCCCTTCTTCTCTCCCGTGCGGAGCGCCTCGGTCAGTTCGAGGTTCCGTCTCGTCGACAGGTCGAGCTGCATGTAAAGGCTGCGTTCGTAGATATTCAGGTCCTTGATATAGGAAATATCCGATTTGTGAGTCTCTTTGATGTAAGACAGCAGCGCGCCGATCGACGAGATCAGCAGCGGACGCTCAAGGTCGGACTTCCCGAGCAGCGCGCCGAACTGCGACACCGCCTCTTCCGCCGCGGCGGAGGGCTCGAAGTACTCCGTCCTGTCCTCGACGGTCTGCGCGCCGAGTCTGTCGGTCACAAAGGACGGCAGCCCGCGGAGCGACTGCACCGGACGGTTTATTAGAATCTCCTTCGGCATATAGGTGCCAAGCTCGTTCATAAGCTGCTGTACGAAGTCTCTGCCGTCGATGACGGTGGCGAGCACGCTGCCGGTCGATACGTCGGCGAAGGCCAGACCGCATCCGCCGTCGCCCGCCGCCACAGACGCGAGGTAGTTGTTTCTGTTCTCGCTCAGCATGTCGGCCTCGAGGACGGTGCCTGCGGTGATTATCCTGACCACCTCGCGGCGCACCAGGCCTTTGGCCGCGGCGGGGTCCTCGGTCTGCTCGCACACGGCGACCTTATAACCCTTTTCGATGAGCTTCGCGATGTATGTGTCGGCGCTGTGGAAGGGAACGCCGCACATCGGGGCGCGCTCGGCCTCTCCGCAGTCGCGGCCGGTGAGAGTGAGATCGAGCTCTCTCGACGCCGTCAGGGCGTCGTCAAAGAACATCTCGTAGAAATCCCCGAGACGGTAAAACAGCAGGTAGTTCTTATACTGATCCTTTATCTTGAAATACTGCTCCATCATTGGGCTCACGGCAGCTCACCTCTTTCAGCCAGTCAGTCAGTCAGTCAGTCGTATAAGGCAGAATACAGTCCGTCCGTCATCCCGGACGTCGCCCGTTCCGCTCAGCGGGACGCGCAGCCTCCGCAGGTCGCGCAGTCTCCGGTGCATCTTCCCTCCTGCTCCTCACCGACGTCCGTCATGGCTCTGATCATCGCGCCGTTTATGTCCTCCATAAGGGCGCTGAGAGCTCCTCTGGCGGCCTCGAACCTCTCGTAGGTGTCAGACCTCGAGATGATGCCGTAAAGCTCGTCTATGCGCTTTTTCAGGGCCTCTGTGAGGTCAGGGTCGGGCAGCGGGAGCGTCTGCGCGTTCGCGAGAGCCTGCTGCTGCACGGAATACTCGGTCAGCGCCGCCTGAAGTTCGGCGTCCTTTCCGTACTCGGCCTCGGCGAGGCGGTATTCGCGCATCACTTCCGATTCTTTTACCGCCGCGCCTATAGAGGCAGCCGCGGCGAGCATTTCAGTCTTAGTCATTTATCTCTGTTCTTCTTTCCGTATACGTTTACCGTATCATTATTCTTTTCGTATTTCAGTGTCGCTGCCGCCGCGCGGACAACCGGCCTCTCCGGCGACGGACGGCTCATCCGCGCGCCCTCAGATCGTCTCCGCGAGTTCGCCTTCAAGCACGAAAGCACCGGTCCCCGTGACTTTCACTTTCACGAAGACCCCTTCGGGAACGGTCTGCCGTATATGCAGGAGCTTTCCGCCCTCGGTCCGGCACTCGGTCACCGAAGGGTCGGTCCTGCTCCTCCCGCATGTCAGCACCCGGATCTCGCGCCCCGTATACGCCGCGTTCTTTTCCGCCGAGATCCCGGTCTGCAGCTCGAGCAGCCTCTGCATCCGCTCGCCGGCGGTCTTCGCGTCGACCGCTCCGCCGAATGCCGCGGCGGGAGTCCCCGCCCTCGGCGAATATATGAACGAGAAGACCATGTCGAATTCCGCCTCCCGCAGAAGGCTCAGCGTATCCTCAAAATTGGCTTCGGTCTCGCCCGGGAACCCCACGATTATGTCGGTCGACACGACGCACCCCGGTATCTTCTCTTTTATCAGCCGGAGCGTCTCGGTGTATTTTTCCCTCGTGTATCCGCGGTTCATCGCGCGAAGCACGGCGTCGCTGCCCGACTGCGCGGGCAGATGGAACTGCCTCGCGACATGACGTCCGCCGGCAATGGCGTCGATGAGCTCCGGCGTCGCGTCCTTCGGATGGCTCGTCATGAAGCGCAGGAGGAAGTCCCCGTCGATGCCGTCGGCACGCCTGAGGAGCTCAGTGAAATCGCAGTCGAAGGAGCACCCTCTCCCGTACGAATTGACGTTCTGTCCGAGCAGCGTGATGTCCCTGTATCCGCGTGCGACGAGATCACGCACTTCTCCGATGACAGCGTCGGGCTCGCGGCTGCGCTCACGCCCCCTCACATACGGCACTATGCAGTATGAGCAGAAATTGTTGCAGCCGTACATGATACTGACCCAGGCTCTGTACGACGACCCCCTCTCCGTCGGCATTATCTCCGGGACGGGGGGCTCGTCCGGCGGGAGCCTGAACACCCGCCGCCCGCCCTTCAGCCGGTCGAGCAGCAGCGCGGGAAAGAGATGGAGGTCAGATGTCCCGAACGAAAAATCGACATACGGGTAGCTGCGCTTGAGCTGGTCCGCGCGTTTTCCCTGCGACACCATGCAGCCGCACACAGCTATTATGACCGACGGATCGGCGGCCTTGAGATGCTTGTACTGGCCGATGACCGACAGCGCACGCTTCTCGGCGTGCTCCCTGACCGCGCAGGTGTTCACCACGATCAGCGACGCCCCCTCGGGCCTGTCCTGGATACAGTATCCCATCGACTCCGCCATGCCGGCGATCTTCTCGCTGTCGGCCTCGTTCTGCTGGCAGCCGAATGTGCGGATATAGACCCCCGGGCGGCGTCCGCCCGCGCCGGCGAGCTCACGCACGCTTTCAACGTCCGCGAAGTATTTTCTTTCCTCTTCGGGAGAGAGTTTGATATCGCGCATACCTGTGGTCGCCTCCGCATAAAAATACAGTATATTATACTATATTTTACCTCATTATGTCAAGAACGAATGGATACTTCGGTGTACGGCGGTTCGCATACGGGACGCGGCCAGCGGGACGGGCCGGTGACATCCTTCCGGCAGAGTCTGATCCGGCCTTCCGGCTGATCATGACGCGGCGCGGCGGCATAAAAAGCGGCGGGCTACGCCGCCGCTGTTTATGCGTATGATCACCTCGAGGGCTCAAAACGGCCCTCAAGCCCGGGCGTCGCCGAAACTCCGCCGTCCGTCACGAACACCGCTTCGAATTCGTATTTTCCCGACTCGTAAAGTTCGAGCGCCCGCTCCTTCCCCATCACGAACAGCGCGGTGGAAAGAGCGTCGGCGAGCGTTCCGTCGGAAGCTATCACAGCCACGCTGCGCAGCCCGCTCTCCGCCGGGTATCCGTCCGCCGGGTCGAGGATATGGTGATACCTCTCCCCTCCGATCTCGTAATACCTCTCATAGTCGCCCGAGACCGACACGTATCCCGAGTCGAGCTCTACCGTCCCGACGGTCTTCCGTCCGTCGTCCGGGTCCCGTATCCCTATGACGAACCCGCCGCCTCCGGGTTTTTCCCCGAAAACTGCGATGTTCCCGCCGAACGACAGTATCCCGTACGACGCCCCCGCAGCCTTAAGGTATTCCACGACCGACTCCTCTGCGGCTCCCTTGGCTATTCCTCCGAGGTCTATCCTGCGGCATCCAGCGGGAAGCGTCAGCGCTCCGTGCACGTACTCCGCGTAAGACGACGGGTCGGGCAGGAGTTCCGCGAGCTCCTCCCGCTCCGGCGGCGTATCTGAGGTCCCGGCGCTCTTCCACTTCAGTATGACGTCGCGCAGAAATATGCTGAACGCGCCCCGGCTGTCGCGCTGCACGCCGGCGGCCGCGGCAATGACCTTCTCAAGGTCTGCTGGCACCGCGGCTGCCTTCCCGTCGAGAACGGCGTTGAGGGCGGAGAGAGCCGATGCCGGATCGTCGGCGTCGTAGAGCAGACGCTGCTCCTCGGTGATGCCGCGGCAGCGCTTTAGTACGGCTTCGGCATCCGGTGTCGCCGCGTCTATCTTTATCTCGACCAGGGTGTCCATCGAAATGAAGCTGCAGGCCGCGTATCGCGCCTCCCCGGAGCATCCGGAAAGGAGCATTGCAACGGAGAGGATCACCGACGCGGCGAGGATGACGGCTGCCTGGCCTTGCTTCGCCGTCCGGCTCCGGTCGCGTATCGTCATTTTACGATCTGGCCGGGGATCAGCGCGAAGAAGACCGTACCGACGGCGAAGTTCAGCAGCGCCGCGGCGGCCGCCGCCGGCGCTATCCCGACGAACGTACCGATCAGCGCGAGGATCAGGATATCCGGTACAAGGCCGAAATATACAAAGAGCAGCTGGACGGTCTGCTTGATCGTCGTCCCGGCGTTGACCGGCACCGAAAGGCCGACGAACGCTCCGACGCACGACGAATAATACACTACGGAGATTATGAATCCGAACCACGCGAACGGGATGTAGAAAGGCTCAGACATGAGCACGGCCGAGATCGCCAGCGGCAGGACAAGGTCGAGCGCGCAGCCGGCGAGGCCGCCGAGCAGCGACCAGAAGACCTTTTTTACCCCGGGCTCAGGGATCACGGCGAAATAGTGAAGTTCGGTGTCACGTCGCAGCGGATTGCCGAGAGTCCGGAAGAAGCATATCACGGCGAGCACCAGGGCAGCCGGTATCATCGAACGGAATTCGGTGAATATGCGCAGAATGACCGACACCCCCGCACCGAGCACGAGGCAGGTGACGGCGGAACCGTTGAAGATCCCGAGGAACGAAAAGCGGAAGCGGTTGAAGATCTCCTTGAAGAAATACACCGAGGCTCCGCTCCCGCGGGTCATGATGTCGCGGCGGACCCTGTCGGCGCGATCCTTTCCTCTTTTCTTCCCGGCACCGAAGATCCCGCTCCTCTTTTCGGCGGCGGCGCGCTGGAGCTCGGCGACTTCCTCGGCCTTCGCCGCGGCGTCCTCGTAGAACTCGTTCTTCAGGCGCGACGAGACGAAGAAGAGAACCGCGGTCCCGGCAAGCGTCGCGGCGCCGCATACGGCGGCGGCGACCGGCCGTCCCTCGTTCACATACAGGACGGTGCCCTTGCACCATCCGATCAGCGGGATATACCTCGAATAGACCGAAGTCACGTATTTTACCGCGGCGAGCGCGATGCTGTCGATCCCGGCTGACCTGCGGTATACGAAAAGTCCGACCGCTGCCGCGCCTAGCAGCGCGAACAGCACCGTCCTCACCGCCCTGCGGCGCACGGGGCTTCCCGCAGAGACGATATACACGACCGTCTTCACGGCAATCGCCCCGGTCACGGCAAGCATGAGACCTGCGGCCATCATCAGCACCGTGGCGACGCCGAACGAGGTATTGGCTATGAGATTCGGGATCTGGAAGAGGAAATAAACACCCACCATGAGGACAGCGCCCATCCCGCAGGCGAGCCTGAAGGCGAGCACGCGGGCCGGCTTGATGGGAGCCGTGAACAGCAGCACGGTATCGGCGGGCAGGAAGATGCTGCCCCGGTCGAACGTCGCGACGGACAGCACGAAAGTTAGGAGTATGACCGCGCTGACCGAGATATCCAGGATGTCGTTCGACGTCATCGTATATATGACGCTTCCGTCGTCACCGGTGAACGACGGCATAGTCGCCCCGCTGTCATGCTCTGTCTCCGACGTGTCAGGGTCGGGCTCCCCGGGCTCGATGTCCTCTATCGCCCTGTCGAGCAGCGCGAAGACCAGGCCTAATATGATGCCGAAGACGAACATCGCGATGATCAGTATCATCACCCACGTCTTCATCAGCTTCTTGAGCTGATTCACGAAAGAGTGGGCGGCGTAATACAGAAACAGTTTCATTTTGCGTCGGTCCCGGAGAGCAGGCTGCCGCTGCCGCGCATCGCCTCGGTGTCGATGTTCTCTGTGACCTTGAAGAAGTAATCTTCAAGCGTCATTCCGGTGCTGTCGAGCTGCGAGCGCGTGATGTCTGCCATGACGTTGCCGGACTGCATGATGACGGTGCGGTCCCAGAGCATGTCGACACTGTCGATGATGTGGGTCGAGACGATCAGCGTCTTGCCCTTCTCGCGCATGTCGTCGAAGACCAGCTTGAGCTGCTTGATGGCGTGCGGATCGAGGCCTATCATCGGCTCGTCCATGAGTACTAGGTCGGGATCCGGCAGAAGGCCGATACAGATGTTGAGCTTCTGCTGCATGCCCTTTGAGAGTTCGTCGCCGAACTTTTTCTTCTTGTCGCTGAGTTCGAAGGCATCGAGAAGATCGTCGATACGGTTCTTATAGTTCTCGAGGCGGTATGCCCGCGCGATGAATTCGAGATGCTCGGCGACCGTGAGGTTCGGGTAGAGCGCCGGCAGTTCGGGTATATACCCGAGGATCCGCTTCGCCGACTCGGACCTGTTGTCGAAGCCGCCAATCCGGACAGAGCCCGAGAATCTGACAAGGCCGGCGACCGACTTGATGAGGGTCGATTTCCCCGCCCCGTTGGGTCCGAGGAGCACCGCGACCTCGCCGTTTCCGACGTCGAGCGTTATGTCGTTGCAGGCGACTACCTTCCCGTATTTTTTTGTCAGGTGAGATATCTTCAGCATTTTTTATTACTCCTCCGTTTTTTCCTTTCCCGCGCTTTCTTTTTCCCGTTCTCCTTCTTCTCTCCCGCTTAACTGTCCGCTTTCCGCTTCTCCAGTCTTTCCTCCGGTGAAGCGCTCCACCGTCGGTGCCAGCAGATTCAGCAGCAGGCCGGTGATAAAGCCGGCCGCGACGGACAGCAGCATGAGGTAAGGATAGTATCCGGCTGTGACGGCGGAGCCGGTCAGCAGCGCGGCTGCGGCGGTCTGTCCCGTCGCGTGAGCGGCCGACGAGATCGCCGATGCCCCCGCGAAACTGAATATCCTTCGGAAACAGTAATAAATCAGCGTTATCGACGAGACCGCGAGGATATTGCCGCACAGCGAGAAGAAGAACGATACCCCCGAGCCGAAAAGCAGGAGCGAGAGCAGCATCTTCAGCGCCGATACCGCCCATCCGGCAGCCGGGGAGATATATACGAACGCTAAGAGCACGGCTGTGTTGGACAGTCCGAGACGGAATCCGGGGACCGGTATGACTGAAGTCACCGGTATCAGGAACTCGAGATACGAGAGCGCGCAGGCGGCGGCCCCGAAAAGGCCGGTGAGCACCGTCCGGTAGGCTGTCCGTCCCGGGCCCCGGCGCACGCCGTCAGCCCGCGATCCCATCGGTGCCTCCCGCTCCGTCTCCGGAGCTCCTCTCTGCGAAGGCGGTCACCGAGATCCCGGCGGGAATGCATATTATGCTCTCCCCCGCCTTCGAGATCGGCCCCGATCTCACGCAGTCGTGCCCGGGGCAGTCGGACTCGGATATCCTCGCCTTACCGCCCTCTATCACCAGCACTAGAGTGTATTTTCCGCTTCGGATCTCCGCGACGGTATCCTCCGACAGGCTGAACCTCATATCGGGGATCACATCGTCTCCGATGCCAGACACGATCACGTGATCCGCCGGACGTTCCTTCGCCAGGACGGGCATGAGGATCAGCGAAAAAGCCGCAAGCAGCACTGCCGCGACGATATCCGCCGCCCTGAGTTTCGTCCGGAACCTCCTCATGTCACACCCCCTCCGGCGGATGCGCTCCGCCGGTCTGTTTTTATTGTAAATATTTTACCACACTGTACCGTTTTTGTCAATCAATAGAGTACCGCGGAGCGCGTCCCTGTCGTCCGGAGGGAAAAGAAAAACGCCCCGCTCCCCGGGACTTCAGTCGAGGCGGAGCAGAGGCTCTGCATGAGATATGTGCCCGCGGCAAGCGCGGCCTATGGGACGGCAGGTACGCGAGCCGTGCGGAGCCGCTCATTGAAAACCGAATAAAGGAAGATGAAATCGGGACACGCGGAGTATTGTCAAACTCAAGAATCTTTCGAACTGCGTATAACGGCAGTTCAAGCCCTCGGTCTATTAGTATCGGTCAGCTGAACACATTACTGTGCTTACACCTCCGACCTATCAAACTCGTAGTCTTCAAGTGACCTTACTCAATTCATGATTGATGGGATATCTTATCTTGAAGCATGTTTCACGCTTAGATGCCTTCAGCGTTTATCATAACCGCACTCGGCTACCCGGCTGTGCTCCTGGCGGAACAACCGATGCACCGGCGGTGCGTCCGACCCGGTCCTCTCGTACTAAGGTCAGCCCTTCTCAAATATCCAAC
>JAFTCN010000028.1 GCA_017454675.1 Clostridia bacterium
ACCGCTGGATCGCCGTCTGCTGGGCGTGTTTTATTACGAAGGCAAGGAATATGATTTCAATTTTTCCAAGCTTCACCTGAGAGTGAAGACAGACTTTTCCTTTGAGGAGCATGATGAGGAGGTCATCTGGCACGTTCGGCAGGAAAATATCCATGCCGCTATGGAGACAGAGGTGCACTGCCTGAAGAAGGACATGCTGCTGATCAACTATGAAGCGCCGGACGGCAGCAGACACCATAACCGTCTGTGGAACGGAGGCAATGGCTGGGGCACCGTAAAACTCTATGACCGTCAGGATGGCCGGCTGATACTGACAGATGAAATTGAAGCTACCCATATCGGCTGTGAGTATGGTGAATATGATCATGAAAAACCGTATTCCGGCGAAGGCGGGTTCGATTACAGACTGACAGATACAGGGAAAGAGACTGCCGATCAGAAAGAAATGATTGATACGCAGCTTTATAGCCCGGACCGTATTGAACGGGTGAAAAAATACGAGAAGCTGTACGACGAGGCTGTAATCTCTCATGATTCTGAAAAACTCAGTGCTCTTGAGACATATTACACTTCCGGCGAATGGATGGAGGATTACGAAGCAGATGAACGGGGGGAATTGCCGCCGGATCTGAAACGCGGTGTCCTTTCTCAGGACGCGCTGTATGAACTGTTGGAGGAAGCAAAGCAATAATCGGGTGCCTTGCCTGCGGATACAAGATAATCTCGGGAGACGTTTACGTGCCGGCCTCTCACGACGGACAGAGGAGAGAGATCGACCGCAGGACGGGATACTTCCACGTCTGCTGCGCTTTTCCTCTCACGGACCTGACCGTCGAAATACCGCCGGCGGACGCCGTATTCTGACGCGCCGACGCGCTGTAACGAAACGTAACTTTCATTTTACCCGCATCTGTGATACACTTGAACCGGAAAACCAAGCGGAGAGGAGGGAGACGGAATTGAGCACCGGAAAAACCGTAGCCGGTCTTAGAAAGTCTGCGGGACTTACTCAGGAAGAACTTGCCGACAGGCTCGCCGTCTCCCGCAGTCTCGTAGCCAGATGGGAAAGCGGAGAGAGGCGTCCGGACAGACGCAGCTCGGAAATGATGGGAGAGCTGTTCGGAGTGTCTCCGGACGTCATATGCGGTCCCGATCCGCTTGCCGAGGCCGAACTGTCGTCAGAGTCACCGCGGAGCCGTATACTCGTCTGACCTTGTCGGACGGATGCGCGTACGTGGGCGGAGTCAGAATCGAATGGAAGGACGGATCTTTTGTCATAACTTCCGAAGAGACAAGACAGGAATAAGAAAGCGGCAAAAGAAACAAGCATATAAACCCGCGCGGAGCAGGAAGGCTGCCGCGCGGGTTTTTGGGGTACGACGGGCATGCCGTCGGTCTGTGGTGAAAATCCACAAGGGGCGTAGTTGCCGACGAACCCCCAAGCGACTCCCAAGGTTTACACCGTGAGGTGCAGGCGAGAGGAAGGGATAGCGAAATCGTAGCCTTACGAACAGGAACCCAATATTAAGGCGTATACGGCGGATAAGTGGGCAAAGAGTCATGAAGTCCAAAAGGCAACCGTGACCTCCTACCCGATTATTTCAATAATGAATTAAAAATGCCGGCAAAACAAACGTCGTGCAGTAATCATTCAAAGATCGATTTTTTCAAATCTTTCCTCGGATTTTTTTAAAGACATTGCAGTTGCGGCGCAATAGGCGGCGACGGAGCAGGCAAGGATCGCGAATTGTATTTCCGGTCGCTCTCCCGCGGGGTTTTTCAGAAATTCCAGACCGGGAAAGTGAGGGAGTGATTCGGCAACTGAAATGAGAATCAGCGAAACGATACCGAACAGTATAAAAGGCATACCGATTTTATACGCAGTTCTGAAAAAACCTCCGATAAAGATGACGTTAAACGACGCAAAAACAAGAAGAACGAACGCAAGATAAACGGGCGTTGCGTTCATCAGAGAATTGTTTACATATGGCGAGCTTCCCGCAAGGATTGTCATCCTGATCGCAGTCAGGGCAGCGCAAATCAAAAAGCCTGCAGTCTGAATAAGAACGGCAAACATATATTTAGCCCTGACAAAGTCATGTTTTCCTACCGGAAGCATAACGGTGTAAAGTACGTCATTCATTTCGCGGGCGTTTAGAAAGGAATAGAACAGGCCGAGACAAATGAAAAACGCGCTCATTAGTATAGGATATCCCGGGAGCATTGTCATAAGGGCGGCCGCTATGAAGACGAACGAAAGCGGAGAGGCCGCGAGCCGAAACTCCTTAATCAGCAATTTTTTCATAAAGCGACTCCTTTTCAAAACTGATCATAATATCCTCTATCGTGTTGCCGCGTCCCGCCATATTATTATGGGATACGAAATTTCCGATCGAGTCTGAAGCGACGAGTTTCCCGCGTACGATATAGGTTATTTCATCGGCGCATTTTTCGAGATCCGACGTGATATGGGTGGAATAAAGTATGCTTACGCCTTTATCTTTCAGAAAAAGTAATGCGTCGAGCAGTTCAGCCCGAGAAACCGGATCGAGGCCGCTCGTCGGTTCGTCAAGAATAAGCAGCTCGGCGTGATGAGACATTGCGACAGTCAGGCTGAGCTTTACCTGCATACCCTGAGAAAGCTGCACCGGCGTTTTTCCTTCGTCGATATCAAAAGCGCGCAGGTATTTGCGGTATGCGTCATCGTCCCAGCTTTCGTAGAAGGATTTTGTCACGGAAACGATATCTCTTATTTTTTTACGCTTGTAACAGTCAGCCGAACCGGCTGCGTATCCGATGCGGCTTTTGATCTCGCGTTCATTCTCCGGCATGGTAAGCCCGAAGATTCTGATTTCTCCCCGGTCCGGGTGGACGAGATTGAAAATCGATTTGAGAGTTGTCGTCTTTCCGGCTCCGTTGCGACCGATAAGACCCATGATACGTCCGCGCCTGAGCGAAAAAGAAACGTTGTCAAGGAGAAATCCGGGGTATTTTTTGCAAAGCCCGTTTATTTCAAGAATTGTGTCAGTCATCATTTTTTTCATCCGATCCCGCGCCTGCTGAGCCGAAAATTTTAGTGACAAGTCCTGTGAACATCGATTTCGGCGGTATAGCGATCCCGCGAACTTCATCACCGAGCAGAAGTAGCGTATCTCCGGGATTTATGCTGAAAAGATCGCGTGCTTCTTTCGGGATTACTATCTGACCTTTTGCGCCGACGGTGACGCTCCATGCGTATTTTCCTTTCGGTTTTGCCATGCGGCACCTCCTGAGTATGATTTGTTATACAAATTATACCAGATATCGACTCGTTTGTCAATGTCGTTCTCGATGAAAAATCCCCGGTTTTGCCGGGGAGCAAGTTTTATATGGCTCTTACGGGACTTTTCAGTATTCTCACAGTATTCGGAGGCAGGTAAATACGGTGTGACCTGTTATCATCAGGTTTTTGGTCCATGGGTCGCGCAGCGTGACGGGAAAATCAAAAGATGGAGGATGCTTGATTATTTCGGAGGAAACGTGTATAATAAATATGCGCGGGCGTGCCGTCGGGAGCAAATGGCTCCGGCAGGCCCGCGCCGTTATCAGACGGCCGCGGAAGCGGGGAAAAACGCGAAGAAAAAAGGAAAACGGGGAAATAATGAACAAGGACCGGACGGCTCCGGGTGCCATAAAAGTGCGCGGGGCAAAAGTGCATAACCTGAAGAACATAGATGTGGACATACCGCTGAACCGGGTGGTGGGCATCGCGGGCGTGTCGGGATCGGGCAAGTCGTCGCTCGCGCTCGGCGTGCTGTACGCCGAAGGCTCGAGGCGGTATCTCGAATCGCTGTCGACATACACGCGCCGGCGGATGACCGGAGCTTCGGCGGCGGATGTCGACGAAGTGCTTTACGTCCCGGCCTCGCTCGCGCTGCATCAGCGGCCGGCCGTCCCGGGCATCAGATCGACCTTCGGGACCGGCACAGAGCTCCTCAACAGCCTGCGCCTCATGTTCTCGCGGCTCGCCGAGCACAGATGCCCGAACGGACACTATGTCCCGCCGACGCTGAACGTCGCGGCCGAGAAGGAGATCCGCTGCCCCGTCTGCGGCGAGGCCGTCATTCCTCCCGGTGCGGAGGACCTCTCCTTCAACAGCACCGGCGCATGCCGGAACTGCGACGGCACCGGGACAGTCAGGTGCGTCGATGAGAGCACCCTCGTGCCCGACGATTCGCTCACGATCGACGAAGGGGCCGTCGCGCCCTGGCAGACCCTCATGTGGTCGCTCATGAAGGATATCGCGAGGGACAAGCTCGGCGTGCGGACCGACGTACCGTTCCGCGACCTCACCGACCGCGAGAAGGAGCTCGTGCTCCACGGCCCTGCCGGGAAGCACCATCTGCTTTATCACAACGAGAAGACGAACACGGCGGGAGAGATGGATTTCACCTATTATAACGCCGTTTATACCGTCGAGAATGCCCTGTCGCACGTAAAGGACGAAAAGGGCATGAAACGTGTCGAAAGATTCCTGAAGACGGGGCCGTGCCCGGCCTGCGGCGGGACCAGGCTCTCAGAGGCGGCCCGCGCGCCGCGCCTGCGCGGGATATCGCTCGCCGACGCCTGCCGGATGGATCTCGGAAGCCTGGTCGAATGGGTCCGGGGAGTGCCCGGATCGCTTCCCGCAGAGATGCGCCCGATGGCAGCGAGCATATGCGAATCGTTCCTTCATTCCGCGAAGCGGCTGACCGACCTCGGACTGTCGTATCTGACGCTCGACAGAGAGGCTTCGACGCTCTCGACCGGCGAGCGGCAGAGGATGCAGCTCGCGAGGGCCGTCAGGAACCGCACTACGGGCGTGCTGTACGTGCTCGACGAACCGACCATCGGTCTGCATCCCGCGAACATAGAGGGTGTGACCGGAGTGATGGAGGACCTCATAGCCGACGGCAACTCGGTCGTGCTCGTCGATCACGACACCGAGATCCTGAAGGAGGCCGACTGGATCGTCGAGATGGGGCCGGAAGCGGGAGCGAAGGGCGGCCGAGTGATCGCTGAGGGGACTGTCGAAGATATCGAAAATGATCCCGCGTCGGGCATCGGCGGCTTCCTGTCGGGCAGGGAGACCGTCGCGGTCCGGAAGAGGCCGGACGCGGAGCACATGTTCGATATCGGCCGGATACATCTTGAGACTTCGGAGATCCACACGGTGAAGCCGCTGAGCGTCGACATCCCCAAGGGGAGACTGACCGCGGTGACCGGGGTGTCGGGGTCGGGGAAGACCACGATGGTGCTCGAGAGCCTGATACCCGGGCTCGAGCGCGCGGCAGCCGGAGAGAGCCTGCCAGGACATGTAAAAGAGGTGAGCGCAGGCGGGATAGCGCACGTCAAGCTGATCGACGCGACGCCGATCGGAATCAATATCCGCTCCACGGTCGCGACCTACGCGAACGTGCACGACGAACTCCGGAGGATCTACGCGAAGACAGGCTGTGCGGCTGAAAAAGGCTATAAGGCGGGCGATTTCTCATACAACACCGGAAAGCTGCGCTGCCCGGTCTGCGACGGCACAGGCTCGATCAGCCTCGATGTCCAGTTCCTTCCCGACGTCGACATCCCCTGCCCGGACTGCCGAGGCTCGAGGTACGCGAAGGAGGCGTACGCGGTAAAAAGAAAGAGCAGGAGCGGCGATGAACTGTCGCTCCCGGAACTTATGGATATGAGCGTCGACGAGGCGGCGGACGCCTGCGCCGACATCCCGCCGGTGAAGAGGCAGCTCGAGGTCCTGAAGAGCCTCGGGCTCGGCTATCTCACGCTCGGCGAGGAGACCCCGAGTCTCTCGGGCGGCGAGGCGCAGCGGCTCAAGCTCGCCAGCGAGATGGGAAGGGGACAGGAGGATTCGCTCTTTGTCTTCGACGAACCGACGATCGGGCTGCATCCGCTCGACGTCCGGACTCTGCTGCGGGTGTTCGACTCGCTGACTTCGCGCGGTGCGACGGTGGTGGTCATCGAACACGACCTCGACGTTATCAGAAACGCCGACTACTGCATCGACATGGGCCCCGGGGGAGGAGGATACGGCGGACGGATCGTAGCCGCCGGAACTCCGGAGGCGATCGCCGCCTGCGGTGAGAGCGTCACCGGAAAATACATCCGGCGAGCCTTGACGGATACTGCCGCGCGGAGCGGAGAAAGGGTATGAAAATGGATAATACGGGACTCAGGGGCCTTTTTGCCTTAAAAGACGGTGATCCCGCGAGACGGGGGAAGATGCTGTCACTCGCGGCGGCGGGCCTTGCTTTTGCGCTCTGGTTCGCGCTGAACCTTGTGCTCTGCATAAGACACGAGATGTTCAGAGACGAAGCGCAGGCCTGGCTCATCGCGTCGGACAACGGGATCCGCGGGATCATGGACTGCATCTGGGAGGAGGGGCATCCCTGGCTATACCACCTGATCCTCCGGCCCTTCGCCGCCGCCGGCGCGTCCTATCCGGCTATGAGATACATATCCTTCGCCATGACGGCCGCCGCGGTGCTCGTCTACCTCATAAAAGCGCCGTTCGGAGCGGGCTTTCGGTGTTTTTCGGTCTTTCTGCCGTTCATGACATACTACGCTTCGAGTTTTGCCAGGAGCTACTTCCTCATCCTGTTCTTCGGGGTCATGTCGGCGGTATTCTGGGAGCGGAGGGACAGGCTCCCGTGGATCGCAGCGCTGATGCTGGGGCTGCTGGCTTCGGTGCACGTGATCGTGTGGGCATCGGCCGGCCTTCTGTTCTTCCTGCTGCTCGCCGATATGATCAGCCGCAGGGAAAAGGCGTGGAGGGTCATAACGTCGGTGGCCGCGTTCGCTGCGCCCGTCGCGCTGTTCGACCTGCCGCTGCTGCCTCAGATATCTCGCACGGCGGTGAAGCTCGGACTCGGCGGGAGGCGGCTCTATGTCGCGGCGGCGGTGCTTTTATGCTGCGCGGCGGCGTTCGTGGCCGCGGCTGTGTTCGTGCTGCGGAAGCTCGCGGAGGAGAAGACGCCGCGCATCGCGTCGCTGCTCTGTTCCGCCGTCTTTACCGCGGCCGTCACGGCTCTCTGTCTCATCTCGACATACCGGCTCGTCTCGGTCACCATGTCGGCGGTACTGACCAACATCAAGATCTATTCGGCGATCCCCGTCGCGCTGTGCACAGCGTGGATGTGCCGGTCGGTCATCGGAGGACCGGTCTTCGGCAGGAAGGCGGCAGGCGCCGTGAAGATCGCGGGGACCGTGCTGGCCGCGGGGCTCGTCGCCGCCGCGTATCTCACGGGAGGCTACGGCGAGGCGCTGGCAGACTTCCGGGGTGCGTATTCAGGCGGGAAGGAGATGGCGGAGTACATCGCGGAAAACATCCCGGAAGACGCCGTGATCGTGTCTGGACGGGAGGGGACTGTCACGTCCGTCATCGCGTATCTCGGAGGGCGCGACGTCCTGCATCCGGTGACAGGAAAGCGGGTATCGTATACGAAGTGGGCGGAGGGCTGGACCGACAGCATCGAAGCCTCCGACTGGTATCCCGCGCTGAAGAAAACGGCATATGAAAAAGGCGTTATATATATCCTTTATCCCAACCCGTCCGATCTCGAAAAATCCTACGGCTGGCTCCGATCCTGCATGGCGCTAGGGTTCGCCGACAGGGTGTTCGCCACCGCCGGAGGGCAGTTCGACGCGCACGAGAGCTACGCTCTTTACCGTATACTGCCGCAGGCGTTCTCGGTGCCGGCGAGCTGACCCGCCCGTACGGACGCCCGGGTGAGCCGGCCGGTGCGCGATGATAAAACGGTCTTGAAAAGCCGCCCGGTTTTTAGTATAATAGTATCAGCCGTCAGGCGCCCCGTCTCACCGTGCAAAAGCGGAAAGCCGAAGCCGGAAGAGAACGGAATAAAAGAAAAAACGGAAAGCGGAAGCCGGGAGGAAAGAAAGATGAAAGAGATCAGACTTCGGAAGATGAGCTACAGCCCCGGATACAGCGATATGCTCGGCGGTTACCACGGCTCGCTGCTGAAAAAAAACGAAAACGGAGACTGGATCTTCGTGAGCACCGACAGAGAACAGCACAACCTGCCGGACAATGTGACGGTATACGAGGTCCCCGCGGGAGCGGTGGCGGAGCTTGAGGCGTTCATCGCCTCGTCGCGGCGCCGGATCACCGCGCTCTCGCGCCGGCCGAAAAGCGATCTTTTCGCGACCGACTACAGTCCGTGGAGCTGCAGTCTGGAATACGATACGGTCTCCTTCGGAAAGCCGCGGCGGGAGGAAGTCGGTTTTTCCGAGTTCAGAAGGTATTCCGGGAAAGACCGCGCTCTGATACGGGAACTCATACAAAAATACAAAGATCTTCCCGGACGCATGATATCCGCGGGGACGGAAGAGCCGGACTGAACGGAAAAGACTCCGGATGTATACATTTCTTCTCGCGCTGATATATCTCGCGTTTATCAGCCTCGGTCTGCCCGACTCGCTGCTGGGAGCAGGCTGGCCGGTCATGTACGCCGAACTCGGCGTCCCGATCTCGTTCATGGGTATCATCTCGATGATCATTTCGGGGTGCACCATCATCTCGAGCATGCTCTCCGACCGGATGACGCGGAAGTTCGGTACGCGGGGCGTCACCGTCGCGAGCGTGTTCCTTACAGCTTTCTCGCTGATCGGATTCTCGATGTCCGACCGCTTCTTCGTGCTGGCGATCCTTTCGGTGCCCTACGGGCTCGGCGCTGGGACCATCGACGCCGCGCTCAACAACTACGTGGCTCTCCATTATTCGTCGAGGCACATGAGCTGGCTCCACTGCTTCTGGGGAGTCGGCGCGGTGATCAGCCCCTTTGTGATGAGCCACGCGCTCGTGCACTCGAACTGGAACGCCGGATACCGGACGGTGGGCTTCATCCAGCTCGGTATAGCCGCGGTGCTGACGGTCACGCTTCCCGTGTGGAAGAAAGCCGGGACGCGGAGCGTTCCGGTAAAACAGAAGGCGCTGGGCCTGTCCGGAGCGCTGAAGATCCGCGGAGTCCCCTTTCTTCTGCTCGGCTTTTTCGCCTACTGCGCTGCGGAGGCCACGGGCATGTACTGGGCGAGCACATATCTCGTGCGCGTCACAGGACTCGGCGAGGAGACGGCGGCCGGATTCGGCTCGCTGATCTACATCGGCCTGACGGTCGGGCGGTTCATCGCCGGGTTTTTCTCGAACCGTCTAGGCGACCGCAGGATGATAATCATAGGGGCGTCCGCCATGGCCGCGGGGATACTCACGATGCTCATACCCGGCAGCACGGCAGCCGTTGCCGGACTGACTGTCACAGGGTTCGGCTGCGCGCCGATCTACCCCAGCATAATCCATTCGACCCCCTCGAATTTCGGCCCCGAGAATTCGGGAGCGATAATAGGGATCCAGATGGCTTCGGCATATATGGGCTCGACGTTCATGCCGCCCCTCTTCGGCGTACTGGGCAGCGGCATCACCTTCTCGATCCTCCCGCTCTTTCTTGCCTTCTTCACCGTACTGACGGTCACGATGACCGAACTGACGTTCAGGATCACCTCAAAAAACAGAAGCATCCCTGCCGCCAATAAAGGATAAACGGCACAAACGGCCGTGCCCGCGGGAGTCCCCGGAGCGGCGGACCTGCTGAAAGGAGCGACACGACACATGAAAAGACAGTCTTTATCAGTTAAGACCGCGGCGCTTTTGCTGCTGTTCGCATTTTGCGCGCCGGCGGTCGCGGGATGCGCCGACGCATCTGGTCCGGCCGTAACGCCGGACGCTCCCTATACCGGCGCCTATATCCCGGTGAGCGGGCCGACGCCGGTGTTTCTGACCGCGCGGACCTTCGCTTCGGACCGCGTCGCGGAGAAGGCGGCCGATGATTTCAGGCTCTCGTACGCGGACTTCGCGCTGAGGCTGCTGTCTTCCTGCGCCGCCGGAAACGAAAAGGGAGAGAACACCATGGTCTCCCCGCTGTCGGTCATGACCGCCCTCGCGATGACGGCCAACGGCGCCCGCGGACAGACACGCGACGAGATGCTCGGCCTGTTCGGCGCGACCGACCCGGAGGAGCTCAACCGGCAGGTGTTCAACTATACTTCGTCGCTGGCATCGGGCGGCGGGGCGCGCTTCAGCTCGGCAAACTCGCTCTGGGTGACCGACTCTGGCGATTTCAAGGTCTGCGCCGAATTCATAAAGACGGTGGAGAACACCTACCGCGCTGACGTCGCGGCGATCGATTTCGGCGACGCGCAAAAGGCGGCCGGCGAGATCAACGGCTGGTGCAGCGACAATACCGGCGGTATGATACCGTCTGTCGTCGAGCCCGACGATCTCCCGCCCGACACCGCGATGGCGCTGCTCAACGCGCTGTGCTTCGACGCCGAATGGTCGGACAAGTTCACGAGCGACAGCCTCAGCGAGGGCGTGTTCCACGCGTCGTCCGGCGACAGAACAGCAACGATGATGCGAGGCAAGGCGTCGTACTATCTGAGCGGAGGCGGCGCCGAGGGCGTCGTGAAATACTACAGCGGCGGAAGATACGCCTTCGCGGCCGTCATGCCGAAAAAGGGCGCCGACATAAGGAAGTACGTGTCGGAGCTCGGCGGAAAGGCGCTGCTCGGCATGCTCGACGGCAAAAAGAAGATCGAAGTGACTCTCACGATGCCGAGATTCTCCGCCGACTACAGTATAAAACTTCCGGAGGTCCTGTACAGTCTCGGAATGAAGCAGGCGTTCGACCCTGAGTGTGCCGACTTCTCCGGCCTCGGAAGATTCGACGACGGCTCGGGGGTGTACATTTCCGACGTCATACACAAGACGCACATAGATGTCGACAACGACGGGACGAAGGCCGCGGCCGTGACCGCCGTCATCCTTCCCAAGGCCACATCCATGGCTGAACACAGGACCGTCGTGCTCGACCGGCCGTTCCTGTACGCCGTAATAGATACCGAATACTCGCTGCCCGTCTTCTTCGGGATCTGCGAGGGTCCGTAAGACCGTCCGGCCCCGGTCCGCCGGGGGCTGCGGGATAATATCATTTTCACAGAAAGAACGGAAAAAGAATGTCTGTCAGCGAACACAGAAAGAAACTCTACGATTCGATCCCCGACGGCAGCATGGTGATCTGCCACGCCGGGATCCCTGTCCATACGAACGAGGACGACTACTACGGTTTCGAGGTAAACAGTCAGTTCTTCTATCTCACCGGACTCGAGCGCGAATCGATGATCTTCATGGCCGTCAAGACGGGCGGGAAGACCTCGGAGACCCTCTTCATCGAGGAAGCCGACCCGCTCGCGGAGAGATGGACGGGAAAGATGCCGACGAAGGACGGTGCCAGGTCGGTCAGCGGGATCGAACAGATAAGATATACGACGGACTACCCGTCCGCCGTAGGGCGTTATATGTCGAGATGCCGCATTGAGCGGGTCTATTTCGATCTTTACCGGTGCGGGGAGAGTGATCTGCCCGACTATAACGCGGTAAAAGCCCGTGAATTCGAGGATAAGTATCCCGCGGTGACGCTCTGCGATCTTCACGCCGCCTGTGTCCCGCTCCGCGAGGTGAAGGACGGGGACGAGATCGAACTGGTCCGCCGGGCGGTGGATATCACGCGCCGGGGGCTCGAATACGTCATGAAGACGCTGAAGCCGGGCATGATGGAATACGAAGCGCAGGCGGACTTCGAATACACCTGCAGGCGTCTCGGCGCCGTGAAGCAGGCGTTCGGAACGATCGCAGGCTCGGGGAAAAACGGCTGCATGATGCACTACGTCACCAACCGCGACGAGATCCGCGACGGCAGCCTGCTGCTGCTCGACCTCGGCGCGAAATACGGCAACTACTGCAGCGACATCACGAGGACCTACCCCGCGAGCGGCCGGTTCTCGCCGAGACAGCGTCAGATCTACGATCTCGTGCTGAAGGCGAACATCGCCGTCGCGCAGACGGCAAGACCGGGACTTACCCTGCGCGACCTCAACGACACCGCGAAAAAGGTGCTGGGAGAGGGGCTCGTCGGGCTCGGACTCATCGAAAGGGAGGAGGACGTCGGTAAATACTATATGCATTCGGTCAGCCACTCGATAGGCATCGACGTCCACGACGCCGATTTCTCGGGCGACGTGCTGCGGCCCGGCTGGATCATCAGCGACGAGCCCGGCCTCTACATCGACGAGGAGGAGACCGGCATCCGGATCGAGGACGACCTGCTCATCACGGAGGACGGCTGCGAGGTCCTGAGCAGGGACATCATAAAGGATCCCGACGAAATAGAGAGGTTCATGAGCCGGGGCGAATGACACAGCCCGAAAAAGGCTGTCATAAGAGGAAAAGGTGACAGATATGGACGAAAAATTCGGCGAAGAATACAATCAGCTCTCTCTCGACACGCTGTGCGCCGGGCTCTGCTATGCCCTGGGCATCGAACCTCCCGCGGCGGCCGCTCCCGCCGCCTCAGTGATGACGGAGTTCATCGACGGCTCGTTCGGCGGAAGAAAGGCCGACAGGATTTTCATGTACAATCCCGACGCCGTCGCTCAGTGGATATACGAAAAATACCCCTGCTTCGTGAAGGAGGTCGGAGAGACCGCGCCTTTCGCGCTGCCTGTGAGGACGGTCATGCCGTCGGTGACCCCCGTGTGCTTCGGAACGATGTACACCGGGGCGCAGCCCGAAGTCCACGGCATACGCAGATACGAGAAGCCTGTCATACGCACCGACAGCATCTTCGACGCCCTGATCAGGGCGGGGAGGAAGCCGGCGATCGTCGCGACGACGAACTGCAGCATGTCGAAGATATACCTCGAGAGGGATATGGACTATTTCATCTACCCGACAATCGGAGAGGTGAACAACCGGGCGATGCAGCTCATCGCGGAAGACAGACATGACTTCATAGCCGTTTACAACGGCAACTACGATTCGTCGATGCACAAGCACGGGCCGGAAGGCCCCGAGGCGCTCGCCGAACTGCGCTGCAACGCAAGGGCGTTCCAGATGTTCGGCTTCGCGGTCCGCGAGAAATGGAAGAAGCACGACACGCTCCTCGGCTTCGCGATGGACCACGGCTGCCATGAGATCGACGGCGGCTGCGGCTCGCACGGGCTCGACATGCCCGAGGACCTCAACATCTGCCACAGATACGCCGCCATCCCCGCGGAAGCCGGCGTCTGATGCGCCGCCGGCAGATAAGAAAAGCGAAAAGAGGGAGAAGGGAGAAACAGAAACATGAAACACTGGCTGCTGCCTGAGGAAGGGAAGTTCTACAAGGGGAACCTTCACACCCACACCACGCTCTCCGACGGGAGATTCACGCCCGAGGAGATCAAAAAACTCTACTCCGAAAAAGGGTATTCGGTCGTGGCCTTCACCGATCACGACATCTTTCTGCCCCACAACGACCTGTCCGACGGGAGTTTTCTGGCGCTTAACTCGCATGAGGTCGAGATCACCGAGGTCTTCCGCGGCAGCGGCAACTTCAAGCGGCAGTACCACCTGAACTTCTACGCGAAGAGACATGACGCCGAATTCTCACCGGTCTTCTCGGAGTCGCGCGTATGGGCGCCTGCGGCGAAGGAGCGCGTGACCGACGAAATGAGAAAGACCGACATCGTCGGGTACTACAGCACCGATTCGATAAACACACTGATCAGGATCGCAAACGAAAACGGGTTCTTCGTTATGTACAACCACCCCGTGTGGTCGCTCCAGAACTACCGCGACTACACCCGCCTGCGCGGACTGTGGGGCATCGAGGTCTTCAACACCGGGTGCGTCGGTTCCGGGCTCGTCGATACCGTCCAGCCGTTCGTCGATCTGCTTCGCGAGGGCGAGAGGCTCTTCCCGCTCTGCACCGACGACACACACGGCCCGGGCGACCTCTTCGGCGGCTGGGTCCAGATCAGGGCGAGGGACCTGGATTACGAGACGGTCACCGGCGCGCTCGTCCGCGGCGACTTCTACTCGTCGACCGGTCCCGAGATCCGCGAGCTCTACATCGAGGACGGGAACGTGCACATCGAAACGAGCGAGGTCCGCGAGATCCTCGCGATATCCGACTGGCGCTTCGCAAAGCGCATAAAGGCCGGAGACGGCGGCTCAATCAGCGGCGCCGTTATTCCGGTCGGCGGAGTCGAAAAGAAGGCGCTCGAGCTGGATCACAACGGCGATGACTCCTTCCTGCGGTTCGAGGTCGTCGACAACGCCGGAATGAAGGCCTACACCAGGGCCTACCGGATCTCCGAGCTCTTCCCCGAACTGTTCTGACATATAAAAAACTCCGGCAGGCTCCGCTGAAGCGGCGCCTGCCGGCCTTTTGGTGCGCTTGGCATGCGCGATTACTCGGCGGTGAAAGTCCGCTACAGACTTGGCAGTAGGAACTGTTAGCCGAAGACAAGGGTGTCCGTCGTGAGGCGGAATCTGAAGGAAGTCGGATGCGGGGAGGATACTAACCCGCGGGCAAAACCTCGGTCTGACGAACAGAA
>JAFTCN010000029.1 GCA_017454675.1 Clostridia bacterium
CGCCTGTTATGACGTCGAAATCAGGTTTCGTTCAAGGAACGAAACCCAAAAACCGCCTGTTTTCCTGCGATTTCTCAGTCAAAACAGGCACAAAAATCTCTCGCCAATACACGCACGCGAATTGTGCGGTATTGCCTTAAGTCAGTCCTTTTTTTGCAAGTTTATTAATCCAGAGCCTTATTCAGCTGTTTTATGCGCATCGAAATCTGCTTCTCGAGCCCCGCGAGCGACGACGCGATCGGAGACGCCACGTTCCAGTTGGCCGTCGATGTCGTGGGATAGAGCAGGTACCTCGGGCAGTTCTTTACCTCCCCGAGAATGTATGAATAGATCGAACCGAACGAGAAGTCGACATGCCTGTATATGAAGTCGAACATCTGCGCCTCGGCGCTCGAATCGCTGTACTTCATGCTGTAGGTGATCTCGTACTCCGCCATATAGACCGTCTCGTGCGATCTCCAGCACATATCCTCCAGCACGGCCGTGATCATCCCGGTGCGGTCCCCGGTGTTCGACGGAATGCCGATGATCGAATAGTTGTCCTGGCTCGTCGAGATATAGTCCTCCTGGTCTGTGTTCCACTTCGGCAGCGGGTAGATCGAGTAGTCGATCTCGGCGTTACGGAAGCCCGACGACTCGAGGAGCAGTCCTACCGCGAACAGCGAGTTCCCGGTCTTGAATGCCGAGTATGCCTCCTTGTTCTCCGAGAGGACGGAGCTGTTCTCGTAATAGTATTTCCTGAGTTTTTCGACGAGATCGATGTTGTGCTGAGAATTGACGAGCACCTCGAAATCGCCGTCAGGCGTGATATTCACGAGGTCGACTTTCATCGCCGCCTCCATGCCGTCGAGCGAATACGAGTTTCTGGGGAGATTGCAGCCGTATACGCCAGAGACCGAGCCGTCGCCGCACAGCGCGGTGAGCTCGATGAGTTTGTCGAAGGTCCATTCGCCGTCGAGGACGGTGTCATGGAGCGACTTCTCCGTATTCTTGAGATAAGTCTCGGCGAGAACGTCGTTGAGGAAGACGACTTCGAGCCGCTCGATGACGGTGGGCGTCATGTCGCCGATCAGGAAATATGCCCTCCCGCGGAGGAGCTCGTTATTGTAGTAGAGCGACGACCAGTAGCTCTTTCCGGTGTCGATCCGGCTGCCCTCTATGCTCTCGAGGTCGGTGACGTAGCCGTCGGTTATATAGGAGGTCGTGTAGTACGACGGTGCGGCGAAGAAATCGATGGTGACGTCGCCCGACTTGATGCTGGCCGCCACGGCGTTCTTGAGCTCGGCGGAATTGCCTCCGCTCTGCTTGTATTCCTGATACGCGAACTCGACACCGAGGTCGTCGCTCACCTGTGCGTTGCGTCTGAACACGGCGTCGTTCATCGCGGCTCCGGTCTGCTCTTCGGCGGCGAATTCGAACATCTTCTCGTTCGTCGTTGCAATGTTGACCGTGTTTCCGGTGTAATCGAGCGATACGAGCCCTGCATCGGCGATATACGCCGGGTCTTCCGTCTCGGCTGCCGGCACCGGCTCTGAGCCTCCGTGCGCGGTATCGGACGCGGATACTCCGGGACCTGCGGGTTCGGAACAGGCCGCGGCCGAAAACGCAATGACGGCGCAAAGGATCAGCGCCAGAGCTGACTTCGTAAATGACTGCTTTTCCATTCGTGTCTTTTCCTCCACTGCTTTCAGATCGGTATATGATCTATTGTCCCCCGGTCTGTCCGGGGGCATTTTTCTTCTTCAGGCTGCCGAAGGGGATCTGAGACACCACGACGGCGGTGAAAACGAGGCCGCAGCCGATGAGCTCGGACCTGCCCAGCTTCTCGCCCGAGATCGCCCAGCCGGACAGCGCCGCCACGACCGATTCAAGGCTCATGATGAGCGAGGCGACGGTCGGCGGGCAGTCCTTCTGCCCTATCATCTGCAGCGTGTATCCGAGGGCTCCCGAGAGCAGACCGACGTAAAGCAACCAGGGCAGCGCCGCGACGATCCCTTCGGACGTCGGCTTTTCGGTGATGAACATCGCGACGGTCATGAACCCGGCGCAGGTGATGAACTGGACCGTCGACATGCATACCGGATCGATGCCCGGCCGCAGCAGCAGGTCGATGGCAGTTATCTGGAGCGAGAAGAAAAGGGCGCAGGCGAGGAGCAGAAGCTCCCCGGTCCCGACGTGCGAGTCGGTCCCTCCGCAGATCAGCCAGAAACCGGCGGTCGCAACGGCCACGCAGGGCCAGAGCACCGTATGCGGGCGGCGCCGGAGCAGGAGCCCGATCAGCGGAACTATGATTATGTACAAAGACGTGATGAATCCCGCCTTGCCGGACGACTCCGTGATCTTTATGCCGAGCTGCTGCGCAGTGCTGGCGCAGAACAGGAAAGTCCCGCACAGGATGCCGCCGATGACGGTGCGCTTCAGGTTTTTTCCCCGTACGGCGTCGTAGCTGCCGCTGATCTTCAGCGAGATGAATGCGGTGGGGATCATCGCAAACGCGGCGAAGATCATCCTTATGGCGTTGAAACTGAAGGGCCCGAGGTATTTCATCCCCTCGTTCTGCCCGACGAACGCCACGCCCCATATGATTGCGGTGACAAGCAGTACAAGACTGCCTCTCAGCTGTTTTTTCATATACGTTTCCTTCTGAATCGTTTTTTGTACCGTCAAAAGCCCCTGCCGTTCCCGGCAGGGGCTTAACATGGCAGCGGTACTAGGATTCGAACCTAGGTAATGACGGAGTCAGAGTCCGTTGCCTTACCGCTTGGCGATACCGCTATGCCGCCGTCCTCGGCGGACAGCAGATATTATACCAAAATTGTTCCGGTTTGTCAATAGTTAAATCGCGCTTTTCTGCGATTGACCAGCATAATTATCAGTGACAAAAGCAGCTCCGCCCCCAGAGGATCACAGACCTGCGGTCAGACTGACGGTCAGACGGTCGGGGAAATAAGGAGTGTAGCCTGAGTCGGCCGAGCCGGGAGACTGCATATATCCCGAAAAACCGAGGTCGCACGCGGCGCCGACGACAGAGTCGTACTCGAATGTCGTAAGACGCCTGTGGAGGGCCCGGTCGCTGCCGGAGTAGAAGTCTGGAGTGTACTGCGACATCAGACTGAGCACTATCCCGTCGGGCGGAACGGTCTCCGAAAGGATCCGCAGCACCTCGAGCGAGTCGCGGCGGCGGCCGGGAAGGCAGAGGTGACGCACGAGCAGCCCGCGGCGGAGCAGCGGGGCCGGCGCCTCCGGCGCGGGGC